>JADHNM010000024.1 GCA_016779505.1 SAR86 cluster bacterium
CTGGTTCACTACAAATCAGCGGTCCAGATATATGGAATAATTCTTTGTTGCAAATATAGTTTGCTATTACCAAAGAAAGATTGGTCCTGCTAAACATATTGGCTTCAGTAAAGCGTAGATGATATTTTTTTCCATCATAAGCATCTACATAGTTTTTCATCCAATGAGCTTGTTCGTCATACAATCCTGACGGACGTAAAATCATAGGCTCTATTTTGGATTCGCGCGTTACAAAGTCTTCATACTCTAAAATAATGCTTGCTTGCTCGTCATCAGGCAAAGGTGTCATCGCTTCAGTTATATTTCTTCCATTGCCCAAACCATAAACCCTAGTTGAGGTAACAATCAGTAATTTTTCATAACTTATATTGTTATTGAAAAAGTTCATCATTTGATATGACGCATCTAAGAATCCTCTCTGATAGCCCTCTGAGTCTGGTGAGGTTGGTTTTAATATCATCACAATGGTAGAGAAATCCATTGAAGGCACAATCAATTTTGATTCATTCATCCAATCATGCTGAATGAATTCAAGATTAGGTAAAGCAGCAGACGCACTTCTAGAAACGCCTATAAATTCTTGCATAGGAAGCCTTGCAACTATCCGACTGCCAATGTCTCCGTAGCCTATAATTAAAACTTTTTTCATATATATGTTTCTAAAGTCCTTATATTAAAAGTATTATCGTTAAGTGGCTAATATTGAACTCACTCAATTAAAGGGTATCGGACCCTCTATCGTTGAAAAACTTCATCTTATTGGAATTTTTAACTTAAGAGATCTCTGCTTTCATCTTCCTTTTGGGTATCAAGATAGAACAAAAATTTCATATATAAGCGACCTTCAACCAGGAGATGAAAAATTAATTAAAGTAAAGATTTTGTCTACACAAGTGCTATATAGACCAAGAAAGATGATGGTGCTTAAATCAGCTGATTCATATTCTAATATCAATATTCGTTTTTTTTATTTCCATCCCGCCCAAACTAAGCAACTTAAAACTGGAACTGAGCTTTTATGTTATGGAAAAGTGAGCCTAAGTAGATATGGGTTAGAAATGATCCATCCAGAGTATGAAGTTATTTCAAATGATCACGAGTTAAAAGACAAAAAATTAACACCTGTGTATAGAGTACCCAAGGGCATAGGACAAAAAAAAATTAGAGGATTTATTCAAGCTGCAATTTCAAAATTAAATTTTGAAGAAGACTTTCTTGATGTTGAAAAATATGACGCATCTTTAAACATGAAAATTATTGATGCTCTACACATAATCCATAATCCTGAGGCAGATATTGATATTAATGAAATGCTGCCTGGTGGCTCCCATCCAGCAAGAGTAAGACTATTAAAAGAAGAGATGATTGCTTTTCAAGCTGGTATGGCTTTTTTAAAACGTAAACAAAAACGGCATCATGCCTATTCATTGTCCAAAGAAGATGAATGGACAGCAGAAGTTAAATCAAATTTTCCTTTTGAATTAACTAAAGCACAAGCGAAAGTTGTAAATGAAATTAAAGAGGACCTATCACAAGAAGTTCCTATGATGCGATTGGTCCAAGGAGATGTTGGGTCAGGAAAAACAGTGGTGGGCGCATTAGCTGCAGCATTGGCTCTTGATTCATCGTTTCAGGTTGCTTTTATGGCGCCAACCACACTACTAGCAGAGCAACATTTTATTAGTTTTAAATCTTTTTTTAAGAAACAGGCAGATAAAGTAGCTCTTCTTACTGGTAGTACCTCTATAAGCCAGAGAAAAAAAGTCTTACAAGATCTTAAGGATAGTAAGATCAAATTATTAGTTGGAACCCATGCTTTGTTCCAAAAGAGTGTTGAGTTTTCTAATCTTGCTCTCATTATCATCGACGAGCAGCATAGGTTTGGAGTAAATCAAAGACTAGCCTTAAGAAAAAAAAATGATTCTGAAAAATCAGCGCCTCATCAGCTCACATTAACAGCTACCCCCATTCCAAGAACTCTTTCGATGAGCGTATATGCAAACATGGATGTTTCAGTAATAGATGAATTGCCTCCTGGTAGAAAACCAATTCAAACATCATGCTTGCCGCTAAGTGGAAAAGATAAACTCATTGAAAGAATCTCAATTGCTACAAAAAAAGGTAGCAAAGTATATTGGATATGTCCTTTAATTGAAGAATCTGAGAACTTGGATTTAAATGCTGTCATTGAAACCCATGAAGATTTATCCGAGCATTTTGGTCAAGCTAAAGTTGGTTGCCTGCATGGCAAATTATCTGCAATTAAAAAACAAGAGCAGATTCAAGCTTTCAAAGATTCTAAAACTTCAATCTTAGTATCAACGACTGTTGTTGAGGTTGGAGTCGATATTCCTGATGCAGATATCATGGTGATTGAAAATGCTGAAAGGTTTGGTTTAGCACAATTACATCAATTAAGAGGAAGAATAGGCAGAGGAACTAAAGAAAGCTTTTGCATTCTTCTTCACAAAGATAAGATTCAAGATGTCTCATCGCAGAGACTGCAAGTGTTAGTTGACTCTCAAGATGGTTTTAAAATTGCTGAAGAAGATCTAGTAATTAGAGGCCCCGGAGAAATTATGGGTGCACAACAAACAGGTATTGTACCGATGAAATATACAAATCTAGTTAGAGACAGTCAGTATCTAATGGAAACCAAAAAAGTCGCTGAATTAATATGTAACGAGGAGCCTGAGCTTGCTAATCAGTTGATAGAAAGATGGATCTCAGGCTCTATAGCTTTTGCTGATGCTTAGCTAGATGATTAATATATTTCATCAAAATATAACTTTTTAAAGATAAAAACAGCTTGGTATCTAAACAAAAAGCTGAGAAAAGGCCATATAAGCAATAATTATCCATCCTGCAGCAAACAATAAGAATCTCACTAAAACCATGTTAAACGTTAACTGAACTAGTGAATGAATAATTCTTAAAATCACAAATACCCATGCCAATTGAACCATTAAAGAATCAAAATTATTAATTAAAGCAATTGATAAAGTAACCACATAAAATGCAACGGGCTGCTCAAAAAGATGATTATAGTTATCTCCAGTCCTTTCAACCCAAGCAGGCATTGCTCCCTTTAGATCTTTTGTATGAGCTGCATCCTGAGGATTATCCATAGATCTGAGCCTGCCAAAAGCCATCACTAAGAAAATTGTAAAAGTCCAAAGCGCCAATGCTAGAACTGGTGTCAAAAGTGCTGTTTGATTCATATTTTTACCTCTCTAAATCAGATTATCATACTAAAACTCTAAATTAGAAATAAAAAAACCCGCTATTGCGGGTTTCTTATTTTTAGTTAAAGTAATTTTTACAACATTCCATTCAATGTTAATAAAGGGGCTATAACTAGACTTACAATCGCCATAACATTGATTAAGATGTTCATTGAAGGTCCTGAAGTATCTTTGAATGGATCGCCGACTGTGTCTCCAACGACAACTGCGGCATGAGTATCCGAACCTTTCCCGCCGAGGTTGCCCTTCTCAACGTACTTCTTAGCGTTATCCCATGCTCCACCTGCATTAGCCATAAATAAAGCAAGTGCAACACAACCCAATAATCCGCCTGCTAGCATTCCGCCCAGGGCCATTGCACCCAAACCAAATCCCACAACCGCTGGCATCGCTACAGCAATAACACCTGGTAACATCATTTTCTTTAAAGCCGCTTTAGTTGCTATCTCAACACATTTTTCTGAATCAGGGTCAGCAGTACCCTCCATCAAACCATCGATTTCTCTAAACTGTCTTCGAATTTCATTGATCATTTCAAACGCAGCATCTCCAACTGCTGTCATAGTTATTGAAGAGATTAGGAATGGAATACAAATTCCTATGAACATTCCTACCAAGACAATTGGTTGGCCAAGAGATAAAGTAAATGCATCTCCGAAATTAAGACTTACAACCGCAGAGAATGCAGAAATGATTGCAAGTGCTGCTAAAGCTGCAGCTCCAATTGCGAATCCTTTACCGATAGCTGCTGTTGTATTTCCAAGCTCATCTAAAGAATCTGTAATCTCTCTTACATCCTCTCCCATGCCAGCCATCTCAGCAATACCACCAGCGTTATCTGCAACAGGACCATACGCATCAATTGCCATAGTTATCCCAACTGTTGAAAGCATTCCGACAGCAGCAATACCCACTCCATAAACCCCTGAAAGAGTTGTTGAAATTAAAATAATTGTTGCTAAAACTAATATAGGAATTACAACGGATTGCATGCCAACCGAAAGGCCAGCAATCATAACGGTTGCAGGTCCAGTTTCACCCGATTCAGCAATCTTTTTTACAGGGTCTCCACCTGTATAGTACTCAGTAATTAATCCAATCAGGACTCCGCCCACTGCACCGCATACCACAGCCCACCAAACATTAATAGAAACTCCAGCTATGCTGTTTGTTAAAAAATATGCCATCACAATAAATATTGCAGGAGCTAAAAGAGTTCCTGAGCGCAAGGCACTTGCAGGCGCTTTAGCAGACTGTAATTTAACTATTACGATTCCAATAATAGAAGCTATTAACCCAATTGAAGCTAAAGCCAATGGAAACATCATCATCTCTTTAGAGCCTAAGGTGTAAGCTATAGCAATAGAAGCAATCATTGATCCACAATAAGATTCAAAAATATCTGAGCCCATACCCGCTACATCGCCAACGTTATCACCAACATTGTCTGCAATAACTCCTGGATTTCTTGGATCATCCTCAGGAATTCCTGCTTCAATCTTACCCACCAGATCTGCTCCAACATCTGCACTCTTAGTAAAAATACCTCCTCCAACACGAGAGAAAAGCGCTACAACTGATGCGCCCATCCCAAATCCCTCTAGAGCATGAACATGTGATTCACTGAAAAAATAGAAGAGCCCGCCTAAACCAATCAAGCCAAGAGATGCCACACATAATCCCATCACTGAGCCGCCATAAAATGAAACGCTTAATGCTGCGGCTGCACCATCTTGTTGAGCTGCGGTTGCAGTTCTAACATTTGCTTTTGTAGCTGCATACATCCCAATAAATCCTGCCAAAGATGAGCAGGCGGCACCAACTACAACCGCAATCGCTGATTGAATCGTTAGAAAAGTTGCAACTAATACAACTAATACGGCAACAAAAATTAATAAATAGGTATATTCTGTTTTCATGAACTTCATTGCGCCCTTATGAATTTCATCACCAATCTTTTTGACTTGATCAGTTCCATCTGAATAACGCATAACTAAACTGAACACCACAAAAGCAGCAATCAAACCAAAAACACCCAATGCTGGGGCAATTAATATATTCATTCTTTCTCTCCTATAAACAAGCGTTAGATTTTATCAAATAAAATTGAATTTAATTAGTAATTAAGCCTTTGAATTGAAAATATTTTCATCCAATTGATTCTCAGTTTTCGCAACTATACATGCAATTGCAGCATCACCGGTAACATTAACTGATGTTCTGAGCATGTCTAGCACTCTATCAACCGCAAGAATAATTCCTATTGCCTCAAGTGGTAAGTTAAATTGTTGCAAAATGATGATCAAGGTAATGGTTCCCGCAGATGGAACAGCAGCAGTTCCAATTGATGTTGCTACTGCTAACAGCACAACTTGAATATATTGAAATAGCGTTAAGTCAATGCCAGACATTTGAGCAATAAACACTGTTGCTAAACCTTGCATAATTGCAGTCCCATCCATATTGATCGTGGCGCCAACAGGCACTACAAAAGAAGCGACATTTTGATTGACGCCCAAGTCTTGATTTACTGTTTTGAGGGTTACTGGAATTGTTGCTGCGCTTGATGAGGTGGAAAATGCAAATAAAGCAACATCTTTCATCTTTTTAAAAAAAGTTAATGGATTTAATCCTCCGATAAACTTTAAAAATATTGAGTAGGTAAAAGCTGCATGAAATAAAAGAAGAGCGATTAACAATACTACATATGCTAAAACGTCTTGGAAAATATCAAGACCATCAGCAATAACAAATTTTCCAATTAAACAAAAAACTCCTAATGGAGCAAAGCTCATGATCATAACTATCAGCTGTAAAAATACTGTATTTAATTTAGCAAATGAATCGCTTAAATTTCCTGTTAAATGGTTCGTTTTATTTAAAGCTAAACCAAAAATAATGCTAAAAAATACAATTGCCAGCATCTGATTTTCTGCCATTGCTTGAATAATGTTTGAAGGAAAAATTCCAACAATGGTTGAGTAGATTCCCTGCCCTTGAGGCAATGAACTTGGTGCAGCCATAGCTATATCGGATGAATAATTAGAGCCGGGCTTAAAGAAAGAGCCAGCTATAAGCGCCAAAGAAACAGCGATGCCTGTGGTCAATAAATAAAAGCCTACGGTTTTAAAAGTAATCTTGCCCAAAGACTGAGAACTTCCTAGCGAAGAGATGCCTGTTACCAAAGAAAAGAAAACCAAAGGGACAACCAATAATTTAAGGAGATTCATGAAGATATCTCCGCCCATCTTAAAAATATATTTTTCTACAAAAGCATCGACTGAGCTTGAAAAGAAGTCTGTATAAAAAAGAAAAGAACCAGCGACAAAACCTAGAAGCAACCCAATAAGTATGTTTCTGGTTAAGTTTTTTGGCGTATCAATCATTAAATTTCTGTCATCTCAAAATCTTCTTTACCTACTCCACAGTCAGGGCATAACCAATCCTCTGGAACATCATCCCAGGCTGTTCCTGGGGCAATGCCATCATCTGGCCAACCTAATTCTTCATCATATATTAGTCCACATACAATGCATTCCCATTTTTTATATTCCATTTTCTCTCTCGTATTTAATCTGACTTAAAAAGTCTCATTTAATGAAAATTAAGCAGGCTATAATATCAGATTTTATAGATCAAATTCATGCACGCAAAAAGAATTAATAATTGGCTGAGCGACTCTCAGCTAAAAAGCTGTTTAAAAAAACAAGATATTCTCGAGTGGTTAAATGAAGAAGGTTCAATTACTGCAAAAATCTCATCAGATTCCAAGTTTAAACTTGAAATATTAAGTGATGATTTGGGTATGGCAGAGGATGAAGAGTATTTAGCTCTTAACATCCCTTCTCAAAAAGTTCGAATAAGAGAAGTGATCCTATATGGTGACTTGGCGCCCCTTGTCTTTGCAAGAAGCATTATCCCCAATCAAACCTCATCAAAAGGATATCCTAGATTAGGGACTATTGGATCAAAGCCACTTGGCGATTTACTATTTCAAAGCGAGTTATTTATCAAAACACATCGTGAGTTTGCGCAATTTCAAACTCCTGATAAAGAAATTGTTTGGGGAAGAAGAACACATTATCTCGTTCGAGGATACCCCTTAAGCGTTATGGAAGTATTTTTGTCGCCATGAATAAGATAATGGCCATTATCGAATTGATGCGTCTTAATAAGCCAATCGGCATATACCTATTACTTTGGCCAGCATTATTAGCTTTAGTAATTAGTACAAACGGCAATTTTGAATACTCACATTTATTAATTGTTATTACTGGAAGTATTTTAGTAAGATCTGCAGGCTGTGTAATCAATGATATTTGGGATCAAGACCTGGATGGAGACGTAGAAAGAACAAAAACAAGGCCAATACCTAGTAAAAAGCTCTCAATATCCGAAAGTTGGGCTGTTTTTGTTGCGCTTGGTGTTTTTAGCTTGATGTTACTTAGCTTAACCAATACAAATACTATTTTTATAAGTATCTGCTTTGGATTGATGATAATTTTATATCCTCTGACAAAGAGGTTTTTTATTGGGCCTCAGATTTTTCTTGGCCTAACTTTCAACCCTACAATTATTGTCTACGCAATGACAAATGAGTTAAATAATCCAACGATGATTTTTCTCTACTTTGCCATCGCGGCAAAAACTATTGCTTTCGACTCCTTCTATGGATTGTGTGATGTAGAAGATGATAAAAAATTAGGCATCCATTCGACTCCCCTATGGTGGGGATCAAAAACTTTATTAGTAATTGCAATTTTACAATTTGCTGTGATTAGCCTTTTTCTCATCGTGGGATTAAAAGCAGAACTCTCATTCGCTTGGTACATAGGAATAATTTTGTTAAGTGGTTTTTATTTTTATCAGCATCAGCTGGCGTCGCAAAAAAATTTTTTGCTAGCTTTCAAAAATAATCATTGGGCATCCTTATATTTACTCATCCTCTCTGTATTTTGTTTTCTGATAATCTAAGTCAATGTTATCTGAAATCAAAAAAATTGATTTACAAGAAAAGCTTTATTCAATAAAAGCTAATAATCCTTTTGAAGATTTTTCATATTTACGAGCAATGGAACAAAGTAATTCTGCATCAGAAAAATCGGGTTGGATTCCAGATCATCTTGGCGAAATCAAAAATAAAAAATTAATCAGTTTTCTTCCTTTGTATAAAAAATTTAATAGCTATGGAGAATTCATTTTTGATCATCAATGGGCAAATGCATTAAATAGAGCTGGTAGAAATTATTATCCAAAATTACTAACTGCCATTCCTTTCACCCCTTGTGAAGGAGATAGAATTTTAGGCAAGGATGACAAATCTAAATTAAATCTTATTGATGCCGGTATTAAAAAAATGGAAGCAGAGGAAATAGAATCCTGGCATATTCTTTTCCCCAATGAATCAGGGAAGAGTATCTTAAGAGAAAGAAATTTTGTTGAAAGATACAATTATAGATTTACTTGGAAGAATGAAAATTTTATTGATTTTGATAATTTTCTATCTATATTTACTTCTCGTCAAAGAGCAACTATCCGTAAAGAACGAAAAAGCATTTCTAAACTAGGAATTGAATTTAAATGTAAAAAACATAATGAAATTACTGATGAGGATTGGGATTTATTTTATGTATTTTATCAAAAAACTTATTATGAAAGGGCTCAAAACCCATATTTGAATAAGGAATTTTTTAGATTAATTAATACAGTAAATCAGATAGTTAAACCGGTTATTTTCTTTGCTGAAATTGCAGGAGAACCAATCGGTGCATCATTGTGTTTTGAGGGTAGCAATACTTTATATGGCAGGCATTGGGGAGCAACTTCAAAAATAAAAAATCTACATTTTGAATGCTGTTACTATCAGGGCATAGAATATTGCATTAAAAATAATCTCAAATTTTTTGATCCAGGAGTTCAAGGAGAGCATAAAATCCGGAGGGGCTTTCAACCACACTTAAGCTCATCATTTCATTATTTTTTAAGAGAGGATTTTGGGGAAGCAGTAAGTGATTTTTGCAAATCAGAAAGGACTCAAATTGAAAATTATATTGAGGCATGCAAATCCTATACACCATTTAACAATGATTATAGAATCAAATAAATGTACAAGAGTTTAAAAACAAAAAATCATTTAACAACATGCAGTGCGAATTTCTCTAGGTTAAGAAAAATCCTGTGTGATTTTAAAAATGATACATACACATTTGAAATTCTAAACCTTGAACAAAAAAATGAAGCTGAATTTTTAGTAATCTCAAGGACGCCACACACTCTTATGATCGAGGCAAAATTTAAAAACAAAGATTCGGCGCTAGTGAATTTTATACTAAGAATAAATATTTATATTGATGCAAAGTTAGCAGAGGTAATTTCTTATCAACAAGAAAAACCTGTTCCATTTTTTGTGCCCTCTCCATTCTCACAATCGCAAGATGAAAAATATCAACAAAATAGAATTCTCACTGAGTGGCTTGAAAACATATTTTTAAATGGAGCAGTAGAAGCAAAAGAAATAAATTTTTTGAATGACTAAAATTTTATATCTTCATGGATTTGCCTCATCAGCAGATTCATCCAAAGCAAAAGTAATCGAATCTTTTGTTAAAAAAAACACTAGCTCAACCAGGATCTTAATTCCTAATTTGAATAATAATATTAAAAATGCTTATCAGCAGATTGAAGAAATAATTAAAACAGAATCTCCCACTTCAATTATTGGAAGTTCGTTGGGCGGTTTTTTTGGAACATATTTTGCAGAAAAATATAATCTTTTATGTGTGAATATAAATCCAGCGATTCCCCCAATAGACATGTCTGAATATCTTGGTGAAAATCAAAACTACTCAACTGGAGAAAAGTTTTTTATTGATCAAGATCAGTTGGACTGGTTAGAGGTGATGAATCAAAAAATTATAAATTTAAAAGAGCATAAGAATTTTATGACTTTAGTTCAGTCAGGAGATGAGGTCCTTGATTATAAAGCTACTATCAAATACTTTTCTGGAAGTCAGATTGAAGTTAAGTTCGGAGGAGATCATTCTTTCAAAGATTTTGAGTTACAAATCCCAAAAATACAGATTTTTCTTAATATGCACTAATATAGTGCAAATAATTATATATTGCCCTATAATTTAACATTAATTGCACATTATTTGTGCAAATATATTGGCATAAACATTGCATCTATAAACATAAGTATTTAAATTTTTAGGAGAAATAGAATGTCAAAATATAAAACTTATGAATATATATGGCTTGATGGATACCAGCCTGAACCCTCAATGAGAAGTAAAGTTAAAGCTACTGATGCAAACACTCCTCCAGATTGGTCATTTGATGGATCATCAACTCAGCAAGCAGAAGGCGGGAGTTCAGATTGCTTGCTTCTTCCGGTTCAAACTTATGAAAATCCACATGGTCATGATTTGGTTATGACGCAGGTTCAATCAGCTGACCATACTACTCATCCAACTAATTTCCGTGCAGCAGCTGAAACTGTTGTAACAGATGAATGGTGGTTTGGATTTGAGCAAGAGTTTTTCTTCACAGACCCAGAGACTGGTGAGCCTCTTGGATGGGAAAATGGTGAGCCAAGAGCACAAGGCGACTTTTATTGTGGTGTAGGTGCGGGAAATGTTGTTGGTAGAGAAATATCAGATCATCATCTTCAAGCGTGTCTAGACCTCGGAATTACATTAACGGGAACCAATGCTGAAGTTGCACTTGGTCAATGGGAGTATCAATGTCTGGGCAAAGGTATTAAAGCTGCAGATGATCTATGGGTCAGTAGATATATGCTGTACAAGATTGCAGAAGAGTATGGTGTGGGAGTAAATATCCATCCAAAGCCTAAAACCGGAGATTGGAACGGTTCTGGTATGCACACTAACTTCTCAAACGAAGAAATGAGATCTCGTGGTTCAGAAGAATTATTTACATCTATGTGTGACAAACTAGGTGAGGTTCATCAAGAAGGGATTGCAGCTTATGGCTCTGACAATGACATGAGGTTAACCGGCCTTCATGAAACACAAAGCATAGACAAATTCTCTTATGGGATAAGTGATCGAGGAGCGAGCATAAGAATCCCTGTATATACAGTCGAGCATAATTGGAATGGTTATCTTGAAGATAGAAGGCCAGCCTCAAATGCAGATCCTTATAAAATATTAGCTCACATTGTTGGAACGCTAACTAAATAATCTAAATATTGAATAGCTCTAATACAGAGAAATATAAAAAGCCCTCCCTCAAAGAGGGCTTTGTTTTTTAAGTCTACTTTATGGATTACTCAGAATTTAAAGCGTTTGATAACTTGAATACTGAAATCATCATTCTAGATGGAGATGATTTCAAACTACTATGGATTAACGATGCAGCAAAAGCTGCAAACTGGATTGGTGACTCTTCAAAATTCGAAGATAAAAAAATTTCATCATTATTGAACGAAGAAACTGGATTCCAAATAAATAAGATTCTAAAAAAAACTAGAGAGAATTCAGGCTCTGTTACAAGAAGAGATTTCGAGATTGTTCATCAATCTGGCACGGTTAGGACAGTTGACCTAACAATTACTTTTTCAGAGAAAAAGAATCTAATTTTTATAGAAGCCGTAAGCATTGATAATCTCAATAAAATTATTGATTCAACAAGAAGTTTTTCAACACAAAAAATTGCAGCTGGCTTAGCAAGGACTTTAGCACACGAAGTCAAGAACCCTCTGTCAGGAATTAAGGGTAGTGCGCAAATTTTAAAATCAAAATATGTTGATGATTTTTCTAAAAAATTCTTAAAAATAATAGAAGAAGAAACAGACAGGCTAAATGAGATTGTTACTAGGATATTAACTCCTGCAAAGAAACCAACTTTTGAATATTTTAATCTTCATGAATCTTTGCAAAGAGTATTAGCATTAAGTAATGCCGAATCGCTAGAAAACTTAACTATAGATAGAGATTATGATCCAAGCATTCCTGAAATATATGGTGATAAAAATTTATTTATACAAGCTTTAATAAATATTACACAGAATGCAGTACACGCATGCACGAATTTTGCTGAGGCTCCCTGCCTCGGAATTCAAACTAAAATCTCATACCGACAACCAATTAATGGAACCGTTCACAATACTTTGGCTGAAATAATTATTAAAGATAATGGGCCTGGAATAAACGCAGAAATTAAAGACCAAATTTTTTTTCCTATGATATCTGGTAAGGAAAATGGATCTGGAATCGGGCTATCTATTTCACAAGACATCGTTCGGATTCATGGAGGAGCAATATCATTTGATCGAAAAAATGATGAGACAATGTTTTCAATCTTAATACCTATTTCAACTAATAATATTAATGGAGCTAAAAGTGCCTAAGATATGGATCGCTGATGATGATGAGGCTATTCGTATGGTTCTCGAAGAAGGCCTTAAAAGTGCTGGTCTTGAAATTGTAACCTTTGCTGATGGAGAAGCATTAATTGATGCTTTAAGCGATGACAAACCAGATCTAATAATTTCAGATATAAAAATGCCGGGCATGCATGGCTACGATCTTTTAAAACATATCAAAAATAATTATGACAAATTGCCAGTAATTATCATGACTGCTTTTACAGATATGCAGGCTGCAATAGACGCATACGGTGGTGGTGCTTTTGAATATATTCCAAAACCTTTTGATTTGGAGGAAGCCATTATCACAGTAAAAAAAGCTCTCGAGGAACATAAAGAAACCAAGCCAAAAAAAGTCTCTAAATCAGAAATCATTGGTTCTGCACCTTCAATGCAAATAGTTTTTAGATCAATTGGAAAACTTGCTAATACAAATGCCACAGTTCTTATTCAAGGCGAGTCTGGCACCGGCAAAGAACTAGTGTCTAAATCATTGCATAAAAATAGCCCGAGACACGATATGCCATTCATAGCCTTAAACATGGCTGATATTCCAAAAGAATTAATTGAATCAGAATTATTTGGACATGAAAAGGGAGCCTTCACTGGTGCTGTTGAGCAAAGAATTGGTAGGTTTGAACAAGCAAATGGTGGCACCCTCTTTCTTGACGAAATTGGGGATATGCCTCTAGAGACTCAGACGCGCTTATTGCGAGTATTATCAAATAAAGAATTTTTTCGCGTAGGTGGCGATAAACCTATCAAAGTGGATGTTCGAATTTTAGCAGCAACTCATCAAAGTCTAGAGTCACTGGTAGCGTCTGGTTCTTTTAGAGAGGATCTTTATTACAGGCTTAATGTGATTAGAGTCGATGTGCCGCCACTCAGACATAGAAAAGAGGATATTGGCGACTTATCTTCTGCTTTTTTAAAAAGGCATGCTGACTCATTATCAGATGAGCCAAAAGTGCTTTCTCCTGAAGCTCTTCTTGCATTGACCCAATATGATTGGCCTGGAAATGTAAGGCAACTGGAGAATATATGTTATTGGATAGCTCTAATGGCGCCTACTCAGAACGTAAAATTAGAAGATCTACCTGGTGAAATTATCAGCAACGATCAACCCTCTCAAACTCCAGGTGATGATTGGCAATCAGGATTTTCCCAATGGCTTAGTGAAATATATCAAAGCAAATCTGAGAATATGCTTGAAATAATTGAACCAGCATTAGATAAAGTCATGATTGATTTTGCGTTAGAGAAAACAGGTGGGAAAAAACAAGAAGCTGCTAAAGTTCTAGGCCTTGGAAGAAATACTCTTACAAAAAAAATAAAAGCGCAACAATCCTAACCTAAAGCATCTAACAAATTGCCCGCTTCATGCAGAGCATGCAGATCATCACATCCTCCAATATGATCATCGCCAAACCAAATCTGAGGAACGGATGTTTTACCGGCTCTTGAAGCCATATCGGCTCTTAGCTCAGAATTAAAATCAACAGATATTTCTTTAAAGGGAATATCTAGTTTTTTTAGCAAACTTTTTGCTTTATAGCAGAATGGACAAGTTTTTGTTGTATATATCGTTACATCTTTCATGATTCAATTATTTCAACTGAATATTTTGCGAGGCACTTCCCTTAACTTGAAACTTAGCTTGCTCAAAAGAAGGTGCTGATAATCTTCCCATAGCATTGTTTGAAAAACCAAATTGTTCTTTCGGAATGCCAAGAAAATTTTTATCTATTTTTAAATTTTTATTAGTATCTACAAAAAGTGCAATTGCATATTCGCCCTCTGGAAGATTGATAACAAACTCATGATTCTCCTTGAGTTCGATATAAGACTCTATACCCTGAAAGACTCCTTCTTCAGATCGCTTCTCACCTTTTACAGATTGAGTATATGCATCTGCATCATTATAAATAGCTAGAGATAATACCCCCTCTTTCGTTTGCCCCGAAATATTGATTGTTAACTCATCTGCTACGCTATCTAGAATTAGAAAGCCGAAGACGAGGATATAAAATTTATTATAGAAATTCATAAGTTATTTTACTTTTACCAAGGGCAATCCCTCTTGCTGCCAGGTTGAAATACCGCCTTGTAAAACATGAGTTTTTTTGTAGCCATAAGTTTGCATTTTTTCACCAGCCAATGCTGCATTTCTTCCCATTTTACAAACTAACACTATGGGATTTTCTTTTTGTTTTAATAATTCATCGTTTCTATTTTCAAGCTCATCAAATGGAATGTTCACAGATCCAGCGATGGCTCCAGCTTCAAATTCACTCCTTGGTCTAACATCTACCAAGCAAGCAGATTCTTTATTGACCAAATTAGTTAGCTTATTACAGTCAATTCGATTCCCGCCTCGTGTTGTTTCTGAGCGGAACCATAAAATAATTGAAAGAAATAAAGGAACGGAAAAGTACCAATAGTCTATTAAAAATAAATTGAATTCTAGCATTTGCCTATTATCGCTTAAAATATATTTATTGGTGAGGTTTATATTATGAAAGATCAAAATTTTTTAGTTCTCGTTCGTCATGGGCAGAGTGAATGGAATGCTAAAAATCTATTTACAGGATGGAAAGATCCAGGGCTAACTCCTGCCGGAGAAAAAGAAGCAGCGAATGCTGGCAACCTTATCAAAGAAAGGGATATTAAATTCTCCAAGATGTTTACTTCAGCTTTAAAGCGAGCACAAATTACTGGTCAAATGATTCTCAAAGGAATTAATCAAACGCATATTGAAGTTATTAAAGATCAAGCTTTGAATGAAAGAGATTATGGAGATTTGGCTGGTTTAAATAAGGATGATGCCAGAAAAGAATGGGGTGAAAAACAGGTTCACATATGGAGAAGGTCTTATGATATCCCTCCTCCTGGCGGCGAGAGTCTTAAAGATACTGCGGAAAGAGTATTGCCATATTTCAATTCTTCAATCTTGCCTAAGATATTAGAAGGCCAAAATATTCTTGTTGCTGCACATGGCAACTCGCTTAGATCTTTGGTAATGCAGCTTGATAACTTATCAAAAGAAGAAGTGATAGCGCTAGAAATTCCAACTGGAGCGCCAATAATTTACTCTTTTGCAGGAAAAAAAGAGCCTATTTCTAAAGAAAATCTCTTTGAATAAACGCTATCAGCTTTTTTCCCAACAAGTTGTTCAATGGTATAAAGATCATGGAAGGCATGATTTACCATGGAGAAAAAAAGTTACTCCCTATAGAATATGGATCTCTGAAATCATGCTTCAGCAAACGCAAGTAAAAACAGTCATTCCTTATTTTAAAAATTTTATTCAAAAATACCCTTCCCAAAAAAAACTGTCCGAAGCAAGCGAAGATCAAATTTTAGCTGCATGGTCAGGCCTAGGGTTTTATCGAAGAGCTAGGAATATATTTGCTAGCAAGGAAATTATTAAAAAAAATTATGCAAATAGATTTCCAAAAGAATTTCAACAGATCATAAGTTTGCCTGGAGTTGGGAAATCAACCGCAGGGGCAATAATGTCATTAGCCTATCTTGAGCCTCATCCAATACTTGATGGAAATGTTAAAAGAGTCATATCAAGGTTTTTGAAAAAAGAATTAGATTTGCTCAAAGAGACTGAACTATGGAAACTTTCTGGGGAAATGATAAACCGAGATGATTGTTTTTCTTATACACAAGGAATTATGGATTTGGGAGCAACTATCTGCACCCCAACAAATCCATCGTGCAGCATATGTCCAGTTAAT
>JADHNM010000025.1 GCA_016779505.1 SAR86 cluster bacterium
AGATTCGAACTTACGACCACTCGCTCCCAAAGCGAGTGCGCTACCAGACTGCGCTATACCCCGAGACGAGTGATCTTAAAGTTTTAAGGTTAAATAATCAATCTCCATTGCATAAAAATTTAATGATGGGAAAATGCATCCATGCCATCAAAAATTTTAGACGGAAAAGCTCTTGCTCATTTAGCAGAAGAGGATATAAAAGTTAGTGTCTGTAAATTAAAGGAAAAAGGTATCGCGCCAACATTGGCAACGATTTTAGTTGGCCTAGATCCGGCATCAGCAACCTATGTAAAAATGAAACAAAATGCTTGCGCCAGGCTGGGCATGGATTCGATTGCGGTTGAACTTAGCAGAGATACAACCACTGAAGAGTTATTGGAAGCCATTGAGAAACTAAACAAAGATAGCAATGTCCATGGCATCTTGTTACAACATCCAGTGCCATCACAGATTGATGAGCGACAATGCTTTGATGCAATAAGTGTTGAGAAAGATGTGGACGGTGTGACCTGCATAGGATTTGGGCAAATGACTATGGGAGAAGAAGCATTTGGCTCATGCACCCCTGCTGGAATCATGCGAATCCTTGAACATTATGCAGTTGAAATTTCTGGCAAGAATGCTGTTGTTGTTGGTAGAAGTCCTATCCTTGGAAAACCCATGGCCATGATGCTGCTTAATGCAAATGCAACCGTCACAATTTGTCACTCAAGAACTATAGACCTGCAAGAACATATTCAAAATGCTGATATTTTGGTTGGAGCGGTTGGAGTGCCTCGTCTGATTCAAAAAGATTGGATTAAAGCTGGAGCTGTGGTGATAGATGCTGGCTACCACCCTGCAGAAAAATGTGGGGACATAGATCTTACAGATATTGATTCTATTGCCTCTGCGCATACTCCGGTTCCTGGGGGAGTTGGCCCCATGACAATCAATACTTTAATTCTTAATACCTTGCTGGCTGCCCAAAAATTAATTTAGTATGTCTCACCTTCCATTGATAGTTGGTTATGGCGGTATTAATTCAGCCGGTAGATCTATCTTTGATTTCTCTCACCAAAGAATGTTGTTCGATAGCATGGATACACAAAATCAAAATGAGGTATTGCAAAGTCTTGGCCACCTTATGGGTACCATGGAAAGAGAAACCATCTTAAACAAAACTTTAATTAGAACGATCGATGATAATTTTTTTGATGATCATAATTATAGATCTCCAGCATTGCCTACGTTAGCTGGAGGTCAATTGCCCTCAGGGTTCAATCCTGCCAAAACATATAACTCGAGACAGCACCCACGGGGTCTAGCTATGACTATTTTTGGTTTATCAGATGCTGTGATGAGTCTTGGATTGCCATGGGAGGAGATCTTAGTAAAAGTTCCTCGACAAAAAATTTCATGCGTCTCTGGTTGTGCAGTTGCTCAAGCTGATAAGTATGGGATGGGAGGTATGTTTCAAGCTTCCATGGCCAACTCTAGAGTTACTAGCAAACATATGGCCATGTCATTAGGTGAAGGCAGTGCAGACTTTGGCCATGCATATGTTTTGGGAAGCATGGGCTCTACAGGTAACTACACAGGAGCTTGTGCAACTTTTCAATACAACCTAAAACTGGGCATATCAATGATTCAATCAGGTGAATCTCTCATTAGTATTGTGGGCGCTGCAGAATCAGGAATAGTTCCTGAAATATATGAAGCATTTTCTGCTACTAAGGGCTTAGCTGAAGATGAAAATCTAATAAAATTGCAAGAAAAACTTGGCGAAGATTGCAATGAACCCAATCATCGCAAAATCTGCAGACCCTTTGGTGAAAATATAGGCATGAGTTTAGGAGAGTCAGCTCAATTTGTGGTTTTGATGGCTGATAGCCTTGCTCTCGAACTTGGTTTAAATATTCATGGTGCAGCTTTATCGAGCCATATCCATGCTGATGGTTATAAAAAATCTATTTCTGGTCCTGGAGCTGGAAATTATTTGACAGTTGGAAAAGTGTTTAATGAAATTAATAGCCATTTTGGTCAAGAAGCGATGAATAAAACTTTTTTTCATGCGCATGGAACTAGCACTCCACAAAATAGAGAAAGTGAGTCTCATATTATTTCAAGCATGGCCAAAGCTTTTGGAGTTAAATCTTTACCTGTCACTGCAATTAAATCTTATCTTGGTCACTCTCTGGCAGCTGCAGGAGGTGATCAAATGATTAGTTCGCTCGGTAGTTGGAGAAATAATTGGATTCCTGGTATTTGCTCTACTCCAAAACTTGCTGATAACGTTTTTACTGAAAATGTAAATTTTTTATTAGAAAACCTAGAATTTGAAGACGGTGAATTTGATTTCGCTGTTTTAAATGCAAAAGGTTTTGGTGGTAACAATGGCACGGCCCTCCTTGCCTCCCCAGCAAAAACCATGGAACTGCTTCAAGCAAAATATTCCTCAGAACAAATAAAAAAATACCAAGCTCAAAAACAATCTGTCGATGATCAATTGCTTGAAAATAAAAATAAGATTCTTCAGGGAGACACGAAATCTAGATACATTTTTGGAGAGAATGTAATAGATGGGATGAATGATTTTGAAGTTGAGCCCCATCAAATTACAAATAAATTAAATGATGAAAAGTTCCATTTAGAATCAACTTTACCTTACAAAGATTTTCTTAAAGGTTAAAATAAATATTTAAATAGACTAAAAAAATAACTATGGCTGAAAATATTTCAAATTTAGAAAATGCAGATGACTTTGATCAGATCGTAACTCCCTCAGATGAGCTCATCAAATCCTTTGAGCATATGTTGATCGACATAGGCGAAGATACAACTAGAGATGGTTTGCTTGATACGCCCAAAAGAGCAGCAGCTGCATTCAAATTTCTTAATCATGGCTATAAGCTGAGCTTGGAAAAAGTGGTCAATAATGCCTTGTTTGAATCAGATATAGAGGACATGGTTGTGGTGAGAGACATAGAGTTTTACTCTCTATGCGAGCATCATATGTTGCCTTTTAATGGCAGATGTCATGTGGCCTATATTCCCAATGGCAAGGTATTAGGTCTGAGCAAAATTGCAAGAGTTGCTGACATGTTTGCTCGCCGACTTCAAATCCAAGAGAGGCTGACTCATCAGATTGCCGAAGCAATTACAGACATAACTGGATGTAAGGGTTGCGCCGTGGTCGTTGAGGCTCAACACATGTGCATGGTTATGCGTGGCGTGCAAAAACAAAATTCTGTGATGAAAACTTCTGCAATGATGGGAGTCTTTAGAAACAACCCTGCAACAAGGGCAGAATTCTTTTCTTTGCTGCCTAATTAATTAAGCGAGGTCTTCGGCTTTAGGCTCTTCAGAGCTCAGCTCCACAGCTTCTGCTTCTACGACCTCTTCTTTGATCTCTGGCTCCCCCTCATCGTTGCTATTAAATGGCCATGGTTTCGCATCGGTGTTAAAACTGAGGAAGTTAAGTGAGTCATTGAAAAAACCATGGAGCCAATTATTTGCAGATTGCAGTTGGTTATTGGTTTTAGAGGTGAACAGATAAAAAATAAATTGAACGGCCACAAGAACTATTAAGATGCTGACTACAAAATTAATAGCTGCGCCATATATGACCATAAAAAAAAGGCGCTGCCATTTTTTCAGATCCAATAATTCATCTTTATTTATTTCATTCATAATTTTTCCTTATAAGTAAATTCTACATCAACTTCACTGGGGTGATCGAGTAAATCCTGAATTAATTGCTCTGATGAGGCATCAGAATACAAGATTTCATACAAAGAAGTTACAAGGGGCATCTTCACATTCATCTTACGTGCTTCATGATAAACAACTTCAAGAGTTTTAGCGCCCTCAGCAACTTGCCCAATTCTCTCTTTTGCTTCAAACAAAGAAAGATCCTCAGCAATTAATTCGCCAAGCTGAAAATTTCTAGATAATTTTGAGGTGCAGGTTGCCATCAAGTCACCCATACCAGCTAACCCCAAAAAGGTAATGGGGTTTGCACCTTTGGCTACAGCAAATCGACTCATCTCTGCCATGCTTCTGGTTACTATAAAACCTAAGGCATTTTCTCCAACCAATTTGGCATGAGCAATACCACAACAAATAGCATAAATATTTTTTAAGGCCCCCGCTAATTCAACGCCTTGGATGTCTTGACTAGAAAAAACCTTAAAGGTATTTGAAGACAGCATTGACTTAATTTCAAAAGCTATGCCCTCATTCTCGCAGGCAATCACAGTTCCTGCCAATTTCTCTTCGGCTATTTCCTTAGCAAGATTTGGACCGCTGAGCACTCCAACCTTATCGCCTATAATATGCCCTAGGTGTTGAGTGATGATATCTGTCATTGTTCTAAAGGGCTGGGATTTTATTCCTTTGGTGCAAGAGATAACTGTTACTGAAGGGCTGATCAGTGGTTCTAATCTAGAAATAACTTCCTCAAAGATAATGCTTGGTGTGGCAACTAAAATAAATTGCGCATCCATAATTACCGAGGCTAAATCTTCATCAGCAGTTATATTGTCTGAGAGCCTCAACTCAGGATGATAAGTTGCATTGGCTCCTTCAGAATTTATTCGCAAAGCTTGCTCGGCATCACGAACCCATAAACTCACCTGATAGCCATTCGATGCAGCAATATTTGCTAAAACTGTGCCGAAGCTCCCACCTCCGAGAACTGCAACTTGTTTTTTTGCTGTCATTTATCCTAAGTATTTATCTAATTGTCGAAGATATTTAGCTGGGTCTTTGGGAGATCCACCCTCTGCAATGATTGCATAATCAAATAAAAACTCAGCAAAGTTTGAGAATTCTTTTCCAGACATGGTGCCTAATTTTTTGATGAGTTTATGTTTTAGGTTAACCTCAAAAACAGGCTTAGATTCATTGAAGGTTTGTCCAGATGCTTCCAGTATCCTTTTCAACTGGGCTCCAGGCTCATCTTTGGACAGCACTAAACAAGCAGCAGAATCAACCAATCGAGAGCTTGCAATAACATCTGAAACTCTTGCATCTAGAGATTTTTTCATCCTATCTATAATTTCTTGCTTCTCTTTGGTAACTCTAGGTTTTTTGGCGCCTTCTTCTAATTCTTCTTTGGCAACATTGACTAACGTTTTACCCTTAAATTGCATGAGGGTAGACATCAGCCACTCATCTATTCTGTCAGTTAAAAGTAGGACCTCTGTTCCATTAGCTTTCAAGTGTTCGATATGCGGAGAGTTCGCCGCAGCTTCATAGGTATCGGCAATTGAGTAGTAAATTTTTTCGTCATCACCGCTCATTCTTTCGATGTATTGATCAAGAGTGGTGTCAACCTTTTTACCCTCAGAAGCTGTGCTTGCAAATAAAAAAAGCTCAGCGATAGACTCGGAATTTTCATAGTCTTCAGCTGGACCTTCCTTGATCACTAGACCAAATTCCTTCCAAAATTTCTGATAGTCTTCTGGTTGATCCTTCTGCATTTTCTTTAAAGTATCGAGCACCCTCTTGCTTAGACCTTTTTTAATAGAATCAACCAAGGGATGATCTTGAAGAATCTCTCTTGAAACATTTAGGGGCAAATCACTTGAATCAACTACACCTTTGACAAAGCGAAGGTATAACGGCAAAAAGTGAGCGGCATCATCCATGATAAAGACTCGCTGAATAAATAGCTTAATTCCCCTTGGGGTATCTCTGTTCCAGAGGTCATATGGAGATTTTTCAGGAATAAAAAGTAAACTTGAGTATTCTTGCTTGCCTTCGACTTTGTTGTGCATCCAGGTCAAAGGATCGTTGGAATCATAGGATATAAACTTATAAAATTCTTTATATTCATCCGCCTTTACAGACCGCTTGGACTTTAGCCAAATTGCTTCTGAATCATTGATGGTTTCGGGTTCCCCCTCCTCTGGATTCAAAATTAATGGGAAGTTAATGTATTGGGAATATTTTTGTAACAAGAATTTTACTCTCATCAATTCAGCAAATTCTTTGTTGTCTTCATTCAGGTAAATGGTGATCTTGGTGCCTCTATCTTCTTTTGGAATCGTTGATAATTGATAAGTGTCTTCTCCCGCACTCTCCCACATGACTGCCTCTTCTGCAGATGTGTTGGCAGATCTAGAATGGACTGATACTTTTTCAGCAACCATAAACACAGAGTAAAAACCTACTCCAAATTGACCTATAAGATTAGAATCTTTTTTCTTGTCACCAGTCATTTCTGATAAAAATTGAGCTGTGCCTGATTTGGCGATGGTCCCAATATTTTCAATAACTTCATCTTCCGTCATACCAATGCCGTTGTCTGAAATGGTTAGGGTATTATTTTTTGCATTCAAGCTAATATTAATTTTTAAATCAGCATCGCCTTCGAGTAACTTAGAGTTTTCTATAGCTTTGAATCGAAGTTTATCAAGCGCATCAGAGGAGTTAGATACAAGCTCCCGAAGAAAAATCTCCTTGTTTGAATACAACGAGTGAATCATCAACTGCAAAAGCTGCTTGGTCTCAGTTTGAAAAGATTTTGTTTTTGATCTAGCCATAGTTATTTATCTCCCTTGAAAACAATATGGTGGTGAAAGCATTAAGTTCAAGCATTTGTTCAACTTTTTTTTGCTTCAGCTTTGCATTTTTTACTGCAAAATTTCACTTCATTCCAGGAGCGCTCCCATTTTTTTCTCCAGACAAATGCACGATTACAGTTTTCACATACTTTAGATTGAAGCGTTAACTTTTTATGCAAAATATAATTTAATCGATTGCTATAAAAAATTGAATGATGCTAAGAGCAAAAATTACAATAGTGCAATAGACACTCACACCATGAGAAAAAGAAAATATTTTTTCCCAGCCTCTGTCTTTTGCTGCATTGGTAATTGGAATGCCTAATAAGCCTAATAATGCATGCGCAGAGATGTTGAAGCCTAGCCACCAACTTAAGGATGAATCTTGAAAATAAAGGATTAAAAGAGCGAGTAAAGACAGTAAAAAAAGCAGCAGATAATAGCGCGGAAATATAGTGCGTAAAAACTTTGCAGCGCTGTCTTCATCAAGAGTTTTAAAGATTACAGGCGTGGTTAATGCTAAATGCGTAAAGATGGTCCCAGCAATCAACAGATTGAGAAGTATTAGTGCTATTTGACTGCTCATATTTTATTCAAATGGCGATCCGGACGAGACTCGAACTCGCAACCTCCGCCGTGACAGGGCGGCGTTCTAACCAGATTGAACTACCGGACCGCGAACGCTTGTGAATGATAGCTTTTTTTAATTTTTCTGCAACTTTTTTTCAGTACCTTTAAGAAATTATTTTGTCAAATTTAATGAACAAAATTCTTGTCATTATTTTACCCAAAAGTTTAATTTTTGATATGCTTAATAAACTGTCCATGGAGGAGAGTATTAATATATTAATAAATAAGGAGTATTAACATGAAATTACTTATGCTTTTGGCTGGGGTAATGGCGGTTCCTACTTTTGCTGCTTCAGGGGGAGATCTCGACGCTAATGATTACGTTGGAGTTTCTTTCTGGCTAGTTACAGCTGCTTTGTTAGCTGCAACAGCATTCTTTTTCGTTGAAAGAGATAGGGTTCATGCAAAATGGAAAACATCATTAACAATTTCTGGTTTAGTTACCGGTATTGCATTTTGGCACTATCTTTATATGAGAGGTGTTTGGATTGATACTGGTGAGACACCAACAGTGTTTAGATACATTGACTGGTTGTTGACTGTGCCATTGTTGATTATTGAGTTCTACTTAATCCTTAAAGCTGTGACTAATGTTGCTGCATCTTTGTTCTACAAGCTATTTGTGGGTTCATTGGTAATGCTAGTATTTGGTTACTTCGGTGAAGCTGGAATTATGGGTGCTATGCCTGCATTTATTATAGGAATGCTGGCTTGGTTATACATGATCCATACTTTATGGATGGGTGAAGGTGCTGAGGCTAGAAATGCTTCTGGTAACGCTGCTGTGCAAACTGCATACAACACCATGATGTGGATCATCATAGTGGGTTGGGCAATTTATCCTATTGGATACGCATCAGGCTACTTAATGACTGGCGGAATTGATGCCGCATCATTAAACCTTATTTACAACCTGGCTGACTTTGTTAACAAAATCCTATTCGGTGTTGTTATCTGGTCTGCTGCTGTAAGTGACTCAGAAAGCTAATTAGAATTAGTTTAAATAAAAAAGCCCGGAATTTTCCGGGCTTTTTTTTGGTTGTTTGGTGGGTGATGACAGGCTCGAACTGCCGACCCTCTCGGTGTAAACGAGATGCTCTCCCAACTGAGCTAATCACCCAAAGTCTTTGTGGGAGCATTCTAGCAACCATTGGCATTATTTGGAATAGCTAATCTTATGGCAATTCTGTGGCAAATTTCCTCTGATTTTCTTGGAGGAGAAATAAACAAGCTTATTAATTCGGTGTATTATTAATTTATGTTCTTGGGAATATTACTTTAATCATATTGCTGTATTTGGTAGATAGGAATAAACAATGAAACCGCATAATTTTTTTAGGAGAGAATATGAAATCAAAATTTAGCTATTTATTTATTTTATTGTTTGTTATTTCTTGCTCGCAAGAAAATACAGCCGTTGGAGAGGATGATCTGTCCTCAAGAACTTACTTTAATGAATTTATGCCTTGTCAGGCTGGTCCAGATTATTCAGCAGAAAATATGGCAAAGATGATTGCTGATTGGCAACCTCTGATTACTGCTGATCAGTTAATCGGAGTTTGGGGATATGCGCCTGCATCAGAAAAAAATCTTTACCCTGATACCGGTTGGTGGGAGCTTCAATGGACATCTAAAGAAGCAGCGGATGCTGCATGGAATCAATGGGTTCAAAATGCTGAGGCTGCTGCCTGGCAAGAAAAGTATGAAGATGTATTGGTTTGTGATGGAGAAGCTAGAAATGGTTTTGAGGGCGTCTTTCCCTTAGGTGCTGAAGAATTTGGTGAGTTACCAAAATCAGGATATTTCTTCAGTGCAGTATGGCTTTGTAAATACAATGAAGGTTTTGGGGGAGCGGATGCTAGAGAGTTTTTACCAAAATTTACTAAAACAGTAAGAAATAGCAGTGGTTATGCTGGGACTTCCTATCATTTTGGAAATTATTACTCGGATTCAAACCCCGATGCGGATTTTCTATGGGGTGATTTTACGAACTCTCGTGAATCAATGATTCAAGCTACTACTGCATTTCAAAAGGATGTTCAACCCACAATGTTTCCAATGTTTAGCGAGTTTGCTGCATGCGGTGAAACACCGGACGAATACAATGGTTGGATGTTGTATGACGCAGAAAATAAAGACTTCATGCCGAAATTTAAAAATTAACATTTTATAAATTCATGATTAAGCTAATCTTTTGTTTTCTAACAACCATTAGGGTTATTTGGAATAGCTAATCCTGAAGCTGATTTGATTGAACGCTATGAAATTAAATTAAGTAAGCCCTTGGCTTGATAGAATCGCATTAAGCTGATCTTCCATTTTTTGATAGTCCCAAAAAGCACGAAGAGACTCAATTTTATTATTTGAATTAATGCGATAGATGACAATCATTTTTGTTTCTATTTGCACATCACCAACACGGTTAACAATTTGCGCATAATTAGCGCATTCATTGGCGCATGGAATAGATTCTAAGATATTAAACTCTATGTCACCATTTGCTATCACTGTGTCATAAAATTTTTCTATTGCATCAATCCCTTGGTGGCCATTGCCTGTTGGGTCCAATGGGCTTTTGCCAATGGGATCCTGAACTATGGCATTTTCATCAAATAAAGCTAACCAATTTTTTTTATCTTTTGCTACAGCAAAATCTCTCGAAAGAAAGCCTAACTCTTGCGCTTTTGTTTTAGGTTTCATGCTTTAACTCCTCTTTAGGGTTGATCTCTAATCTAGCAAAATATATACCAACCAGTGCAAGGATAACAAAACTTAATTGGATAAAATTTAAATACTCATGAAATATTATGGCTCCAAAAATAGTTGCTATGATTGGCTGCATTAACAAACCGATTGACCCAAACGAGGCTGTGATCTTTGGCAAGCTATAAGTAATAAAGAACTGGCCTCCAACTTGGCAGAAAATAGCCATAGCTAATAGATTATAAAACTGCGATGCTGAACTGGGTAAAAATTCTCTTGATTCAAATAAAGCAAATAGCATCCCAAACATACAGGTAAATAACGTGGTGTAAAAAATTATATTAATAGAACTTTCATTACCTAATCTAGAGATAATGAGTAAATATGTGGCATACAAAAATGCGGCCATTAACGCCAGCCCATCTCCAAGCAAAGCGCCTTCAGATTTTGCACTAGAAAAATATACCAATCCAATAACCCCTACGTAGGTGAGAACAAAAGACAAAAGAAACTGTCTAGAGATTGATTCTTTGAATACCAAAGAAGCAAAAAGTACCATATAGATAGGAGCAGTGTTTACAAGGATTGTTGAATTAGCCACCGAGGTGAATTGTAGGCTCCAATGCCAAGCGCTCATATCTGCAGCAAATGCAAACGAGGCAATGAGTGCAAATAATAAATGTTTGCGACTTTTTAGCTTAAAAGCTTGTGAGCCATTGTAATAAAAATTAATCAAAGCTAAAAATGGAAGCGCTAAGAACATTCGATAAAATAAATTCCAGGAGGGAGATAGTTCACTCCACCTAACAAACAATGGAGCCAATCCAATTAAGCCTGCTCCAAGACAGAGAATAAAAAAATTCTGCGCTGACTTTAATTGTGATGCCATCAATATATACTTCGTTTATGAGTGCAGATATTGTAAATCAAGGAGATGAAATTATCTCTGTTGGTCAACTTAATCAACAAGCTAAAACACTTTTAGAAAATCAATTTAGAGGTGTGTCTGTGATAGGAGAAATTTCAAACATGGCACGTCCCTCCTCTGGGCACATTTACTTTACCTTAAAAGACGAAGATGGGGCTATTCGCTGCGCCATGTTTAGAAATCAAAATTTAAGATTAAACTTTGAGCCCCAGAATGGAGATCAATGTATTTTAAAAGGTCAGGTCAGTCTCTATGCTCCACGGGGAGATTACCAATTGATCGTTAGCTCCATGCAACCAGCTGGAGCTGGAAATTTGATGCATCAATTCGAAGAACTCAAGAAAAAATTAGATGCAGAAGGCCTCTTTGCTCAAGAGATAAAAAAACAACTTCCCAAACAACCTAAACATATTGGAGTCATTACCTCTGAATCTACAGCAGCATTTCAAGATATCTTAACTACCATACAAAGACGAGCTCCTGTTAGTCAGGTTTCTTTAATCCCTGCAACTGTGCAAGGTGACACTGCCCCCAAAACACTTATCGAGGCTTTGCAAAGCACCCTAAACTATAACAACCTCAATCCAGATAATGCTTTTGATGTAATTTTAATATGCCGAGGCGGAGGATCAATTGAAGACTTGTGGGCCTTTAACAATGAAAGTCTGGCAAGAGAAATATTTGACTTTCCTTTACCCATAATTTCTGGTGTTGGCCACGAGATTGATTTTACTATTGTTGATTTTGTTGCAGATCTTAGAGCCCCTACCCCGACAGCAGCAGCGGAGCTAGTAACTGAATATTATTTTCAACTAAATGATAGATTAGAAGAATGGAAAGCTAGTCTTGGTTACTTGGTCCAGTCAAGATTGACTGAAAAATCGCAAACACTTCTCTTTAAATCGCAAAATTTAAAAAGCCCGCTCACCATGTTAAAGGAGCAATCTCAATCTCTTGATAATATTGAGATGCGTCTTGCAAATACCGTGCAAGGCATAATTAGTAACGCAAAACAAAACTTCCAACTGGCCACTTCGAAGATTTATCAATCAAGCACATTACAAAGATTTGAAAACTATGAAGACCGCATCAAAACAAACCTCAGGTCACTGAATTTTCAAATGAAAAATTTAATTGATAAGAAAAAATTAATGCTTGAAAGTATCACTACCAATCTAAACGCAATTAGTCCTTTGGCTGTTCTTGATAGAGGCTATGCAATAGTTATGAACGAGAATGGACAAGCTTTAAAATCCTCAAAAGATATCAAGGTTGGGGATACCGTTACCACTCGTCTTGGAGATGGAGGATTTACTTCAAATGTTTCAAAAAAAGATTAAGGCATCTAGCCTTCTAACTCTCTTTGCTTTAATAAGCATGCAAAGTTTTGCAAGTGATTTGTTTGAAGGTAAAAGTGGAGAAATCATATCAATTCCGGCTGCAACAGAGGATAAATCAAATGTCTTAACCTTCAAAACTTCAACGGGAACCAAACAGTTAGTGAGCCTTCCATTTGTTAAAAAAGATCTTGTGATTACTAGGCATCATGTAAATTTAAAAGTAAATTGGGTTAACTTTGGAGAATCAAGAATTACTATCGCCGATGAAAGCAAAGTAACATTAAGCACAAAAGATCAAGCTAGAGCAAACAATGAGGCCATACAAATTAAAACTGCTTTAAGCAGATCTTCAACAGAGATTACTCCTTCTTTTGATTTTATCGCTCCGGTTCCAGGAATTGTGACATCGCCATTTGGCAAGCAAAGATTTGTTAATGACCTGCCTAGATCAGCTCATTTAGCGCTAGATCTTCGGGGGGCTGTCGGGACTCCCATTGTTGCTCCTCTTAAAGGTAAGGTAGTTTTGATAGGTGATTATTTCTATACAGGCTTAACTTTAATCCTTGATCATGGCTACGGTCTATTTTCCTCGTATGCGCACATGAGTGAAATAAAAGTAAAGCTAAATGATTTGGTTGAGCAATCTGATGAAATCGGTTTGGTTGGAGCAACCGGGAGAGTTACAGGACCGCACCTGCATTGGACGGTCTACTTTGATGGAAATAAAGTCAATCCAGAGTCTTTGATTCAAGAAGGATATTTAAACTCCATTTTGTAAATCTTCATATGCCAAAGATAGACTTGCCTCGTCTTGAGGTTTCAAGCTTGCAAAAACAATTTCTCCATCAGGAGAAATAAAATAAGTAGCTGGAAGAGTTTTTGGAGTTTCTATGCCCCATAAAGTTCTAGGATGAGTGATCATAGAGGGATAAGTGATCCCAAACTTTTGAATTTGCGGTCTCAACTCTTCGGCTTCAAGTCGATCAAAGTTAAATGCAAAAACTTCAACTTCAGGGTATTTCTTTGAAAAAGATACTATTTCAGGGATTTCTTTTATGCAGGGAGGACACCAATCCGCCCAATAATTTACCAAGACCCACTTACCATTGAGGCTTGATGAAAAGATTGGCCTAGAATCAAAAATTTCTACGTCGCCCTTTTCACAGGAAACTAAAAAAAGACAAAATAAAGTTAATGGTAATTTAAATCTCATGTTTTATAGTATTGCAAAAGGAAACTATTATGCATCAAAAATATCTTCTAATCTTGTTTTATTCAGCCACGGGAGCTGTTAGGAATCTAGCACATGCAATAGCTGATGGAGCCGAAAAAAAGGGTCTTGAAGTAAAAATTAGAACTGTACCAAAAGTTTCTACTGTCACTGAAGCAGGTGAACCAAATCTACCGAGTGAAGGAGAGATTTATTGCACAAAAGAAGATCTCATAGGTTGCTCCGGATTGGCACTAGGTTCCCCCACCAGATTTGGCTCTATGGCAGCCCCACTTAAATATTTCTTAGATTCGACTGGGGATGTATGGTCAAACCATGAATTAGAAAACAAGTTTGGCTGTGTTTTTACATCAACAGGATCTCAGCATGGCGGCCAAGAGATTACATTGTTTAATCTTATGACTTATATGCTCCATCAAGGCATGATCTTTGTTGGTTCACCCTATTCTATTCCTGGGCTTAACAATACCAAAAGCGGCGGAACTCCTTATGGTCCTTCTCATGTTGCTCATAGCAATCAATCGGGAAATTTAACTTCTGATGAAAAAGAAATTGCTGTCGCAACTGGTGTCAGAATGGCGGAGCTAATATTGCAATTTAATCAAGATGAATCTTAGAAAATACTATCTCATTTTAATAAGCGCACTTCTTGTCACTCATTTATTTCAGGGTCTATTAATAGGGACTCCCTTGATAGGTATATTTATCTGGTCACTGCCTCTGATAATCTTTGGCTATCAAGCCTATAAAAATCCTTCAGCAAAGCTTTATCAAATCTTTGGATTTATTATTTTGATCTATTTTATGAGTGCATGTCTTATTGTTTTTGGGTTGCCAGATGCCAGCTTGCTAAGCTGGTTAGAGTTAATTGAGATTGTTGCCCTTTTCTTAGTGGCAGTCTTCGCAGCACGTGAACAATTAAATGTAAAGTAAACTTGACAGTCAAGTAAACTTTACATATCATTCAAAGATAATGTTTGCATCTGTGGTTAAGAAACTCCCTAGAAGTTCTAAGATCAAATCCTCCATAGTTAAAAAATGCAAACGTTATTTTTTTATAGCCAATATAGAAGAGGTGTAAATGGCAAAAATTACTCACAAAGGAATGTGGATAGAAGTATCTTCACTCAATCCAACAGATAAAAAAAATTATATCACTGCTTTTATTTGTTTTATTCTCGGCGGTGTTTTGCTTGGTATTCATCTTGCAGAGGTAGGCTTTCTTGGGGATGATGCGATAAACTCGATGCCAGAACCGTGGCTACTTATATTAAGAATTGTAATGATTGCATTATTTAGTATTGGAGCTTTTTTCCACTACAAATTTACTATCACGCAGGATGATCTGTTTAAAAGTTACCAAAGTGCCTGCTTTGTAGGTGGCGCTATAGGATTTCTTACTTTTGGATTAAGCTTAACTACCCTTTCTCCGTACTTTAACTTTTATCCAACTTTCTATGAATACTTCCTTGCTTTTGCCATCGGAACTGCAATTGGTGGGTATGATTTTTATAGAAAACATATTGCCTAGATAAGTAAATGAAAAATAAGCTTAAAGAACTTCGGCAAAAAGAAAATATTAGTCAAGATGACTTAGCTACAATACTTAAGGTAAGCAGACAAACTATTAATTCAATTGAAACAGGCAAGTTTGATCCTTCATTAACATTAGTAATGAAAATGACAAAACACTTTGCTGTTGCACTGGAAGAAATATTTATTTATGAGGAAAAAAAATGACCCCTTTAATTTTATTAATTATTGCTGGGATAGCTATATCAATTTACGGAACTTCAATCATTGCTAAAATTTTTGCATTATTTTTTATCCTCCTAACTTTTATCTTTTCCATGGCTGTGATGGCGCTAACTTTTACTTTTGTTTTGATCATGCTTCTGAC
>JADHNM010000001.1 GCA_016779505.1 SAR86 cluster bacterium
TCTGTTCTTTTTAAATAACTAAAAACGACCTCTCTAGTTGGTTTATTAATTCCATATTCAAATAATCTTAAAATAATAGTAATAACGAATACATAGCCTATTGAAGGGTTAAGATAATAACCAATAAATGCTCCCATAAATATGAACCCGTAGAACATTAAAATATTTTTGGGGCCAGCAAATCTAATAATTGTAGAAGTTAAGAAAAATTGGGTGAACAGAGTAAGGATTGTGACTGTTTGCTCAATCTTACTAAAGAATATAATTCTATCGCCCCCGTCTGAAGACCATGCATTCACAATATCAATTGATGTAACCCAATGTATCGTCATCATTGCGGTCCATAAATACATATATAGCCCTATAGATCTTATTTGAGAAGAGGAAATAAGATTTTTTAGAGCATCAAAACTGGTTCCACCTGCAGCCTTATCTATATCCTCTGAAGTTACAAATCTATTGAGCAAGATAAGGCCTGTTGCGAGTGCAAGCATTAAGAAAATAATTGAAATTGATGTAAAAAAAATAATGCCTGATTCATTAAATGTTGAAGCCAATTGTTTTGAAATCTCGGAACCCAGAAATGCTCCCAATGATCCACCAGCAGCAATCACACCAAAAACATTTGTAGCACTATCTCCACGAAAAAGATTAATAATTACTACCCAAAAAATAGAGACAACAAAAAAAGAATAAACGTTACACCAAATATAAAAAATCTGACTGAGCCATATTGCTGAGGAAAGGTTAAAAAATTCCCATAAAATAATGAATATCAATAAATTAATTATAAAAAATGAGTAGCAGCCAATTAAAACTCCTCTTAAATTTCTTCGTGAAGCAAGCCATGAGTAAATGGGATTCAATAGGAGCATAACAAAAGCTCCTGCGCCTAAAAGATATGGCAGAATATCTGAGTTCTGAACAGCCATCTCATTTCTAACTGGTCGTAAAATGTACCAAGAGCACAAAACCAAAAAAAAGAAAAAACCAGCAAGCCCAGATTCTTTAGTAAATGATAGTGAAAGCCTCTTTAGAGAGCTTTTAATTGCACTAATTGAAAAAGACATTGGTTAATTGATTGGAAATATGGTGGGTCGCACAGGATTCGAACCTGTGACCAATTCGTTAAAAGCGAACTGCTCTACCAGCTGAGCTAGCGACCCGAGATAGGATTCCATAAAAAAGATGTGATTATTCCATATTTTCTAATAACTGCAAGGCTAATGAAGAGGCAACATTCTCAGGAAATGCTTGAATAACAAATTGGTATTTAATTTTTGCAGCCCCAAGATCTCCAGACATCATTAAAATGTCCCCAATTTTTTTATGAGCCAGTGGAGTTCTCCAATGGTCAGGAAAGTCTGCAGTCATTCTTTGAAAAAACTTTTCACTTTCTTCAAGGTTAGATTCCAATAATGAAATTTCTCCTAGCCAAAATAGACTCAGTGGAATTTTCTCTTCATCATTAAAATTATTAGCTAAATAATTAAAAGATTGTTTAGCGGCCTGTAGATTTTTTTCATTTAACTCAAAAATTGCTTCATCATAAACCTCATCAATGCTTCTACTATCATTAATACCTTCAAATCTGAATGAACTTTCTTCAGAGTCAATGTCAGCTTCTGGGGGAATATTGTTCTCTTCTAAGCTTAATTCTTCGTTTAATAATTTTTCAATTAAGTATGCTTGCGACTCAAGTTCGCTCCTTAAGCTGGCAAGCTCTCCCTCAAGCTCTTGTATCTTTAGAAATAAAATATCAGAAGCATCTACTTCTTGTGAGTAAATATTTAGAGGCACTAAAAGAAGTGGAATAAAAAAAAATTTCATTCAAAAAAGTTACTTAATTTCAACTCTTCTATTTTTTGCCCATGCAGAATTATTAGAGCCAAGAGATAGAGGCCTTTCCTCTCCGTAACTTTTTGTGATTAATCTATTTCTATTAATTCCATTTGCAATCAAATAATTTGAAACTGACTCAGCTCGTCTTTGACCTAGGGCTAAGTTATATTCACGAGTCCCTCTTTCATCCGCATGCCCCTCAATTGAAATTGTAATTTTTGCATTTCTTTTCATTAGATCGCTTACACCTTTTAAAGCTTGTATTGATTTAGCGGTAAGATTGTATTGATCATATTCAAAATAAACTATTGCATTTGCAAGCACTGCCTGAGTGGATGTAGATTTTGATGCAATGGATACTCCAGCAACACTTTGATCTGCTACCGCCTCTTCTGTTATTTGAACAGAGCTACAAGCTGAAAAGATAAATATCGTTAATAAAGCTAAAAAAGAATTAATTGATTTGTTCATAATAATTGTTCCATTTTGGTTATGTTATCTTAAAAAATTTGACCAGGCAGGCTCTCTAACTTCACCATCTGATGCGGGTAGCTTAAACTTTGCACCACTCAGGCTAAACCCAGCAAGCATACTTAGATTTTCTTCTTTAATCCCATAGATTACCATATTACCATTGGGAGCAACACTAGGTGATTCATCCATCTTTGCTTCAGTTAAGATCCTTATAAAATTTTCTTTTTTGTATTTTAGAGCGATGTGAAATAAGCCATCGCTGGATCGATGAACAAAGATAATTCCATCTTCATTTGGGAGATATGAAGCTTTTGCATTATATGTCCCCTCAAATGAAATACGTTTGGCTTTTGGGTTTAGCTTTCTAAGATCTAACTCATAAATTTGAGGCGAACCAGAGCGACCGCTTGTGAACAAAATTTTATTGCCTTTGGGTGACCATGACGACTCTGTATCAATTGCAAATTGATTGGTCATCCTGGTTAAGGTTTGATCTCGCAACCTTAAAATATAAATTTCTGCATTTCCATCTTGATAAAGAGTTAGAGAAAGATACTTTCCATCAGGCGACCATGAGGGAGAACTAATTTGAGTATCTTTTTTTAGAACTAGTTTTCTTTTGCGTGTTGCAATTTCTTGAATAAAAACTTGCGCCATTCCATTTTCAAATGAGACGTATGCAGCCCTTTTTCCATCTGGTGACCATGAAGGAGATATAATAGGCTCAGAGCTTGATAGAAGGACTTTTTCATTAGCTCCATCAGAGTCAGCTATCATTAGTTTGTAAGTTGAAATTAATTTAGAGTCTTTTGTCTCATTGACATATAAAAGCCTAGTAGCGGCAATACCTTTAATTCCTGTGATTGACTCATAGATTCCATCACTAGTGTAATGAGCAAGTTGTCTGATTTGGTTCGGGATACCAAACACTTTCGAACTTCTAACTTTTCTCTTTTTGTGAATATCGAATATTTCGTAATTAATATCTAAAGAATTATTTGCCCTCACAATTGTTCCAGTGACTAAATAATCTATGCCCAGTAATTTCCAATCGTTATATACCAACTCATCATTAATAATCTTTACAGGTAATAATAATTCTTCATCAAGAATTGAAAATTCTCCAGTGCGGATTAAGTCATTTCGCATTATGTTATTTAGTTGCTTTGCAATCCCTGTGTTTCCCTCAAATGGAATCATTGCTACTTTATATGGATCTTCAGAACCCTTGGTAATTTCTAAAAAAAGCTCTCCATAGATAAAAATTGGGAATAATAATAAGGTTACTAACAGAAGATTTTTTTTCATGATGGGTTAAAACTTATGGCAATTACTTTGAACTCCTTGTCATATAACATTTTTGGAATTGAATCAAAAAAATAAAACGTCTCTACTCTCCTTACAGCTTGAAGGGCTGAGTTATCAAATCGAATATTGCCACTACTCTTAATAAGCTCTGCACTTGTAATCCTTCCTGAAGAACGAATTTTAAGCCTTAGATTTGCAACTAAACCTTCAGGTATGTTTCTTGGCTTCATCCAAGCATTCTCTATCGTAGAAATAATTTTTTGAGCATACATTGAGATTTCTTGTTGCTCATTGTTTATCTCAATCTCGCTCTCCTCTGATAAAAGGTTGGCTATAGTTGATTCCATTAGTACATTATTTTGTGGGGTTTTGATTTCATCTTCAGCTTTTGAGTAAACAATATCCTCAGAAACTTGCTTGCTAGGGGTTGTATTAATATTTGGTAAAATTGGAATTTGTTTTTTTAAACCCTTGGATGGTAATTCAAACTTCAATTCCACTTGAAGAGGCTTTGATATTAAAAGTGTCTTAGAGGTATTTGCATCAAAGGTGCCATATATATACATAAAGATGGCGGCATGAATGCAAAAAGAAAATAGCGATGCTTGCAAATATCTGTAATTAGCTATCATATCCAGAGGTAATTATTCCTACTTTTTGAATTCCTAGGCTTTGGATACTTGCCATACCCTTGGCCACATAATCAAAAGGAACTTTTGCGTCACTTTTAAAAACGATTTCAATATCCGGGTTTGCTTGATAAATAATCTTAGCCTTATTCTTTAATTCCACTAAAGAGATAGGTAATTGCTCTTCACCTAGGTTAATAAAATACTTTCCTTCTCCATTTATCGAGATTACAAGTGGCTCACTTGAAACTGACATTTTGGTTGTATCAGTCTTGGGAAGATTGACCTCTATGCCTTGAATAAGCAAAGGAGAAAGCACCATAAAAATAATTAAAAGCACCAACATCACATCAATATATGGCACAACATTAATGTCAGCGTTTAATTTTTTTCTTTTACCTATTCTATATATCAAAGCTTTGCTTTAACCGTTTGTCTATATAGGATGCTAGCTAGCTCCTCACCAAATACAGAAGATTGTTGTAATTGGGTATCTGAATCTGATGCAAATCTGTTGTATGCAACCACTGCAGGAATTGCGGCAAAAAGTCCCAAAGCTGTTGCAACAAGTGCTTCTGAGATTCCAGGAGCTACAGCATTAATTGTTGCCTGAGTTGCATCTGAGAGGCCTTGAAAGGAATTAATAATTCCCCACACTGTTCCAAATAAGCCTACGTATGGGCTGACCGATCCAACGTTAGCCAAAAAAGGAAGATGATGCATTAAAGATTCCTCTTCCCTAGCCAAGGATACTCTTATAGCCCTATTAACACTCTCCAGATCTTCAGTTGTAATTTTCTGACCTTCACTAAGTCTAAGAAACTCACCAAATCCATGCTTAAAAACTCTTAAAGAACCAACCAACTCATCACTAGAGACTTCATCAATACCTTCATATAATTCATTAAGATCCTTGCCAGACCAAAATTCTTTTTCGAATGCTTTGTTAGCTTCTTTGATTCGATTTAAATTAAAGTATCTTTCAAAAATAACTATCCATGAAATAATTGAAACGACTAACAATAAGATCATTACCAATTGAACAATCAGACTGGCTTGGAGAAATAAGTCTATAACTGAAAAATCATCCATATTAACTCTCAAATAAATTTAGTAAGCCTAAAGGGAAAGCTTTTGGTTTGCCTGAGTCATTATCAATGAAACAAACCTCAACCTCTCCTTTGCAAATGAGTGTATCATTTTTTATGTTTGAAACAGATTGAAAAAATATAGTTCTGGCTTTGCTAACAAGCTCTATTTCTGTGCTTACAGCTAAATCATCCTCTAATATTGCAGGATGGTAATATGACAAATTAATTGATTTTACAACATAAGATTCATTGCTTTTCGTCATTGCTTCCGTTTGTGATAAATGATTTTCAATCAAGAATTGAGATCGAGCTCTTTCAAGGTACTTGAGATAATTTGCATGATAAACAACTCCCTGAAAATCGGTATCTTCAACGTAGACCCTACAATGGAAATCTTTAGACCTGAAACGAGGATTCATGTTGCTCAATATCTACCTGAAAAAGGTATCGAAGAATTTCTACAAAATCCTCCCACATCAAATCAATTGTCATTGATGAAAAATCTAACTCTGGAATCAAAGTCCCTGCCAGTATTCTCACTTTAATTGGTCGACGATTAAATTTATAGATTAAAGCTGGAAACTCTCCCTCTCCTGTTGCTGCCAAAACTTGATCCCACCAATCTTGAGATGGTTCGGCGCCATCGCCATATCTTTTGCATTCTAAACACCATCTGCCTAATTTCAGATCAGGCAATTCTTTTGTTCGTGTTTGCTCAAGAATTCTTTTGACAGGCTGGGTTAAACCTAGCTGTTCAACAAGAAGATTACCAATTTCCCTCTCGAAATTAGCTCCTTTAGTCCTTGAGTTAATCGCCACGGTTACTCCTCTTCACTAAAGTCCTCAGGAAACTCTGCATTTGTGTGCACTTCCTGAACATCGTCAAGATCATCCATAAAAGTCATAATTTTTAAAACTTTTTCAGAAGCTTCTTGATCTAGGGCAACTAAAGTATCTGCTCTCATCGTATTTTCAGCCAGCAATGTTTCAATATTATTTTTCTTGAAAGCCTCAATAACAGCAGAGAGATTTGCTGGAGTAGAAATGATTTCAAAATAATCTTCAGTGACGGTAAAATCATCTGCGCCAGCATCTAATGCAATTTCCATAATTTGATCTTCGTTGTGCGATAGATCAACTTGAACCACTCCCAATTTATTAAAGAGGTAGGCAACTGAGCCATCTGTTCCCATGTTTCCTCCAAATTTTGAAAAAGCATGGCGCACATCAGCTACAGTTCTATTTCTATTATCTGTCATCGTCTCAACAAGAATGGCAACGCCATTTGGTCCATAGCCCTCAAAAGTTAGCTCCTCAATGATACCCATTTCGCCAGTTCCAGAACCTTTTTGAATTGCCCGCTTAATTGTATCTTTAGGCATATTTGCAGCGTTAGCTTTGTCCAAGGCTAGCCTCAGCCTTGGATTATCATCAGGATCAGGACCCCCTTTAGCAGCAACTGTAATTTCTCTAATTACCTTGGTCCAAACCTTTCCTCGAGATGCATCCTGCCTTGCTTTTCGATGCTTAATATTTGCCCATTTGGAATGCCCAGCCATCTATTGCTCCGGATCAAAAGTAGATTTGATGTTCAACTCATCTAGTTGATCATTGGAAACTAAACCAGGCGCCTCAGTAAGCAAACAAGATGCGCTTTGAGTCTTAGGAAAAGCAATGACATCACGAATATTAGTCGTATCAGATAACAGCATCACAATTCTATCTAAACCAAATGCGATGCCACCATGTGGAGGGCATCCTGATGACAGTGCTGACAGCAAGAAACCGAATTTTTCTTTAGCTTCATCAGGAGAAATTCCTAGTATAGAAAATATCTCTTTTTGCATTGATGGCTCATAGACCCTCAAAGATCCTCCACCAAGCTCATAGCCATTTAAAACAAAGTCATATGCGCATGCCAATGAATTATCTGGATCAGCCTTTAGCTCTTCAACTGATACTGCGGGTAAGGTAAATGGATGATGCAAAGACGTAAGATTGTTTTCTTTGTTTCTTTCAAACATCGGAAAATCAATAATCCAGCATGGGGCCCACGAAGATGTCTTCAAACTTAAATCTTCACCAAGTTTTTTAATTAGCGAGCTCATAGAAAGATTTACAATATCTGACTTTCCAGCACCAAAAAAGATAATGTCATTATTTTTTATATCTAAAGAAGAAATGATGGAGTCGATAGTTTCTTTTTGAAAAAATTTAAGAATTGGTGATTGAAGGCCATTTTCTTGATCAAGGTCTATAACTTTTATATAAGCAAGCCCTTTTGCACCTAACTTGGCAACATAATCAGTATACTCATCAATTTTTTTTCTCGTCATTGATGCGGCCTCAGGAACCTTAAGAGCTACTACTCGAGAAGCAGGATCATTTGCAGGCCCAGAGAATACCTTAAATTCTTCATTTTTCACTAGCTCAGAAATATCATTCAGTTCTAGCGGAATTCTTAAATCAGGTTTATCACATCCATATTTCTTAATGGACTCTTTGTATGTAATTCTTGGAACCTCTTTTTTTTGATAGTCGGTGAATTCACAGAGCAATGCGATAATCAAATCTTCGCCGAGCTCAATGATTTCGTCAGAAGAAACAAATGAGGCTTCGATGTCAACCTGGGTAAATTCAGGCTGTCTGTCTGCGCGCAAATCCTCATCCCTGAAACATTTAGCTATCTGGTAGTATTTATCCAATCCACCAATCATCAGCAACTGTTTAAACAACTGAGGAGATTGAGGCAACGCAAAAAACTCACCAGGATGGACCCTACTCGGTACTAAATAATCTCTTGCCCCCTCAGGTGTAGCCCTAGTTAGAATAGGCGTCTCAATTTCATGAAAATCCCGATTTTCTAATATCGATCTTATTTTTGAAGTTATCTTCGATCTCTTTACCAACCTTTGATTAACATCGGGGCGCCTTAAATCCAAAAATCTATGTTTTAGTCTTACATCTTCATTAACATCTTGATAATCATCAAGAGGAAACTGAGGGGTAACAGCTGAACTAAAAATATTTAAGCTCCCTGCCTCAATCTCTATCTCTCCTGTAGCCATTTTTGGATTGATAGCCCCTTCAATTCTCTTTCTCACCAGTCCTTTGATATTTACAACATATTCACTTCTGCACGAATCTGCAATATCAAATATTTCTTTTAAGTCTGGATTAAAAACAACTTGAACTACTCCGTGTAAATCACGAATATCTAAAAAAATTACGCCACCATGATCTCTTCTTTTATGGACCCAGCCAGAAATCTCAATATTGCTACCAATGTGTGAAGTATTAATATCTCCGCAATAATGTGAACGCATTTTATCTCTCTTGTTTAAGTTTTTTTATCTGAACTTTTGCTTTTAGATTTATCAGTAGTTTTAGTTTTTTCTTTAGGCTGTTTTGATTTTTCATCCTTACTGTCTACTATATTCTTTTTAGAGCCAGTTTTAAAATCAGTTTCATACCATCCTCCGCCCTTCAACCTAAAAGAAGGCGCAGAAACTAATTTTGTTACTGCTTTTTTATTGCATTCAGGACAAATTTCTACAGGATTATCTGAAAATCTCTGAATCAATTCAAATTGATACTCACATTTTGAGCATTTATATTCATAAATCGGCATAAGTCTCTAAAAAAAATATAGAATTATAAACTAAATGGAAATTCAGATATAAAAAATGTTCTGGTCTAAGATTTTTTTGCCTACTTTAAAAGATTCACCTCAAGATGCGGAGGTTATAAGTCATAAATTAATGCTAAGGTCTGGAATGATACGAAGGGTTACATCCGGAATATACACTTGGCTTCCTCTTGGTTTAAGAGTATTACGAAAAGTTGAAAATATTGTTCGCGAAGAAATGAACGCCTCTGGAGCACAAGAAGTTCTGATGCCGATGGTTCAGCCAAGAGAGCTGTGGGAAGAAACTCAAAGATGGGAAAAAATGGGACCAGAACTATTACGAATTCAGGATAGACATGGAAGAGATTTCTGCCTTGGGCCTACACATGAAGAGGTAATTACGGACTTAATAAGAAATAATATTAAAAGTTATAAAGAATTGCCCCTTAACCTTTATCAAATCCAAACTAAATTTAGAGATGAAGTCAGACCAAGATATGGCGTCATGCGAGGAAGAGAATTCCTTATGAAAGATTCATATAGCTTCAATCTGGACGAAGAGTCGTTGGCTGAATCATATCTTTTAATAAAAAATACGTATAAAAAAATTATCAATAGATTGGGGCTTAAATTTAAAATTGTCAAAGCAGATTCAGGAGCAATTGGCGGAGATACATCAGAAGAATTTCATATTTTGGCCGAAAATGGTGAAGATACAATTGCAGTAAGCGACTCCTCTGATTTTGCTATCAATACTGAGCTCTTGTTGAAAGATGGAGAAGATTTGGAATCTTTCCAGGGTAAGCCATCACCAGATGGGGAAGGTGTAATTGAAATTAAAAAAGGGATTGAAATTGGCCATATTTTTCAACTTGGAAGAGTCTATACAGATGCAATGAATGTCAATGTTCTAGATCAAAAAGGCAAGGCAAGAAATCTTTTTATGGGTTGCTATGGAATTGGTGTGTCTAGACTTGTCGCGGCAGCTATTGAGCAAAATAATGATGACAAAGGAATTATCTGGCCAGATGCTATCGCTCCATATGAGGTGAATATAGTAGCTATAGGTTTTGATAAGGATGAAGAGATAGCAAAAGCTGCTATGGATTTATACAACCAATTATCATCTATGGGTTATGAAGTAATGCTTGATGATAGAAAAGATGGTTATGGAACTAAAATGAAAGATGCTGAATTAATTGGCATACCAATGAATGTAATTATTGGCAAACAATACCTGCAAAATAATGAAATAGAGCTTAAACACAGAGATGGTCAAAGCTCTACTGGAAAAGTTGAAGATATTTTAACTATCTTTGAGCACTACAAAAGTAGTTAATTAAATTCTTTCAATAATTGTTGCATTGGCAGTACCGCCACCCTCACAAATTGCTTGAAGGCCATACTTACCATTTGTTCTTTCAAGTTCATGAAGCAATGTTGTCATCAATTTTGCTCCAGTTGCTCCCAAGGGATGCCCTAATGCCATTGCTCCCCCATTAACATTTAATTTTGCCATGTCAGCTTTCAGCTCAATAGCCCAAGAGAGAGGGACGGGAGCAAATGCTTCATTAACCTCATAAAGATCAATATCATTGATATTTAAATTTGTAGCTCTCAACACTTTATGAGAAGCCGGTATTGGGCCACCCAGCATCATTATCGGGTCATCACCGACAACACTTATGCCAACAATCCTTGCTCTTGGATCTGCTTTTACTTTTTTAAGCCCCTCATCATTACAAATCATTAGTGCAGCTGCACCATCTGTAATTTGGCTAGCGTTACCAGCAGTAATGACACCGCCTTCAGTAACTGGGTTTAATCCTGAAAGTGCTTCAAGGCTTGCGTCGTACCTAATCCCTTCATCATTTAGCACCATATCATTCTTACCTTCAGCATTTTTTGCTTGAACAGGAAGGATCTCTCTATCAAAATACTTACCCTCAACTGCTGCTGCTGCTTTTTGATGACTGCTTAAAGCAAATCTATCAAGATCTTCTCTTGATAGATTCCATTTTTCTGCCATCAGTTCTGCTCCAGTGAATTGAGAGAAGAAAATACCAGGATATCTATTCTTCATTCCATCAGAGTCAAATGGTAAACCGTGACCTGCCTCATAACCATCTTTTATGCTTGCTCCTATTGGCACCATAGACATAACCTCTACGCCTCCTCCAATAACAACATCCTGGGTGCCAGACATAACGGCTTGAATTGCAAAGTGAATAGCTTGCTGTGATGATCCGCATTGACGATCTACTGATGTGCCTGGAACTGATTCAGGGAGACTTGAAGAAAGGATTGCATTTCTAGCAACGTTACCAGATTGTGCACCTACTTGGTCAACACAACCAAAGATAACATCATCGATTAATTCTGGGTTAATTCCAGATTGACGAACTAACTCGTCAAGAACTTTTGCACCAAGATCGGCTGGATGCCATTGACTCAGGCTTCCATTTTTCTTTCCTCCAGGCGTTCTAACTGCTGAAACAATATATGCATTTTTTGACATGACTCTCTCCTGTATTGAGAGTATCTTAATCAATTTTAAGGCTGCATAACAAGTTTAAAAATAATTATTTCTTTTTAGAATTTTTAATAGAAGGTATATATGCCTTTCTGATCTCCTTAACTAAGGCATCTCTGATTTTGGTATTCTCTTTTAGAAACTTGCTAGCATTAACCTTTCCTTGGCCAATTTTTTCTCCATTATGACTATACCAAGATCCAGATTTTTCAACTAACTCTAGTTTTTGACCAAGCTCTAAAATCTCACCCTCTGTATTAATTCCCTCTCCATACATGATTTGAAACTCAGCTTGCTTGAATGGTGGTGCCACTTTATTTTTAACAACTTTTACACGAGTTTCGTTTCCAACAACCTCCTCACCCTCTTTGACGGCACCTATGCGTCTGATATCTAGGCGAACTGAGGAGTAGAATTTCAAGGCATTTCCTCCAGTAGTTGTTTCAGGATTACCAAACATAACCCCGATCTTCATTCTTATTTGGTTAATAAAAATTACCATTGCATTAGAGCGTTGAATATTACCTGTAATTTTTCTCAGAGCTTGTGACATCAAACGAGCCTGAAGACCCATATGATGATCTCCCATATCCCCTTCAATTTCAGCTCTGGGAGTTAGGGCTGCCACAGAGTCCACAACAATTAAATCTACACTGCCGGATTTTACAAGCATATCAGTTACTTCCAATGCTTGTTCACCGGTATCTGGTTGAGAAAGTAGAAGCTCGTCTACATTCACACCCAGTTTTTCAGCATAATTTGGATCAAGTGCATGCTCAGCATCAATGAAAGCTGCAGTGCCACCAGCTTTTTGACATTCAGCAATAGCTTGAAGTGTTAATGTTGTTTTACCAGATGATTCTGGTCCAAAAATCTCTACAACCCTTCCCTTGGGAAGACCGCCTATACCTAGCGCTATATCTAAGCCTAGCGAACCAGTAGAAACTGATGGCATATCTACAATTTCTCTATCTCCCATTTTCATAACAGTTCCTTTACCAAACTGTTTTTCAATTTGGGATAAGGTCTCGTTTAGGTTTTTAACTTTATCTGACATGATGATCTCCATTACTGTATATTTATACAGTATAATATAAAATTAGTAAAAGTAAATTAAATATTATCAAATTCATGCTGACTTGTTCATAAGTCATTGTTAAAATCTTTTTTAATCTAAATTTTCAAACAAAACAATAATGGCATTCATAGTTACTGAATCATGTATTAAGTGTAAACATACAGATTGCGTTGAAGTCTGCCCTGTTGATTGTTTTTATGAGGGTCCTAACTTTCTTGTTATCCATCCTGAAGAATGCATTGACTGCGCATTATGTGAGCCAGAATGCCCAGTAGAAGCAATTTTCTCTGAGGATGAGCTGCCTTCTGATCAGATAGAGTTTATTGAAATTAATGCAGAATTAAGTGAAATTTGGCCAAATATTACAGAAGAAAAAGATGAGCTGCCTGAAGCCAAAGAATATGCACAAATCAAAGAAAAAAAGCATCTTCTTGAAAAGTAAGAAAAGTTTTAATATTTAAAAAAGAGAGTTTAATTTTTCAGCTGTAATCGGCTTTCCATTTTTTCTCAACTGAAACCGTAGCATTGGATCTGCTGCCTCTGAATTACCAAGTTGAGCTATCATAGTGCCTTTCACCACGTCATCACCTCGCTGAACAAATATTTTATCGCAATGCGCGTACAAACTTAAATAACCATCCGGATGAGAAATCATAACTAAATTTCCGTAACCAGGAATATCTGGTCCAGAAACCACCACCTTCCCACTATGAATAGAATAAATTGGAACACCTTTAGACTCCTGAAAAATTAGCCAAGATTTATCTTTAACAGGTATTGTTGGATTCTCTCCCAGAGGATGATGCCATTTAATAAGTTGAGATGGTTTTTTTGTAATGTTTTTAGCAAGCGCCCCTGTGAGAAGCAATTCTTGATTTGGATAAATAATATATGGTTTTTCTAAATTATTATTTAGAATCAATAGCTCTGCATCCAAATTGAAATTTATTGCAATAGACCAAATAGAATCTCCAGGCTTAACAACATAAGTTTTATCAGAAGAAGGAGGTAAAACATTTTCATAGGACTGCTTTAATGAATTCAAGGTGGAGCAACCTGAAATAATTAAAACTAAAATAATTAAGATTATTGAATTAAATTTGATCATAGTAAAAAGATACCTGATGAAAGTATAAGACCTGAAAAAATATACATTAGATTTCGCTCATTAGATGAATATATTGATAAAACCAACTTTGGTAAAAGCAAGAGAGAAATGAAACAGCCCAATGCAAATGGAGCCAATAAATTTAAATTAAATGTTGCGATGGCTTGAATAATAGGGCCGTATACTCCCAAAACTACCAACATAGCACTGCCTGAAATACCGGGTATTAGAAAAAATGAAAAAGCCAATATTCCACTCAAGAATAAATATGGCATAGAAATATTTGCTGAGCCAGTATTCAAACCTTGCAAAAGAAATCCAATACTTATGCCCAAAAATAAAAATAAAAATAGTTTCTTGTCTATGAGTGCATCTTTAAAAGATTGAACGATGTAAATAGACAAAGCTATCATTAATAAACCCAGAGATAATAAAAATATTTGTTCATAGTTATTTAGTAGGAAATTGATACCTTTTGAACAAAAAATGATGGCAATAATCATTGAAGAAATTAAAGGCAACGAAACATTAAATTGAAATGTTTGCGCAAGAGATGAAAGGTTTAAGGTTAAATTTTTTATTCTTAAGTTGCTTAAAATTTTCATTAAGTTTGGATAAATCTTAAAGATTACAGCAACAGTGGCTCCAGAAATGCCTGGTATTAGCTCTGCAACTCCCATGCAAAATCCAGCCAATGAGTATTTGATTTGATTATTCATCCTCACACTTCTCCATTGGAAACGCCTGGAAGCATTGGAACAAAAGCAACCTCTTCATGAATCATTTCTTCACTCTCGGTATCACTTTTTTTAGTTATGACGTAAAGTTTTTGTTGGCCTTCAAGACCGACTGGAATAACAAGCTTTCCTCCAATCTCTAATAACTCCAGCAACTCTTCTGGGTATTGTCTTGGAGCTGCAGCGCAAATTATTCCATCAAATTTTAAGTCTTCTTCCCAACCATTAAATCCATCTGCATGTTTTACAATGACATTTCTAATTTTTAGATCACTTAAATTTTCACGTGATTTTGAAACTAAAGGTTTAATTCTCTCAACTGCAAAGACATCATTTGCAAAGTAAGATAATACAGCTGATTGATAACCGCAGCCAGATCCTATTTCAAGAACTTGATTCAAGACTTTCCCTCTTTTTGATGTATGAGAAATTAAGTGCTCTGTCATTCGTGCAACGATATATGGCTGAGAAATGGTTTGTTTGTAACCAATAGTCAATGCTCTGTTCTCATACGCTCTGCTCCAGAGGGCTTGATCTAAAAAGATATGTCTAGGAACTTGGCTTAAAGCGTCAAGAACACGAAAATCTGAAATACCCATGTCAAGTAATTGCTGAATCATTTGGTCTTTGACTCTTGTAAATGTAAAGCCGGAGCTACTCACAATTAAAAACCTCCTTGTAAAGGTCCCAGCTAACCAAATCAGTGCTTAAATTGTAATCAAGTATTGAAATAGAAATATAATTCTGTTCAATCGCCTGTATATCTGTTTCAAATTGGTTAGGTAAAAGAGAACCAGAAGGTCCAAAACTGTAAAATTTAGAAGAATTCTTTGATCTAATTAGATCGGGCTTGTCTGGTGCGCCTCTTTTGCCCAATGAAGTGATTTTAACTCCTAGAATTTTTGATGGCGGCAAATCAGGAAAATTTACATTCACCAACAAGTTTTGATCTGAGGGAAGTTTAGATACCTGATTGGTAATCAATAATGATTGTTCTGCAATAAATTTTAGGTTTTTTGGGTTGTAAGCTGCTACTGAAAAAGCAACAGGAACATAATCCAGTCTTCGACCAGCAATTGCCGCCCCAACAGTACCGGAATAAAAAATATCTTCTCCTAAATTTGCTCCTAAATTAATTCCTGAAACAATCATTTCAATTGGATCCTGAATCACTGATAACAATCCTAGATATGAGCAATCTGCAGGGGTGCCTGAAACCGAAAAAATATTTTCCGAGACTTCCTCAACTTCTATTTCTTTTCGCAGGCTGATTGCCGCACTCATTCCGCTACAATTGTCTCGTGGTGCAATTAAAAAAACCTTATGCTCAGTGCTTAAAGCTTGAAACAATTCATTTATGCCAGATGCTTTATAGCCATCATCGTTAGTTAGCAAAATATTCACTATTTATTCCTTAAAGAAGCAATTGCATACACAGCAATTCCATTACCGTTACCAATTACTCCCATCTTTTCTGTAGTGGTTGCCTTAACTCCAATGAAACTTTCTTCGATCTTCAAAATTGCTGAAAGAGATTTTTTTATTTGATTTACATAAGGCCCAATTTTTGGTTGTTCACACACAACAACAAAATCAATATTTCTTGGCCATAAACCGTTTTCTTTTAATAAATCTAATGATTTTTTAATAATTATTAAGCTGCTCAAATTTTTATTTTTTGGATCGCTATCAGGAAAGTAGTATCCAATATCTCTTAGGCCAGCTGCACCCAATAAAGCATCAGAAATGGCATGCAAAATAATATCTCCATCTGAATGAGCCACAATGGAAAGTTCACAATCTATAAAAACATTTCCTAAAGTTAAACCACTTCCTGGTTGGAATTGATGAAAATCTATCCCTCTTCCAATTCGAAGATCTATTCCCCCATAATTATATATATCATCAGTGTAAGTAATTTTAATATTTGATCTTTCTCCAGGCGCAGCTAATAATTTAAAGCCTGCGTGCTCCATTACCTGAGACTCATCACTCATATGGAGATTTTCTTTCTTCAGCTTGTTAAATGCTGCTTTTAAAGGTTCATGGTAAAAAATTTGAGGGGTTTGCACATGTAAAAATTGATTACGCTTTACTGGAATTAGATTCTCGCCCTCTTTCATACGCAGCGAATCAGTTGCTGGAATTATAGGAAAAATCCCTTCAACAGATTGATCATTGATAAATTGAGACAAGAGATCCTCAAAATGATTTTTTCTTAGCCATGGTCTCGCAGCATCGTGAATTACTATGATCTCTATACTTTGATCAACTTCTGCTAAGGCATTAAATACTGATTCACTTCTTGTGTTACCTCCTTCCACAATTCTCACTCTTGCATCGTTATAAAAAGATTGTGATTTAACTAAATTCTCATTTGAATCAATGGCTACTATAACCTCTCTAATACAAGGGATTTCTAAAAATAAATTAACAGATTTTTCTAAAACCGTCTCATCTCCCAAGCTCAAAAATTGCTTAGGAATTGAACCACCAAAACGACTGCCGTTTCCTGCGGCAGGAATAATAACTGTGATGTTATTCTTGGGGTTCATTGGGTTTAACTTCCTCAAATCTTAGGAAATCTTCATTTTCATATATTAAGTTTAATTCTTCTCTAGCAAACTTTTCTGCATGAGCATCATTCTTTTGTCTGCTTAAAATGCCTGTCTCCAAAAGATCATTTTCTTTTGCAAGAGTATTATTTTTCAGTAACAGTTCTTGATTTTCATTCTGAAGAGCTAAAAAACTTGTTTTGCTATCAATGCCAAAAAAAAGATTATATAAAGTCGCAAGAATAAGTATCAGAATAAACAAATTTAAAAATTTAACCAATGACATTTTTGGCAAAAGTTAAGTCAGGCTGCTCAGCTTCAATCCATAGCAATCTATTATATTTTGCCACTCTGTCAGATCTACAAGGTGCGCCTGTTTTAATTTGGCCTGTTCCCAAGCCAACGCAAAGATCTGCAATGGTGCTATCTTCTGTTTCTCCTGATCTGTGAGAAATAATGGATTTAAACCCATTCTTATTACCCAGATAAATAGTTTTCATGGTTTCTGTAATCGTTCCAATTTGATTAAATTTAATGAGAATTGAGTTGGCTAAAGAATCATCGATTCCTCGTTGAAGCTCTACTACGTTGGTTACAAATAGATCATCTCCGACCAATTGACACTTATCTCCCAAAGCCTTGGTGAGGTTTTTCCATCCCTCAAAATCATTCTCATCCATACCATCTTCTATAGAAAGGATGGGATATTTATCAGTCAGTTCAGAGAGATAACTAGTGAATTCACTCGAATTAAGTTTTATAGATTCTCCCTGTAGGTTATATGTACCATTTTTATAAAATTCTGAGGCAGCGCAATCCAAAGCAATGCCCACATCCTTACCCTCGGTAAGATTATTGTTTTGAATAGCCTGAATGATAAGCTCTATGGCTTCTTGATTGGATTGGAGATTGGGAGCAAAGCCACCTTCATCACCAACACTGGTGCTCAAACCTTTTGCATTTAAAATACCCTTTAGATCAGAGTATATCTCTGATGCCCATTGCATGGCTTGAGAGAAATTACTGGCCCCAACAGGCATAATCATAAACTCTTGAATATCAATATTATTATCAGCATGCTCACCGCCATTGATAATATTTAACATTGGGGTTGGCATTTGCATCTTTGGCTTTTCACCATTGATATGATCAAAAACTTGATTGATATATTGGTACAAGGGAAGCTCCAATGTTTTCGAGCCTGCATTTAAAACAGCCAGTGAAACACCCAAAATAGCATTTGCACCCAGTCTTGATTTGGTTGAAGTTCCATCTAAAGCAAGCATTTTTTCATCAATATCTTGTTGATTTGTTACATCCATGCCAATCAGTGCAGGGGCAATGATTTCATGAATATTTGCTAGAGCTTTATTTACTCCCTTCCCTAAATAAGCTTCATTGCCATCTCTAAGTTCTAAAGCCTCTCTTGAACCGGTGGATGCTCCACTGGGAACCATAGAGGTTGCACAAGTACCATTCTCTAATGTGAGCTTACAGGAAACTGTTGGAGTTCCTCTAGAATCTATGATTTGAATAGCTTGGATAGAGCGAATGACTGACATTAAATATTTCTATCTTGGTTTTTTATAAAATCATCTAATTCAGATAATTTAGATAAAACAACTGGAATCTCATCAGTAGAAATTGCACAAGGACCATCACATTTAGCTGAATCAGGATCAGGATGAGCTTCTATGAATAAACCTGCTATACCTTGACTCAGTCCAGCCTTAGCAAGAGGAAGCAAATATTCTCTTCGACCTCCAGCAGCATCACCTAGGCCACCTGGAAGCTGCAGGGAATGCGTCGCATCGAATATTACGGGAACACCTAGAGCTTTCATAATTTGGAAATTCAGCATATCAACTACTAAATTGTTATATCCAAAAGAGTTACCTCTTTCACAAAGTGTGACATTTTTATTTCCAGCCTGATAACACTTCTCTATAACATTTTTCATTTCAGGAGCAGAAAGAAATTGAGGTTTTTTAAATTGAATTATTTTTTGTGTTTTAGCGGCTGCAATCACTAAATCAGTTTGTCTGCACAAAAATGCTGGTATCTGAATTACATCACAAACTTTTGAAACTGGATCTGCTTGAGATGGCTCATGAATATCAGTTATGACAGGAACATTAAATTCTGATTTAACTTTTTCAAGCATTTTCAAACCTTCATCAAGTCCGGGACCTCTAAATGATGAAATGGAACTTCGATTTGCTTTATCAAAGGATCCCTTAAAAATCCAATTAATATTTAAATTTGATGTTGTTTTTGAAAATTTTTCTGCAACAGTCATCACAATTGATTCAGACTCCAAAACATTAACGCCTCCCATGAGGGTCATAGGCTCTTGATTTCCAATCGTAAAGTTTTCTAATTTTAAAATTGTCATCTTTTTATCTTAATCGCTTTTGCAATAAAATCATTAAAAATTGGGTGGCCGTCTCTGGGGTTAGAAGTAAATTCTGGATGAAATTGACAGCCTAAAAACCAAGGATGTTTTTTTATTTCAATCATTTCAGCTAAATTACCATCCAGTGATGTGCCCACTATATCCATTCCCCCAGAAATTAATTCATTTTTATACTCTGGATTGACCTCATATCTATGGCGATGTCTTTCAGTGATAGTCATTTTTTTATATAACTTGTGGGACAGTGAAGATTTTTTTATCAAGCATTTCTGCCCACCTAAACGCATGGTTCCACCTAAATTAGAGCTTGCACTTCTATGCTCAATTTTGCCTGATGCATCCTTCCATTCTGTTACCAATCCAATAACTGGATGCTTGGTCTTTATATTAAATTCAGTACTATTGGCATTTTTAAGCTTCAATACATTTCTAGAAAATTCAATGATTGCAATTTGCATTCCTAAACAGATTCCAAAATATGGTAGCTTGTTTTCTCTTGCAAATTGACATGCATAAATCATTCCTTCGATACCTCTACTGCCAAACCCACCAGGTACAAGCACTGCTTGAGAAGATTTTAAAATTTTTGCAACATTTGATTTGGTTATTTTTGCTGCATCTATCATTTGAATATCGACTTTTGCAAGATTTACAATCCCAGCATGATCAAGGGCCTCGTTTAATGATTTGTAGGAATCTTTTAAATCAACATATTTCCCCACAACTGCAATTGAGACATTTTTCTTAGGATTAAGTTTTGCGTCGACAACCCTTTTCCAATCATTTAGCCTTGGAGATTTAACTTTCAATAAATTTAACTTTTTAAGGAGAATTTTATCCACTCCTTGTGCATATAACAGCAAAGGAATTGAGTATACTGTTTCAGCATCATGCATTGAAATAACACTTTTTGGATCTACTGAACAAAATAAGGCTATCTTTTTCTTTTCATCATGCGGAAGCTCTTTTTCTAATCTGCATATCAAACAATCTGGTTGCAGCCCTAAAGAGCGAAGTTCCTTAACTGAATGTTGAGTCGGTTTAGTTTTAAGTTCCTCAGATACTTTGATATATGGAACCAAGGTAAGATGAGCTAATGCAGTAGTAGATGATGGAAGTTCAAGCATCATTTGTCTAATTGCTTCAATAAACGGCTGGCTTTCAATATCGCCTACTGTCCCGCCTATTTCTACTATTGCTATATCAGCACCTTTGGCACCCTCTTTAATCCTTCTTTTAATTTCATCTGTAATGTGCGGAATGACCTGAACAGTTCCACCTAAGTAGTCACCTCTCCTTTCATTTTGAATAACTTTTTCATAGACCTTGCCAGCAGTAAAATTATTCTTTTTACTTGCTTGAAAACGAACAAACCGTTCATAGTGACCAAGATCTAGGTCAGTCTCTGTCCCATCGTTAGTAACAAAAACTTCTCCATGTTGAAAAGGGCTCATTGTTCCTGGGTCAACATTGATGTATGGATCAAGCTTATTTAATGAAACTTTTAAACCTCTAGCTTCAAAAAGAGCGCCAATTGACGCTGCTGCAATACCTTTGCCAAGAGAGGAAACAACACCACCGGTGATAAAAATATATTTTGTTTGAGCCATCAGTTTTTAAGTTATGATGGGTAAACAGAATATCAGATTCTGAAGCTAATAAAAACTAAGTTAAGCAGATTCTTCAAATAAAGGCCTAGATAGGTCAGCCCAATCTATATCAGCATCACTTTTTTCTGTGGCGTACTCTAAAATACCTAGATCTTCAAATTTACCTTTCACAGAGTCTCTCAGCAGACCAATTCTCCTTAGGTTTGGCATGACTCTTTGAAAAAGAAGTTTTTGAAAATGTTTAGTGATGTCAGAGCTTAATTGAAATTGTCTTGCATCTTCAGCATTCCAACCAAAGTGCTCAAACACATCCATTGAAACAAGTCTTTCCCTGCTTAACCAACATGCCTCATAAGCAAACTGAGCTCGGTCTTCTTTTTCATCTTCCGATAAAGTTTCAACAAATTCTTCTAGATAATTTATCCCAAAAGTTACATGTCTGGCTTCGTCTCGAATAATTAAACCAAGCATATCTCGTAATACTGGATCCTTGGTTAGCTCTCTGGAGGTTTGAAACGCAGCTAGTGCCAATCCCTCAATAATAATTTGCATGCCAATAAACTTGAGATCCCATCTTGGGTCAGTAAGAATTTTATCTAAAATTGATTTCAAAGCATTGCCAATAGGATACATAAGTTTTGTTCTTGTTTGAATGTACTTATTAAAAGCTTCTACATGCCTAGCCTCATCAAATGTCTGAGAAGCAGCATAGAGTTTTGCATTATAGGTTGGAGCGCACGAGGTAAGCTGGGAGGCAACAAGAAGCGCCCCTTGCTCCCCATGAAGGAATTGGCTTTGACTCCATGCAATTCGATGGTTTAGGAATTCTACTTTTTTATCATCAGAAAATTTTTGATACGGCGCATAATCATCCCAAAATATTGGAGTTGGTTCAGTCAGAGGCTCAAATGGTCTTGACCAATCAACATCAACCTCAACATTCCAATTCAGCTCCTTGCCTAATTCGTAAAGTTTTTTAATCCTATTATCCTGAATAGTATAATCCCAGTTATATGCTCCAGATAATGGAGTGCTAAAAATTTCTGCGATGTCATTAGCGACACCTTCCGTCATGTAAGGAGGTAAATCTTCCTCCAATTGAATGTCTCTAGGGTTATTTTTTACGTAATCAATTTTCATATATTTAAGTATTCTCGTTTTACTCTTTGACTCATTTTGGTCATTAGTTCATAAGAAAGCAAACCATTTTTTTTGGTATTTTCTAGAATCGATAAATTGGGTGACCATAATTCACACCAATCTCCAATCTTACATTCAGGAATATCGGTAACATCAATTGAAATCAAATCCATGCTAACTCTTCCAATAATCTGAGATTGATGGCTATTAACTATTACAGAAGTTCCATCTATGGCTGTTTGGGGGAACCCGTCAGCATATCCACAATAAACAATAGCAATCTTCGTACGTTGCTTTGTTTTTACTCTTCCACCATATCCAATTCTCTCATCTTTATCTAATGATTGAATAGATATAATTTGACTTCTAAACGTCATAGCAGTTTTTAAACCAGGAAAGTCAATTCCTCCATACATTGCTATACCTGGTCTAACCCAGTCATAAGCTTGGTCCGGAAAATTAAATGCTCCTGCAGAATTCAATACACTTCTCTGCATACTTTTTGTGGTTTGGTTCCAGGCATAATCAAAATTCTTAAATTGAGTTATATTTAGAGCATCTTCGGGATTATCAGCACAAGCTAAATGAGTCATCAAAACATTGGAATCTTTGAAGAGTGGTTCAAACTGGTCAAGCTCATTTAATCTTATACCCAGTCTATTCATTCCAGTATTTACTTTAATCCAAAACAGTAAATCGTCTTTATATTGCTTGGCCAGTGGCAACTGAGAAATTGAATGAATGACTGACCAAATATTATTTTTTTTTAGAGCATCATAAGCATCAGATGAATACACGCCTTGCATTGCTAAAACTGGCTTCGATGAGCTCTCTCTTATCTTAAGAGCTTCTTGTAATCTAACTACGCCATATCCATCGATAGAATCATCCAATGCATGAGTTGCTTTTTCAAGATCATGTCCATATGCATTACTTTTGATGATGCCCATGATTTTGCAGCTCGGAGATAAGTTACTCTTTATTACTTGGATGTTATTTCTCACAAGCTCATAGTCAATTACAAGCTCAGAATTTGGTTCAATCATTGGATGGAGTCGTAATAGCTATCAACGGCAAAGTCTTCAAACCTAGTAAACTCCTTAAGAAAAGTTAGGTTCACCTTACCAATAGGACCATTTCTCTGTTTGCCGATAATAATTTCAGCCTTATTACCCTCTTCAGAGTCTTCGTTATAAACCTCGTCTCTGTAAATAAATAAAATTACGTCTGCATCTTGCTCAATGGCACCTGAATCTCTTAAATCAGCCATGATAGGTCTCTTATTGGGCCTTTGTTCTACAGCTCGATTCAGCTGTGATAATGCAATAACAGGTACATTAAGCTCTTTTGCAAGCATTTTTAAAGATCGAGAAATTTCTGAAATTTGATTTACTCTATTTTCCTGTGAGGCAGGTAACTGCATTAACTGAAGATAATCAACTACTATCAATGACAGTCCGTTTGGCTCTTGTCTAGCAATTCGTCTAGCTCTTGCCCGCAACTCCATGGGTGAAAGCATTGAGCTATCATCTATATAAAGAGGTAAATCCTTTAATTTAGAAGATGATTCCATAAACTTTTTTAGATCAGATTGATTCATTGAGGCTGATCTAACTTTTTGTTGATCAATCTTAGCGTTACTCGCTAGCAATCTAGTGGTTAATGACTCAGCAGGCATCTCAAGACTAAATACCAAAACCCCACCAGGTATATCTTTATTAAGAATAAGATTTTCAACAATGTTCATACTAAGAGCTGTTTTACCCATGCTTGGTCTAGCAGCAACAATTATCAAGTCTCCATTTTGAAGGCCCTGCAACTTACTATCAAGATCCTTATAACCTGTAGAGGCTCCGAGCAAGGAAGATCCATTTTTTGCAATTTCATTCATTCTCTCAATTGATTGAGGAATAAGCTCATCTAGCTTCTGAATATTAGTTGATGTTCTGCTAGCCTCATCATTTAATGAAAAAATTTTTGTTTCAGCCTCATCGAGCAATTCAGCAGCATCCTTACCTTGAGGATTAATAATCAGTTCAGAGATTTCAGAATTGATTTTCATCAGCCTTCTTGAAATAGACTTCTGCCTGATCATTCCAGCATAAGCTTCTAAATTTGCTGCAGAGGGACTCGTAGATGCTAAATCAATCAAATAATTCTTACCACCTGCTCTAGTAAGAAGATTTTTGCTGTCGAGTCTATCTGAAACTGTTAATGGATCTAGGGGTTTATTAGAATAAACAAGCTCACCCATGGACTGAAAAATATTTTGATGATCTTGACCCTCAAAATCTGTAAATTCAATGATTTCGCTAACAGCATCATATCTTTCTGTTTCAAGCATCAGTCCGCCCAGCACGGCTCTTTCGAGCTCTCTAACTTGCTCTGTATTTTCTATGGACTTACTAGACATAAATATGATTCTTGCATCATATTATTAAGATAACAACTACTCTGGTTGAACAGAGACCTCAACAACGCATGAAACTTCAGGATGGAATAACAAAGTAATCGAATAATCCCCAAGCTCTTTTAAAGGTCCGTCAGGTAATTGAATGACGCTTTTATCTAAAATATGATCAGCTTCACTAAATGCATCTGAAATTTCTCTGGTTCCAACTGAGCCGTAAAGTGCACCTTCCTCAGTCACCTGAACTTTAATTTCAACCTTAGCACCGGAAATTGCATCAGCTTTGCCTTGAGCATTTGCCATCTCATCAGCTGAAGCTGCAGCTAGTTCGGCTTTCTTGCTCTCAACATACTTTAGGTTGTCATCAGAAGCAAACATAGCTTTCTTCTTGGGAATAAGAAAATTTCTGGCATATCCTGAGCTCACCTCAACAACATCACCAATTTCACCTAATTTTTGGATTTTATCTAAAAGTATAATTTTCATAATTTATCTATGTGAGTCTGTGTATGGAAGCAAGGCCAAAAAGCGAGCAATCTTTATTGCTTTTGTTAATTTCCTCTGTTCCGACGCGCTGATATTTGAAACTCTTGCAGGTATGATTTTTCCTGTCTCAGTGATATACCTTTTCAAAAGATCAACATTCTTATAATTAAAATTTTTGTTATTAGACTCACTCATTATTCACCATCCTTTGATTCATCTTTAGCAACAGTTTCAGCAGCTTGATTTTGTTCTGCTAGAGTTACTTTTGGCTTCTCTTGGCTCTGCTCTTCCTCTTGAGGAGCTTTTTTTGCTTCCCTGGATTCTATAAGTAACAATGAATCCTCTAGAGATGGGGAATCAACCTTTAATAAAAGATGGCGTATAACAGATGTATCGTATTTTAATTTAGATTCAAGCTCTAACGCAGATTCTGATGGCCCTTCTATTTGGAAAATAGCATAATGCCCTTTATTATGATTTAGAATGCTATAGGCTAGCTGTCTACGACCAATGTTTTCAAGCTTATTGATTGTGAAATTTATATCAGCCAAAGTTTTTTCGAACTTTGTTTGAAAGTCATCAAACTTAGTGGATAAGTCAGGGTTAAGTATTAAAGTTAATTCGTAATTATTCATATTTTTCCTTGTGGGTTAGTAGATTTTTTGAACATCAAAAAACCAAGGAGCGTGAATTCTATGCCAAATATACCCAGCAATCAATAATTATTTTTTAAGAAACCAAAAGCTCTATCAAAAAAACTTTTATTATTTTCCAGTGTATAGCCCTGTTTCATTTGATCAAAACCAAAGCCTACCAGACCTAAAGCAGTAGCATATATTGGATTTTTTAGTACTGACTCCATCCCACTAAATTTTTCTGGAATACCTAGTCTAACGCTTGTTTGAAAAATAGACTCGGCCAGGGCAACGGCTCCTTCCATTTTTGAGGTGCCACCTGTAAGTACTATTCCAGCCGGGATTTTATTTTCGAAACCATTACGTTTAATTTCTGCCTTAACTAAATCAAAAAGCTCCACATATCTTGGTTCAATAATTTCAGCCAGTGAGCGTCTTGATAAGTCTTCTGGAGGTCTGCCGCCAACTCTCATTACTTCTAAAGTTTCTCCATCATGAGTAAGTTCCGCTGCTGCACAACCATGCTTTTGTTTTATATCTTCTGCCTGGGCAGTAGGAGTTCTTAAGGCTACAGCTATGTCGCTGGTTACCTGATCACCTGCTATAGGAATCACTCCAGTAAATGATATTGAGCCAGAATTAAATACAGCAATATCAGTGGTACCTCCGCCAATGTCCACCAAACAAACTCCAAGCTCTTTCTCATCCTCAGATAAAACAGAATATGAGCTGGCTAGCTGCTCTAAAACAAAACCATCGACACCAATTCCACATCGTTTAACACATTTCTCTATATTCTGTATTGCATTATTAGCGCAGGTAACCAAATGCACATGGGATTCTAGCCTCACACCAGACATTCCAAGTGGCTCTCTAATAGAGTCTTGATTATCAATAACATATTCTTGAGGTAGAACATGAAGCACTCTTTGATCTGATGGTATTGCAACTGCTTGAGCTGCTTCAATTACTCTATCTATATCACTTGCTTCAACTTCTTTATCTTTTATTCCTACTATTCCATGAGAATTTAAACTGCGAATATGGTTTCCTGCAATCCCAACATATACATTTTTAATTTTTCCTTCAAATGACGCTTGCGCTTGATCTATAGATTTTTGAATTGCATCGGTGGTTGCATCAATATTCACTACAACACCTTTTTTAAGACCGCTAGATGGATAAGACCCCATCGATACAACTTCAAGAGAATGTTGATCAACATATTTGCCAATTATACAAACAACCTTCGAGGTTCCAATATCTAACCCGACGACATGGTCGGAATCTTTTGTTCCATTATTTGCCATAATTTAAAGCCGCTCCATCTCTGTATCTTAAATCAATAATACTAGGAGTTAAGTTTTTTTCGAAAATATATTTTAAGGTTAATGAAAGTTTTTCCAATACTTTAGAGGATAAATCTGAGCCTAGCTTTATTTGCAAATTACTTTTAGTCTTCAAATGCCATCCTTCCGCTTCTGCATAAGAAATGGAAGAAATATTAAGGTTGTGGGCTGCGGTTAACGCATAAATTTCTGCTTCAACTTCTAGCCACTCATCAACAAATTCAATCGGCATATTTAAATGCAACAAGTCAGGAAATTCACCAAAATACAAAAACTTATTTAGCTTTGCATCTAAATAAAAATTTTCCTGCCAAATATATTTCGGCTCTTTTAAATCGATAAATATTTCTAGCGGCTTGAATGCATATTTTTTAATCAAAAAAGAATTAATCCAGTTTTGGTTATCTAGAAATTTTGATAGCTTTTTAATAGAGGTATTGCTTGATAAATTAAAGACTAATTCCTGGGCTTTTTTTAAAGTTGGGGGCTTCTCAAAAACTACTATAATCTTTTGGTTGTTGTTGCCTGAACAGCCAAATAAGATAGGCATTAAAAGTATAAATGCTAAACCTGTTCTAATTAGCATTGATAATTTCTTGCACAAGTTGATTGTATGAAAGCCCAATTGACTCTGCAGATTTAGGAAATAGACTATGAGAAGTCATTCCAGGAGCAGTATTAACTTCGAGCACATAAAATTTATTATTTCTGTCCTGCATAAGATCAACCCTCAACCAACCAGAACAACCTGAAACATCGAGTGTCTTAAGGCAGATTTTCTCAAGCTTATTTTTATCATCTGTTGAAAGTACAAGCTCGGTAAGTTGAGTATCTTCATTCACGTATTTCGCATTGAAGTTATAAAAGGATTCAGAGGTTTTGATCTCTACAGCAGGTAAACATCTGCCATTTAAAATTGGAACAGTAAGCTCCTTAAAGTCTATGCTCTCTTCCAAAATAAATGTTCTCCTAGGATCTGCACAATTACAAATAGCATTCTCTAAATCCTTGTTACAGGAAATTTTGAATACATCTATGCTTGATCCATCCTCTGCTGGCTTTAAAAATAGCTCCTTGAATGGTTTAAGTTGATTAAAAAAAGGGTTGTCTAAATCTTTTTCCATTTCAAGCAATGAAGGAATGGTAATCCAGTTTGGAGTAGGAATTTTATTATCTTTAAGAAGCTCTTTACAGGTATTTTTGTTCCAAGTATTTACACAAGCTTGATGATGGCTCCCCGAAAAGGGAATGCACTTTTGCTGTAAAAGTTTTTGTAATTCTCCTGATTCGCCATCCTCACCATGAAGGGCAATAAAAATAAAATCTTCTTTTGTAAGCTGTTGAGGTGAAAAGTTTTTTGGATAGTCGATAAGTTGGGCTTCGTATCCTAACTCTTTGACTGCTTGAAATATGTATTTTCCACTCTCAAGGGAAACTTCACGCTCAGAAGACTTTCCTCCATATAAAACTATAATTTTTTTTATTGCCACTTTTTTTTTATCTTCTTATTCAGTTTTGAAATTGTTCCTGCCCCTTGAGTGATTAAAATAGAAAAATCTTGATGATTTTCTTGAAGCCAGTTCATGGGATCTTTCTTTCCAATATAATGGACGTTTTTGTGATTTTTTAATATCTGAGAGGCGAGTTTTTTAGAAGAAATTCCTTTAATAGGTTTTTCACTAGCTGGATAAATATCTAACAAAAGAAGAAAATCTACCTTTGATAGCACTTTTTTAAAATCATCAAAAAGCTGTTGCGTTCTTGTAAATCTATGAGGTTCAAAAATCATGCATATTTTTTGACGAGGAAATTTTTCCTTAGCAGCAAGAACGGTTGATAGAATTTCAGCAGGATGATGACCATAATCATCTATCAACACATGAGGACGCTTGGAAAAATAAATTTTTGAAAGCTCAAATCTCCTTCCAACGCCTCTAAAATCAGCTAACCCTTTGGCAATGTCCTTAACTGATATTTTTTCTTCAATGGCTACACAAATAGCAGCAGTAACATTGTATAAATTATGTCTACCACTTAAATTCGTAGAAAATTTATAATATTTTTTATTGGAATGATCTGTTAATTGAAATTTTTGAAGGCCATTTTCTAACTTTGCATCAGTTATTTGAAATCTATTTTTTGAATTAAAACCAAAAGTTATCTGCCTTCTATGTATATCTTTTGAAATTTTACGAATGTTTGAATCATCTAAATTAAGCAAAATATGGCCATAGAAAGGTAAATTTTCGGCAAAACTAACAAAAGATTGATTTAATTTTTCTTGATTTGAGTCATAAAAACTTAAATGGTCATTATCAATGTTGGTAATTACAGCAATATCAGGTTGTAGATGCAAAAATGATCCATCGCTTTCATCGGCCTCTACAATTATATAGTTTCCATCCCCAAGGTTAGAGCTTCTACCAACGCTAAGAACTTGGCCTCCCACCACATATGTAGGACTCAAATTAGCTGCATTAAAAATACTGGCAATGATGCTCGTTGTAGATGTCTTGCCATGACTCCCAGCAATCGCAATGCTCCGATATGGCTTCATCAGAGTCCCAAGCATCTCTGCCCTTGGAATAATAGTTAATCCAGATTTCTTGGCATATGAAAGCTCGGGGTTTCTCTTGGATATTGCTGACGAAGCAACAACTAAATCTGCTTTTAAAACAAGCCTTGGTTCATGGCCTATTTGAACTTTAGCGCCAAGTTTTTTTAATTCTTTCAACTCATCTGTAATAACAAGGTCTGAACCTGAAACTTTAAAACCTCGTTTTTGCAAAATAGTGGCAACTCCAATCATTCCAGATCCACCAATGCCGATCATATGAATTTTTTTGAACTTTTGAAATCCTAGAGAGGTCATCTATTTTTTAAAATTTTAAAATTGAACTTAACATTCTTCTAGCGGCTTGAAAATGATCTAAATTGTTTTCTTTGTTTGACCATTCTTCATAAAGTTTATTCTCAATAATTTTTAGAAGCTTTTTAGAAAGAGATTCATGAGATTCAGACTCTTCATGAATCAACCCCATATCTAAATTAACAATATTAATTGCATTTAAGAGCTGGTGATTATCAATGGCTGATGGCAAAGGAATAATCACTGATCCTCTGTTTAATGTTATAGCCTCTGAGAGAGACAGCGCACCTCCCCTAGAAATAATAAAATCTGACCATAGAATTTGATCATGAGGTGAATCATAGAACTCCCCTACCTCGACAGAAATATTACTTGAATACAATTCTTTCACTCCTTCAGATTTTCCATTTCCAGATTGATGCCTTACCTCTAATGGTGTGTTTAATGAATTTAAGGCTATAGGTACATTTTTATTGATAAATTCAGAGCCTTGACTGCCACCAGTCACATAAACCCTTGGTAGTTGATGCTTTTGAGTTGCTGATGAGCTTTCTTTTGATTGCTTTATTGGATTCCCTACGAGCATCATGTTTTTGGTAACTGGCTCATTTATTGGGAATCCTAAAAAAATTATTTTTGAAAATTGTTTTAATACTTTATTAGAAGTTCCCAGAATTGCATTTTGCTCGTGCAAGAAAAGAGGTTTTCTGCAAACCCATGCTGACAAACCGACAGGTAAAGAGACATAACCCCCGAAGCAAACAACGTAATCAATCTTATTTTTTTGCAAGTAAAAAATACTTATAAAAATTGATGTTATTAAACCTATTAATGAAGTAATTTTAAAAATTAAATTCTTTCCTCTGAAGCCTCTCATGGGAATAGTTAAAAGTTTTATATTGCTAGGAACAACTCTTTTTTCTATGCCAGTTTTTGTTCCAATCCAAATAACCTCATGATTATTTTTAACACATTCTTTACCAAACTCTAATGCTGGAAAAACATGGCCTCCGGTTCCTGCTGCAGAAATTAAAAATTTCATTACTTTATCGTTTTATTTTCAAAATTAATTCTTAAAACCATGCCTATTAAAAACATAAATAAAATTAAGCTTGTTCCCCCGTAGCTCACAAAAGGTAAAGTTAAGCCTTTTGTCGGTAAGATTCCAAGATTTACCCCTATGTTAAATACTACTTGAATTGCGATTAAAATACCTGCACCAAAAGCAAGTAATCCTTGAAATAATTTTCCAAGCTCTAGCGCTTTAATGGATGTTGTAATAATTCCAAAAATCAATAAAGCAAACAGAAAAATCACTATCAACCCTCCAAGCAATCCAAATTCTTCAACAATTACTGCAAAAATAAAATCAGTATGTGGCTCTGGTAGGTATAAATTCTTTTGAAGACCATTTCCTAAGCCTACGCCTAGCAACTCTCCTCTGCCAATACCAAGCAAAGCGTTTGATAGCTGCCATCCGGGCCCATAAAAATGGTCAAACGGTTCAGTAAATGAAATAAATCTTATATATCTATATGGCTCTAGATAGACTGCAATGGATGCCAAGCTCCCCATTAATAAAATTAATAATGAAAATTGAAAGAATGAAATCCCTGCAAAAAATAGCACGGCAATTACTAAAGCCCCAATTACCAATGTTGATCCAAGATCAGGTTGAGACATGATCAATAACCCGAAAAGAGCTAATACAATCAAGGGTCTAAAAAACCCTAGTGAAGTATTAATTTCACTTAGTCTTCTAACGCAATATCCTGAAATATATATAACTAAAGCTAGCTTACTTACTTCAGAGGGTTGGATATTGATTGGTCCGATTCTGATCCACCTTAAACTTCCGTTTACCTCTGTACCCACCCCCGGAAAAAAAAGAGCAATAAGCAAAAGCAAAGAACCAATTAAAATTAACCAATCTAATGTGAGAAATAAGTTTGATGGAATACTTAAGGCAATTATTGTTGCAAGAATACCGATAATTAAAAAAATTACTTGCCTCGAAGCAAAATGAAAGGGGGTTCCATAAAGATCCTCCGAAACATATACACTTGATGAAGCAACCATCACCAAACCAATGAATAACAAACAGAAATATGGAAGAGCAATTAATATATTGTCTCGATCAATCATTTGAGCCCAATGCTAATTTGATAAAATGATCTCCACGTTCTTCAAAATTTTTATAATCTTGTCCGCTAGGATGGCCTGGTGAAAAAAGTATATTGGTTTGGCAGTGATATACATCTTTAAAAATCAAATTCATTACTGATGAAAGACCTTGATTGCAAAGTAATATTTTATCTGGATGAAATATTTTTTTTGATATCTCTTCTGCGTGTTTGCCAAAAATATATACCTTTGTTGGGCCGATAATCTTATAACTATCATATTGCTCTTTACTTGGATCCCCACAAAGGATCAACACATAAGGACTAGACATTTTATTTAGCGCAAATTTCAATGCAGTTAAATTAGTAGCCTTTGAATCATTTATAAACACTAGTTGATTATGTATTCCAACATGCTGCCGTCTATGCGGCAGTTCGTGCAATGCAATATCTTGAACCTCTCTGAGTTTTCTTCCAGTGATCATTGACCATAGTTTTTTAGGGTTTGATTCTTGTGTTGATATTTTTGATTCTTTGATTCTTTTTTTTACATTTGTGTACTCTGCAAAAGTTCCATGATGATCAATGTGATCAGGTGCAATGTTTAATAGCACTCCAAAGTCTAGCTTAATATCCTTGACCTTTTCTAGCTGAAAGCTGGAAAGCTCAATGATAGAATATGAACAAGAATTAATACCATCTAAAACAGGTGTGCCAATATTTCCAATCAATTGAGAATCTTCTAACAGCTGATGTAATTGATAACAGCAAGTGCTTTTTCCATTTGTGCCAGTAACTCCAATCTTATAAGAGCTATCTTCTTGAAAAAAAATATCTAAATCTGTCAGGTAGGCTAATTTATTAAATTCTCCTTTTGTATAAAGCTTCTTTAGATTAATTCCTGGACTCAAATAGATCATTTCATAAGAACTTAATAAGGTTTGATCAGGTAAGTGATTGGATATATTTGGTCCTTTTAGATTTTTATCGTAAATATCAAAAGCTATGTCTTTTTTTGTTAAATATCTTTCAAAAGATTGGCCTGTGATCCCATAACCAAAAATAAGAGATTTCATAGAAATTTATCTTAACTTCAAGGTTGCCAAAGCAAATAAAACAAGCACAAAAGTTATAATCCAAAATCTAACGATAACCTTTGGTTCCGCCCAGCCCTTTAATTCAAAATGATGATGAATTGGTGCCATTAAAAAAACTCTTTTACCCCTTAATTTATAAGAGCTGACTTGAATAATAACGCTTAAAGTTTCCATCACAAAAACCCCTGCCATAATTGCAAAAACTATCTCATGCCTCACTAACACTGCCAGAGTACCTAGAATTCCTCCAAGCGTTAAAGATCCCAGGTCACCCATAAATATCTGTGCAGGATATGTGTTGTACCAAAGAAACCCTATGCCAGCTCCAATCAATGCTCCACAAAAAACAATCAACTCTCCGCTAAGAGGATTAAATGGAATAAATAAGTAATCAGAAATAATCAAATTTCCTGATGCGTAAGCAATTAGACCGAGGCCTCCAGCTATTAACACAGATGGCAAAATTGCTAACCCATCTAGGCCATCGGTAAGATTAACAGCATTAGATGAGCCCATAATTACAAAAATGCTTATAGTCAGGAAAATAAGTGGTGAAATTGTAAATATATATTCTTTGTTAAAAGGTAAAATAAAAATTTGTTCATTTCCACTGGGAGAAACTTGCAACATAAACAACATTGCAACTAAAGAAAAAATAAACTGCAATATGAGCTTATATTTTCCCTTCAAACCTTTTGAATTTTTCTCCTTAATTTTTAGCCAATCATCAAGAAAGCCTATTGTGCTAAAAGAAATAGTGATAAAAATTAAGATCCAAATATATGGATTATGAAAATCGGACCAAAGCAATGTTGAAATAATTAATGAGGAGATAATAATCAACCCTCCCATCGTAGGTGTTCCAGATTTTGAAAGATGTGATTGAGGCCCATCTCCCCTGATTGATTGAGAGAACTGAATATGTGTTAAGAATCGAATCAAGGCTGGGCCAAGAAAAATGGAAAGCATGAGTGCCGTAAGGGTTCCTCCAATAGTTCTAACAGTCAAATAACGAAAGACATCGAAACCAGTATCGTATGTCATTAACCAAGTTCCCAATAATTCGATCATATTATTTCCATAAATCTAGAATTTCTTCCATTCGCATTGATCTTGAACCTTTTAATAAAATATTCTCTTTTCCTACTAGATTTTTTTTTAAAAAATCAACTAACTCAATTTTATTTTTAAAGAAAAACCCATTATCACCAAATGCAAATACTGTATGTTGGATCAAATCTCCACATCCAAGTAAAAAATCTACTCCGTGTATTTTGGCATAGTCCCCCAAGTCAATGTGTAGTTTTTTTCTATATCTGCCAAGCTCAGCCATATCTCCAAGAACTGCGATCTTTTTTCCTTTAAATTGACATAAAACATCTATAGCTGCTCTCATGGAATCTGGATTAGCATTGTAAGTGTCATCGATGACCTGTGACTGCCTTACCCATGTTTTAAGGTCTAAACGTTGTGGGGGGTTTACAAGGCCTCTCAAACCATCTACAAATTCATTAATGTTTAACTGCGCAGCATGGATCGCTGCAAATGAAGCAAGAATATTTAACACATTATGCATTCCTACAAGCTTTGTTTTTATTGGAATTCTTTTTTGCAAATGAATAGATTCAATAAAAAAAGACAAGCCTTGCTTTGTCATCCTGATTTGACTTGGAAAATAAGATGCTGAGGGTTTCTTACCAAAAGTATAAAAAGTAATATCATCCCTCATTTTTTTCCAATAATTAAGATATTTACTATCCGGAACAATTGCTGCTCCACCTTTTTTAATATTGTTGATAAGCTCTGATTTTACCTCTAACACTCCTCTAACTGAGCTAAGCCCATCTAAATGTGAGTGTCCTATGTGAGTAATAATACCAATATTTGGTTTAATTATTTTAGATAGAAAATCTATATCACCTAATTTCGCTGCTCCCATTTCAAAAATTGCTGTGCTATTTTTTGAATCCAATTCCAAAGCACAAAGTGGTAAACCGATTTCATTGTTATAGTTCTGAAAAGTGGCATAACTATTTTTTATGCCATTCTTAAGAATATTTTTTGTGGTCGTTTTGCCATTACTGCCAGTGACCCCAATAATGCCTCCCTTGTATCTTCCTATTGCAATCTTTGCAGACTCAATAAGATGCTTTTCAGGACTTTTGACTTGAATAATTTTTGATGACTGGGTTGAGGAATTTAAAATTTTACTCTCTTTTATTATTGCAAGACATGCGCCTTTTTTTATTGCATCCTCGGCATAAAGACTGCCTTCCACATTAGAGCCAGTCAGACCAAAAAAGACTGAGTTCTTAGTTACCTTTCTAGAATCTATTTGAAAATTTCTAATTGGTAAGCCTGATTTAGCATCAAGCTTTAGAGAGGTTAATAAATCTTGTGTATTTTTAATTAATTTCATTGCCTAAAATTTTTAAGACGCAATCTCTGTCATTGAATGGAACTTTGATTCCTGATATTTCCATGGAAGTTTCATGACCCTTGCCTAATATTACCAATATATTTTTTTTATTTAAGTGTTTAAGCGCTGCAGTTATCGCTCTTTGTCTATCCTCTATAATTTCCACGCCTGCTTGATCGCTTTCATTTATCGCATCTGCAGCAATTACTGAAAAGGATTCATAGCGATTATTGTCTGAGGTAAAAAATATTTTGCTAGAAAAATCTTGAGCTACTTTCATCATTTTTGGTCTTTTTGATCTATCTCTATCTCCGCCACAACCAAAAACTAAAATGATGTCATCATAATAATTCTTTAATTCAGATAAAATATTTTTCATAGATTGTTGATCGTGGGCATAGTCAATTAATATCTTTCCTTCTTTTAACTTTAATATCTCTCCTCTTCCCTCAGGCATTTTAATCAAGGCTCTTTGGGTGTTGTTTAAATCATTTGAGTCAATATGCTCTGAAATTAATGCAATAGCTGAAATGTAATTCTCGATATTAAATTTAAGAAATAATGAAACACTTGCATCCAGTGTAAGGCTAGGGAAATTTAAATTAATCGTCGAAGGCCCGTCAGGATTATAAACATAAGAATACTTTAATGGAGCTGAAGGATTTTTAGCACTTAAAAATTGTGAGTTTGAAAGCTGCTCTTTCTGGGCTTCAGATAGACTTGGCAGCAAATCTTGAATTTGATCTATTGAAATTATTGTAGGGTTTTTATTATTGAGATTTGTAATAGATAATTTTGCATTAATATAGTCTGTTTCTGTTTTATGGTAATCGAGATGGTCAGATTGAATATTAAGTATGATAGTCTGTAAAAAAGGTAAATTACATAGCCTTTTTTGAACCAAAGCATGAGAAGATATTTCAAGAAAAACATATGTTTTTTGTTGAAGTTTGCATGCTTGTAAAATCTCAAACAACTCAAATATACCAGGAGTTGTGTTGCCTTTCGTTTTTATAAGATCGTCATTAATAATTGCCCCTAGAGTGCCAATATATACTGAAGGTTTTTGCAGCTCCCTCATAATATTGTGTGCCATAAATGCTGTTGTTGTTTTTCCATTGGTGCCGGTCACACCATGAAAAATGAAATCATCCTCAGACAACTCATAAAATCGAAATAGGAGTTCAGTGATTATATTCTCTAAATTTTTGATGCAATAAATTGGTATATCTATTTCTTCTTCAATTTCTTGATCGCTAATGATGCAGGATGCTCCTTTTTTTTCTGCTTCTTTTATAAATACTTTTCCATGCAAACCTTCTCCCTGTCTAGCTACAAATAAAGAATTTTTAAGCACATCTTTTGAGTTATCTGTTATTGATTCAATAAAACATTCGTCAAAGATATTTGTTTTAATGAAAGGTTTAATAAGAGGCAATTTATTCATCTAAATAATTTAAGACATCATTAGAGATTGCAGCAAATAGTGGAGCTGCAACGCTACCACCGGAATAATTATTTAAACCTGGCTCATCGATAGTTACAAAAATTGTAAGTCTTTTAGATTTTAATGGCGCTATTCCAGCAAATGATGCTATGTATTTGCTTTGATCATAGCCACCCATAGAGCTGGCTTTGTGAGATGTGCCTGTTTTTCCTGCAACTTCGTAATTTGCTAACCTTGCTAAGCTTCCTGTTCCATCTGAAACAACCAATTTTAAAGACTCCAATACTTCGTTCGCAGCATCTTCGCCTATTACTCGCTGCTTGTATCCTTCAATACCATCTTTAAAAATTTTAAAATCTTTGAGATAGCCTTTATTAGCAAAAACTGAATATGCTTGAGCTAGTTGCAAAGCAGAAGCGGTCATGCTGTACCCAAATCCAATGCTTGCAATTTCATGATCAGAGATATTATTTCTTGAATTAATAATCCCATAAGCAATTCCAGGAAAAAATATATTTGGTGGTTTTGAAAGGCCAAACCCCTTGTACCCTGAAATCAGTCCATCTATCCCAACTTGCAAAGCTAGCTTAGAAGCTCCAACCTGGCTTGATTTTGCAATAATCTCGCTAACAGTTAGCAATTTATAATTTTTTGGGTCTGACACAGTTCTACCGCTTAAATTTATAAATCCTGGGCTGGTATCAATTACCTGATTGGCAGAGAGTATACCCATATCAATACCCTTGGCTAAAGCTAGAGGTTTTATTATTGAACCCGGTTCAAATGCATCAACCAGAGCTCTATTCCTCTGAATCTGTCTTTGAGCGCTATTAGGGTTATATGAAGGATAGCTGGCTATAGCGAGAATTTCTCCAGAAATATTATCCAATACTATGGCGCTGCCACCTTTTGCATTATTAGCCTCAACAAAACTTGAAAGATGTTTATATGAATAAAATTGAATCCTGCTATCAATGGTTAACTTTTTATTAGAGCCCTTGATTACTTCTTGAGTTACTTTAGGTCTCCTGCTTGCATTTCTATAAATAGTTTCTCGCCCAGCTACACCAGACAATTCAGAATCCAAAATATTTTCAAGCCCCTCCAAGCCAAATCCATCTTTCCCAGCAAATCCGATCAAAGTAGCTATTTGTTCACCTAATGGGTAATATCTTTTTTGAAATGATTCAATCTCAATGCCTGAGAGTTTCAGATTTTTAATGCTCTCATATTGAGCAAAACTTAAGTTAGAAAAAATTAATGTTTTTTTATTAATTTGTTTAATAGCAGGAAAATCTTTGTTTAAAATAAGAAAGTCTTTTAATTGTTTAAAATCGTCTTCTGAGAAATTTTTTAGAGCATATAAATCATATTGATTGATTGATACCGCGAGAGGAAAATCATTTCTATCCAGTATGCTCCCTCGAGTCGCAGGTATAGACCTAGAGGTTTCAAGCATGCTCTGGCCTTTAGATTTTAAGAAATCTCCTTCAATATATTGAAGACTAACAATTCTAAAAACTAAGATTAGTAAACTGATAGATAAGAAAATATATATTAAATATGCTCGCCAACTATAACCAAAATTATTTTTCATATTTTATAGTTGTTACTTTTTTAATCTCCACCATTCTTAATATTTCTTTTGCATGACGTTCAACTTTAGCTGGAGAGCTCAGATGGTAGTATTCCGTTTTTAAATTAAAATTTAACTCAGTCAATTTATTGTTTGCAACTTGGAGATAAGCATTATTTTCATACTCCTGACTAAATTGCCATCTAACCTTTATAGTCTCAAGACATATACAAAAAAGAATAAAAATATTTATGAATAAAATATAAACAAAAATATTTTTTTTCATAACTTTGAAAATACCCTCATTACTGCGCTTCTTGAGCGAGGATTCATTTTGATCTCATTAGAGGATGGTTTTATTTTCTTTTTAATGCTCTTATAGGTTTCTTTAACAGAAGTATTAATTGGGATATCTTTTGGAAGCTGCGCAATCTCAGGTTTAAAAAAATTTTTTACAATTCTATCCTCTAGGGAATGAAATGAAATAATTACAACAATCCCGCCGACTTTCAAAGCATTATGCAGCTTAGAAAGCATTATTCTCAGATGATGAAGCTCCTGATTTATATGTATTCTTATTGCTTGAAATGACTTTGTGGCTGGGTGAGTTTTACCAGTTCTTTTAAGAACAGTTTCTATTACCTTGGTCAATTCAATTGTTGTTTTAAAGGGTCTCATCGCCCTAAAGTCAACTATTGCTCTGGCAATTTTTCTTGATGCTCTCTCGTCACCGTATTGATACAAAATATCACTTATCTCTTTTTCAGACGCAGTATTTAGCCACTCTGCTGCACTAAAACCCTTAGATGTATCCATTCGCATATCCAAAAGCCCATCACGCTGAAAGCTAAAACCTCTATCTGGATCATCTAAATGAGTTGAGCAAGTTCCAAGATCTAATAATACCCCATCAAATTTCTGCTGGGGAAATAATGAATCAATTTCAGAATAATTTGAGTGGTAAATACTAAAACGTGGATCAGTTATATTATCTTCACCAAATGAGACTGCTTCGATATCTCTATCAACAGCGTGAAGTCTTCCATGAGGAGATATTCTATTCAAGATTTCCTGAGAGTGGCTTCCTCTTCCAAAGGTTAGATCTAGGTATGTTCCAGATAAATCATGTAACAAGAAACCTAATGATTCTTCCAGCAGAACTGGAACATGAAGCATATATTTAATCTACTTGCTTTCTCATGAAGGTTGGCACATCAAGGAAATCTATATCCTCTGCAGACGATGTGCCACCTGACTTGACTGATTGATCTGTTTTGGGCGTATCTAAGCCCACTGGATTAAGTTGCACTGTGGCTCTTCTTGAATTATCTACCGCTAAAGTTGCTGTTTTTTGATTGACGCCTGTTGCCACAACCGTAACTAATAATTCCTCTTCATCCATTGAATCTTCCATTACAGTTCCATAAATAATAGTTGCGTCTTTAGCTGTGAAGTCTCTGATAACTGAATCAACCTCATCAAAATCTGCCATTGTTGGTGATTTTGCAGTGATATTAACTAAAATTCCCCTTGCATCTTTTAATTCAATATCTTCAAGTAACTCTGAGCTTACAGCTTGACTGGCTGCATCAATGCCTCTTTCATCGGCACTTGATTGGCCTGTACCCATCATAGCAATGCCTTTTTCTGACATAACTGTTTTTACATCAGCAAAGTCAACATTTATATATCCAGGCTTCATGATAATGTCAGAAATACCTTGAACGGCTCCTTTTAAAATATCATCTGCTTTAGCAAAGGCTTCTTCCATAGATGTTTTTCTACCTAATATATCCATCAATTTTTGGTTGGGTATGGTTATCAAACTATCGACTTCCTCAACTAGCTCTGCTATTCCTTGCTCCGCTGCAGCTTTCCTTTTATGCCCTTCAAAATTAAATGGTTTAGTGACTACTGCTACTGTTAAGGCTCCAAGTTCCTTGGCAACTTGAGCAATGACTGGAGCAGCGCCAGTTCCAGTGCCGCCCCCCATTCCTGCAGTGATAAAGATCATATCTGCTCCGGATAATAACTCCTCAATTGCAGCTCTATCCCTCTCTGCTGCTGCCTTTCCTACCTGAGGATCTGCTCCAGCTCCCAAACCTCTAGTAACATTATCACCAAGCTTTAAAATAGTAGAACCCTTTGCCCTATCCAATGCTTGAGAATCAGTATTTGCACAAATAAATTCTGCTCCCTGAATTTCATGATTAATCATATGAATAACTGCATTACCACCTGCACCACCTACACCAATGACTTTGATCTTAGCTAGCCCTGCATTTTCTTCAATTATTTCCCAATTCATTTCTTACCCCTTAAAAAGATATTGTTTTTAACCGCTCTGGCAATACCACTTCTAGAATTTCAGTAGATAAAGCGCCGCCTGTTTGCCTTATTTCCCAGTTTTTGTCATTCCAGACTTCAAATTTATTTCCCATCCCAATGAAAGATACTTTTTCTGCTGTTTTTATTTCTGCATATTCTCGAAGCTCAGAAGGCAAGAGGATTAGCATCCTCCCTTTTGGATCAAAGGTGCTCACGCTAGCATTTCCTAAGATGGTCCACTGTAAGTTTCTTACAATTGGATCAAGGCCTTGCAATGATTGAAGCTCGCTAGCTATGGTATTCCAGATTGATCCTGGATAAATTTTTAATGATGGATATTGCGGATCTCTTGTAACAACAATACTTTCTTCATTTTGTGCAAGAAGTTGATCTCGGTATTTTGCTGGGATAGCTAGTCTTCCCTTTGCATCTATCGAAATAGTTGTAAAACCAAACATAATGTATGTAAAAATTAATATCTACACACTTTATACTACATTTAACACACTTTTACACACTTTTTTTTAAAAAAATTAGATGAGTTGATCTATAAGCCGGATTCTGTATTAAATGACCATCTATCTAGGCAGTATGTCACCATATTGCTCAAGCAACCTACCCGAATCCTAAGCGAGTAACCTAAACGGATTCCTATTTGGTTTTGCTTCAAAGTGGGGTTTACACTGCCGTATCTGTTACCAAATACGCGGTAGGCTCTTACCCTACCATTTCACCCTTACCAATTTCTTGGCGGTATAATTTCTGTTGCACTTGCCGTGGGCTCACGCCCCCCAGGAATTACCTGGCACTCTACTCTATGAAGTCCGGACTTTCCTCTAGCAAATTGCCAGCGGTCATCCGATCAACTCAAATACATTTTAATCCCTTTTTCTTCTATTTAGAAATCCTTAAAAGGAATTTATAAACTTCTTGCTTTGAGAAAGAAGTAATTTTAGCTATTAGTCTTGATGCCTCTGTTGGTGACAAGAACTCAAGAAATGGTAGGCAAAAATTTTCATCTAAATCAAAAACTTCATCAAGAGATGAACCAGAGTAAACAAGAACCACAAACTCTCCCAGCAATGGAATCTCATCACTCTTAATAAGAGCCATAATCTCTTTAATGGTTCCTCTATAGATTGATTCGTATTCTTTGGTCATCTCTCGACAAATTGCTACCTGCGTATCTGGGTTTAGGACTTCAGAAAAAACTGAAATAGTTTTAACAATCCTCTTAGCAGATTCAAAAAAAATATTAGTTAAATTAGAATTTTTTAGCTTTATGGCAATTTTTCTTTTTGCCTCATGTTGTTTTGGTAAAAACCCATTAAAAGAAAATTTATCTGAAGGTAAGCCTGATAGAATTACAGCATTTATGAGCGCAGAAGCTCCTGGAAGAACTGTAAAAGAAAGGCTTTCTTTAATGCAGCGCTGAATCAATGGATATCCTGGATCAGATATCAGTGGCGCCCCGGCATCAGACAATAAGGCTAGAGTCTTCCCGCTTTTAAGCAATTCTATAATTTCTTCGCTGGCCTCATTCTCATTATGCTCATGAAATGATTGAGTTTTTTTTTGAATATCAAAATGTTGCAAAAGTTTTGCTGCAACTCTGGTATCTTCTGCAAAAATACTATCTACTTCCTTTAAAGTATTAATTGACCTCAATGAGAAATCATTTAAATTACCAATTGGGGTACAGATTATATAAAGCATGAATTTAACTTAATGATTTTAAAAAAAAATAGATATTTATTACATCTTTTAACATTAATTATCTTAGCATCTTGCTCAACAACATCTAAGAATTTAATATTAAATTCAAATGAATTCCTTGAAGCAGATAGTCTCAAAAGTTTTGAAGATATTTATGACTATCAAAGTTATTTTGTTAATGACTTGGAAAAAATACAGAAGGCTATTGATGGTCAAAAGTTAAATCAAGAGCAGTTAAAAAATGCAAAAATATTAAAAAGAAATTATCAAAAAATTTTATCCAAGAAAGAATATACTCTTACTCTTAAGCCTAACCAGGAATACTCTAAAGAATTAATAGAATTAGTTTATAAGCTCAATCTTCCTATAAATATTTTTTGGGCTGACAGTAAACAAGTTTCACTACCAGAAAATTTGCTGTCACAACAAATTAATGGATTTTGTTCAAGCCTTTATGAAGATGCTATTTCATCACTAAATGCAGAAATAAGTAAAAATAACGATTCATTTCTAATTATTTATTCACAAGAATATGAATCTTTGATTCAAGACTTGGCACCAGATAATACAAATTTTATGAAAGTAAAATATGACTCCAGTGATTATCAAGAATTTTCTGCTGAGATTTTAGGGATTAATTTAAGCGAAAAAAGATTCAAAAAAATTTCCAGCCTAAACCCAAATCAAAATCTAAATTTTGCTCCTCGATCTAGATCTGATTTCATGCAAATCGTCATTCTGTTGAATCCTCAAGAATACAAATCCATGATTCCAGCTCTTAGATATCATGGAGGAAATAAATTTAAATATTTAAATTTTATTTCTTCTTTGGAGGAAATAAATTCACCGCTGCAATTACTAGACTATGAAGATTCTTGGGCACTCATATCTGCTTACACAATATCAAAAATCAAACAAGATGAGTCAGGATCACTTGAGAGGTATTTAGAGCTAGGAACTTTAAATGAGTGGTTATTGTTGCAAGTGCTGAAACAAGCCGGTGTGGAATCTGCAAGAATAAATAGCATCACTGGCAAGATTATTTATAAATCCAATGCATGCACCAAAAGAGAGATACCTGTAAATAAAATTACTACAGACTTATTTTTGTCTTAGTTCCTAAGATCTTTTTCTATCAAAGAAAGGCTGTCCTGGAAACTATGTCTAGCAAATATTTTTCCTTGATAATCCAACAAAGGTTTTAGATGTCTATTTAAAGGAAGGTTTATACCAAGAGAAGGAAGTCTCCATAAAATCGGAGCAAGATAGCAATCAATTAATGAAAAATCGTCGCTCATAAAAAAATTAAATTCTTTGAATGTAGGAGCAACAGTGCTTATTTCATTGAGCAGTTCTTCTCTAACAATTAAAAGCTCCTTCTCAGATAACTCCTTAGCAATCAAAGTATCCACTAATGGGCACCATTCTTTATCTATTCTTAGCATAAGCGTTCTACTGTTCGCTCTTGAGACTGGGTACACTGGAAGAAGGGGAGGATGAGGGAAACGCTCATCAAGATACTCAAGCATAACCCCTGCATCATATAAACCAAGATCTCTATCGGCTAAAATAGGCAAGGTATGATATGGATTAAGTGCTAGTACTTCCTCTGGAGCTTCTTCATTGGAAGTTTCTCTTATTTCACAGGCAATATCTTTTTCGGCAAGAACAATTCTTACTCTGTGGCTGTAGTGGTCATCTTTGTCAGAATATAAAATCATGCTTCCTCTTTGTTTTTGGTTAAATTCTAATGGTAATCTTTTTGGTATTCTCTAAACAGAAGGTAAGCAAGCGCTGTAAATACTATAAAAAATAATACTGCATACCAACCCATTCTTTCTCTATCTGATCTGCTTGGCTCGCCAACATATGTCATAAAATTTACAAGATTAAATATAACCTCATCAAACTCTTGAACAGATAAATCGCCCGAACCTTCAATGGTTTTAAGATATCCACACTTTTCTTCAGTAATATCATTGCCCATCTCATCCCTTCTCACACCGCCATTGCTAGCAATGATTGGGACGTCCTTACAAGTTAAGATTTGTTGGCCTTGCATAGAAGCTAGAACGTTCGGCATAGCTGCGCCAGGATACACCATATTATTAACTCCATATGGTTTTGATGAATCCTCATAAAAAGTTCTTAAATATGTATAAACCCAATCCGATCCATGCAATCTTGTGACAAGCGTTAGATCTGGAGGGGCTATGCCAAACCAAGTTTCAGAAACTTCTGGCTTCATTGAACCGGTCATCCTATCTCCAAGCTTTACCTTTGCACCAAAAACTAAATTATCGGTGAAGATATCTTCTGGAATATCTAAGTCTTGAGCTATTCTTCCCCATCTGGAATATTTCAATGAATGGCATCCATAACAATGATTAATGAAAGTCAGAGCGCCTAATTGGAGTGATTCCAAATTATTAAGCTCAGGATTGAAAGAATCGCATTCACCATAGTCACCGCACGCTGCGCCGCCAGCTGCTAGGGCTTCTTGTGAGCCGATACACAATAAGGCTAGTAATAAGAATTTTTTCATAACCTTTCAGGGACCGGCTTAGTTTTTTCAATTGAGGTGTATATGGGCATTAACAAGAAAAATGCAAAATAAATCACTGTCCCGATAATACTAAGCGTTGTTCTTAATGCTGTAACAGGAACTGTGCCTAACCATGCCAACATTAACCAACTTATAATAAATATAGTCATAGCAATCTTGCTAAGAATTCCCTTGTATCTAATTGAGGCAGCTTTACTTCTATCAAGCCATGGAACTACAAATAGTATGGCTATAGCTGCGCCCATCACTACAAGGCCACCAAGTTTATCAGGCACTGCTCTTAGCATTGCATAATAAGGTGAGTAGTACCAAACTGGAGCAATATGTTCAGGAGTGCTTAGTGGATTTGCTTCTTCAAAGTTAGCCAACTCCAACATATATCCACCGCCTTCAGGGAAAAAGAACATGATGATTGAAAAAACAATTCCGAATATTCCAATTGCAACTAATGCGTTCAAGACTTTGTATGGAAAAAATGGAACACTGTCCAATGGCACCCCATCCTCATCTAAATGTTTTTCAATATCAACACCCTCTGGATTACCTGCTCCAACTTCATGCAAGGCAACCAAATGCATAAATACCAATGCAATTAAAATTAAGGGTAAAGCTACTACATGTAATGCAAAGAATCTTGAAATAGTCGCCCCAGAAATATAGTAATCGCCTCTAACCCAAATCTCCAATGACTCGCCAATATATGGAATGGCTCCAAAAAGAGAGATGATCACTTGAGCTCCCCAATAAGACATCTGACCATACGGCAACACATATCCTAAAAAACCCTCAGCCATCATCACAAGGTAAATAGTCATACCAAAAACCCAAACTAACTCTCTTGGTTTGTGATAGGAGCCATATAGCAATCCGCGAAACATATGAAGATAAACAACAGCAAAGAACATTGAAGCACCAGTAGTATGCATATATCGAATAACCCATCCATATTCAATATCTCGCATGATATATTCGATAGAAGCAAAAGCGCCTTCTTCTGTATTCTCATATCCAAACATCAACCAAATACCTGAAACAATTTGGATAATCAAAACTACAGATGCCAAAGCACCAAACATGTACCAGAAATTTACTTTCTTAGGGACTGGATGTTTTGAGAGGTGACGTTCAAATGTATTTACAATTGGTAAACGACTGTTTATCCAATTGAAAAATCCTGATGATTGTTGAGTCATTATGCTGAGCCTCTTTCTTCCCCTATTGTTAAAATACTTCCGTCAAAATAGTGTGGCGGAACCTTTAAATTAGTTGGGGCTGGAACTCCTTTGAATACTCTCCCAACAATATCAAACATTGATCCATGACAAGGGCAAAAAAAACCACCAACCCATGATTCATCCCAGGGCTGAGACTCCATTTCAGGATAATATTTTGGAGCGCACCCCAGATGAGTACATACTCCTGCTATTACCGTGTATTCTGTTGATAACGATCTTGTTGGATTTAAATCTCGGTATGGTTCGTCAATCTTAAGGGAGCTTGGATCATCCAATTTAGATTCAACTTCAGGAAGATTCTCTAATGCTTCTTTGCTATGGCGAATAACAAAAACTGGTTGTTTTCTCCAAGAAACTTGAATTTTTTGTCCCACCTGCATTTTTGATACATCAACTTTAACAGGTCCGCCTACAGCTTTTGCTTTTGCACTTGGATTCCAAGAAGCAACAAATGGAATAACAGCAAATGATGCGCCAACAGCACCAACTGCAGAAGTCATACCTATGAGTACTTTTCTTCGGGTGGTAATTTTTTCTTCCATAAAAGTAGAAATTAACGTTTGGAGAATTGAGAGCTTTTTCTTGCTTTCTTTAATCCTGGTTTCTTTCTTTCTACTTTTCTGTCATCTCTGGTAAGAAATCCAGCAGATTTTAATTGTGGTCTTAATGTCTCATCAAACTCAAGCAAGGCTCTAGAAATACCATGTCTAATAGCTCCAGCTTGACCAAAACTTCCGCCGCCCTTAACCATAGCTTTGATATCTACCTGCTCATCAAGTTCTGTTAATTTTAGAGGCTGCATTACTAACATTTGTGCTACCTGTCTACCAAAGTAATGTGACAATTCTTTATTGTTGACTAATATTTTTCCCTTGCCTTTTGATAGATAAACTCTAGCTGATGAAGTTTTCCTTCTTCCGGTTGCGTAATGGATTGCTGCGCTCATAGTTTTGGTTCCCAAATTTGAGGTTCTTGTGATTCATGAGGATGATTTTCACCCTTGTATACTTTAAGTTTTTTGAACATTTGTTTTCCAAGTTTATTTTTTGGAAGCATGCCTTTAACAGCTTCTTCTAAAATATATTCAGGCTTATCTTCAATAATATCTTTAAACACTTTAGTCTTTAATCCGCCAGGATAAAGTGAGTGAGTATAATATTTTTTATCGTCAAACTTCTTTCCTGTGACCTGAATTTTTTCTGCATTAATAACTACAACATAGTCTCCCCCATCAGTGTGGGGCGTGAAAGTAGGTTTGTCTTTGCCTCTGATACGATCAGCTATTTTTGTGGCCAGACGACCTAGAATTTTGTCTGAAGCATCCACAACATACCAATCATGTTGAGCGTCTTCTTTTCTGAGTGAAAGAGTTTTCATTGCCTTTTATGTTTAAAGAAAAAAATTAGATGCGAATGTTAATGTTTACGCGCTATTTAATCAATATTTTAATTCATTTAGTTTAGTTTTTCTCTAAATTTTGAAGATATTTTGTAGTTGTTATCTGATGAAGTCTGCTTTCAGTCCGAACCCATAAATGAAGCAGTTGATCTCCGGAATATAAGTTATCCATTAAATTTGGATCATAGAAAAACTTTAATTTTTGTTTTTCTTGATATGCAATATCAATAAAACTAATAAATCTTCTCAATTTATCAATGTGATCATCATTGCATGAGTGAAAGTTATTAATAAAAATCCAGTCAAATGTTTTCACAATCTCAATAAAATCTTTACTAACGCATGGTGAAGAAAAAAAATCATCAAAAGAAAGCCATAAAATTTTATCCGAACAACCTAAACAATTAAATTTTCTATTGCTGACCAAGAATTCAGTCGCATGACTAATTTTTGAATTAAATGTTCTTTGTAAAAAATCCCTAACACTTTTATCACTATTTTGATCATTAACAGAACTGTCAAAATGCGCAATTTCTTTTAATCTGTAATCTTCAGTACCTATAAGATGATGAATAAGAAAATTATTATTTATAAAATGAATGGTCTTTAAAAATTTTTCTCTCTGCAGGCCATTTTGATATAGGTCGTCTGGATGTGAATTTGACGTAATCATTAATCTAGTGCCTGTATTTGTTAATGATTCAATTAAAGTCCCTATGATCATTGCATCTGCAATATCCTCGATCTGAAATTCATCTAAAAAAATTATTTTATAATCATTAGAAAGGCTCTTAACAACCATCAATAGTGGGTCGCTATTTCCAGAAAAATCAGATAATTTTTTATGCACAAGCTGCATAAATTCTACAAAATGAAATTTACCTGAATTAGAGAAATAACAATCATTAATGGCTTGAATTAACATTGTTTTACCCCTTCCAACTGGACCGTAAAGATACAAATTACCAATTACATTATTTTTAGAAAAAAATGATTTTGGTTTCAGTATTGAGTCAACATGAAGAAATTCTTCCAAGAATGAAGCTTGGGCATTATCAAGAACTATGCCTTGAGTCGATAAATTCTCTAATACAACTTTGATATCCTTCATATTATTGATTTAATGGGCATATGAGACTTTTTGATAACAAGCTTTCGAGAATAAATTTTTTAATATTAATTGGTATTTTGACATATCTATTTGCAAATATGTCGAATGAAGACGCTTATGTAGAGGCAATTTATAAGGCATCCCCCTCTGTCATCAACATAAGCGCTAAAAGAAATAATGGACCCAGATTATTTAACGGTACATCTGTAAATGAGGTCATTGGTTCTGGAATCATTATTTCTAATGATGGTTATATTATTACAAACCTTCATGTAATTGAAGGCACGAGAATCGTTCAGGTGGAGATGGACAATGGTCAGGTTTATCCAGCATCTTTAATAGGTTTTGATCAACGATCTGATCTTGCCGTAATTAAAATTAATCCAGAGGCTGCTTTAAAGCCTATCGAGGTATCAAATAGCTCATCAGTTCAAGTGGGCGATCAAGTAATTGCAATTGGAAATGCATTTGGGCTGGGTAAAACTTTTACCAGTGGAATTATTAGTGCTACTGGAAGAGATTATGGAAATCCATATCTTGAGCTAATTCAGACTGATGCTGCAATTAATCCAGGCAATTCTGGGGGTGCTTTAATTAATCACAAAGGCAATCTTATTGGCATGAATACAAAAATTTTTTCAAAAACTGGCTCTTATGCTGGGATTGGTTTTGCTCTCCCAGCTAATAAAATGATAGAGGTTGCCTCAGAGATCATTCAATATGGCTCTGTGAAGAAATCATGGATTGGAGATTTTAGAGTTAAAATCAAAAGATTTGTATTGAATAACAAAGCAACTTACGGCCTAGAAATAGTAGAACTTAATAGTTATGGGCCTCTTTTTAATGATGGCAAAATAAAACCAGGTGCGATTATATTATTAGTTAACGATAAACTCCCTTCATGGGAAAATTTAACTTATGCGCTGAATAATTCCTTTCCTGGGGATGAGATTAGCTTTCAAATTTTACAAGATTCTAATATTCAGAATTTTACAGTTGTTACAGAAGGTGTTCCCGATCAGTAAAACTAAATATAGGGCGGAGATACGTATAACAATTCTAGGAAATTAATCGTCTTTCCAAAACGGCTGTCGTTTTTCTAAAAAGGAAGAAATGCCCTCCTTTGCATCATCGGCAAGTGAGTTTTCAGTCATTACCTGTGCAGTGTAATCATATGCATCAGATAGAGTCATCTCATATTGTCGATAAAAAGCTTCCTTGCCAACTCTTATTGTAGCAAGAGACTTAGTTGAAATTTGATTGGCAATCGACATAACAGTTGCATTCAGATTTTCTTGAGGAACATGATCATTAATTAGTGATATTCTTTTTGCTTCAGCGGCATCGATCATATCTCCTGTAAGTAGCATTTTCATAGCGTCTTTTTTGCTTACATTTCTTGAAAGTGCAACCATAGGGGTCGAGCAAAATAAACCTATGTTTACTCCTGGTGTTGCAAATTTTGATGAATCCGATGCTATAGCCAAGTCACAACTAGCCACTAATTGGCAGCCAGCAGCAGTTGCAATTCCATTAATCTCAGCTATGACTGGTTTTGAACAATTTATTATCATTTGCATTAATGAGGAGCATAAATTAAAAAGATCTAAAAAATATGCTCTACCCTCGTCTTCATTTTTTCTAGCTTTAGTTATATCTTTTAAGTTATGTCCTGAACAAAAAACATCACCAACCGCAGAAATGATAACAACTTTCACTGAATCGTCAGATGATGCCTTGAGCAAGAACTTTTTTAACCGAATCATCATATTTTCTGAGAGAGCATTTTTGTTATCAGGGTCATCCAATACCAAACGAAGAATGCTTGCTTGAGTTTGATCAATCTTTAAAATATCTTTTGTATTTTCGTTCATAATTTATGTGATTCCTTTTTCAAGAATTTTTTTTGGGCATTTGTTCATAACAACCTTTAAACCTGCGTTTGTAACAAGAGACTCTATCTCTTCACTATAAAGGCCTTCTTGCATCCAAAAAATTTTAGCTTTAATTTTTATTGCCTCATTTGCAATACTGGGGATATATTCAATGGCTCGAAAAACATCAACCATATCAATTTTTCTCTTAATCGCTTCAAGATTTACATAGCATTTTTGACCGAGAATTTTGGTATTACCTAAATTTGGATTAACTGGAAATATGTCAAAACCATAATCTCGAAGAAATTTCATGACTTTGTAGCTATCTCTTTTTGGGTCAGGGCTAGCTCCAACTATTGCAATTGATTTAACCTCATCGAATATTGATCTTAAATTATGATAATTCAAATTATTCTATTTAAAACGTGAAATTATTCTAGCCGAACTCTTCTCACAACTCGGACCCATTAAATGAACGCCATCAATACATGGCAGATCCATAATTTTTTCTATCAGTTCTTGGCATATTTTTTCTCCAGTTTGTGCAGGTGATTCACTCACTTCTAATCGATGGAGTATTTCATCAGAGATATTTACACCCCATAAATTTTTTCTCATCCAATCACCTTGTTTGGCTGATTTTAAAGGCCCCATTCCAATGATCACCTTACAAGTATTAAAAGAACCTCGATCATTCAATTTATCTGAATACTGTTTAATAACATCATAATCAAAACAATATTGAGTTTGAACAAAGCTAGCTCCCTTCTCTATCTTTGCAACTAATTTATCTAGCGCATCTGGTTTTGAGATTTGAGTATATAAATCATCCGCCGCACCAGAAAAAATTGGCAAAGGATTTTTTATAGCAGTTCCATCGGATAAAGTTCCTCCTGATATAACCTTGCAAAGCTCAATTAACCCATTTCCATTAAACTCATTCACAACTGCTGGTCCATTCTTATCAGGCTGATCTCCGCTTAAACAGAGAACCTTATTTATACCGACAGACAGAGCGCCAAGTAAAACAGATTCCAAAGCAATCTGATTCCTGTCCCTGCCAGTAAGCTGCAAAATAACATCTAGCCCTGCTCTTTTAATTTCTGAGGCCACTAATAAGCTATTTAAACGACTCTTACAGTTTGGGGAATCTGTTACATTTACCGCATCAGCAATTCCAATGAGCTCATTAATTTGGTCGACACATTCAGCTAAATCTGTAGTGACACCAGGAGTTGTTTCAGATGTAAATATAAAATTAGAGGTATTAAACATTGTCATTTCTCCTTCACAAAATAGCAAAAATAAAAAAGTTTCATGAAATCAACAATGTTCATCCATCAGAATATGATAATTGTTTCTAGGAAAAGTGCTACTAATGTGGAAGTCTTGTAATATCGGCACCAAGATATGAGAGCTTTTCTTCAATTCTTTCATACCCCCTATCAATATGATATATGCGGTCTACAATCGTCTCACCTTTGGCGCAAAGTCCTGCCAAAATTAAACTTGCAGATGCACGCAGGTCTGTTGCCATAACTGGCGCTCCATTAAGAGAGTCGACTCCCTTAATAAATGCATTACTGCCTTTAACAGTAATATCACAACCCATCCTGTTAAGCTCTTGAACATGCATGAACCTATTTTCAAATACATTTTCTGTTACAACTGAAGAACCATTAGACAATGCATTTAAAACCGTAAATTGTGCCTGCATATCTGTTGGAAATCCTGGAAATGGAGCTGTGATGATATCTACCGGTGAAATGAAATCTTGCTCCATGATAAGTTGAATATAATTATCACCGATATTTATCGAAGCCCCGCTTAATTTTAATTTATCTAAAATATTATTCATGCGAGGGGCTTGAACATTTGAAATAGTTACATCACCACCAGTTACAGCAGCTGCAATCAAATATGTTCCAGCCTCTATTCTGTCTGCAGGAATTGAAAATTTTGTTCCTTTAAGCTCCTCAACACCATCAATAATAATTTCATCAGTTCCTGCTCCATTAACTTTGGCTCCCATTGAATTCAAAAAATTTGCTAAATCTTCAACCTCGGGCTCTTTTGCAACATTTCTTAAAATAGTTTGGCCATTAGCAAGAACAGCTGCCATCATAATATTCTCTGTTCCGGTCACAGAAACGCCTGGAAAGTTAATTTCACACCCAATTAATTTTTTTGCAGTTGCTTCTATGTAACCATTTTTTAGATCGATTTTAGCTCCCAGTTTTTCTAAAGCATCTAGATGAAAATCAACCGGCCTTGTTCCAATCGCACAGCCGCCTGGAAGCGCGATTCTTGCAAACCCATGTCGAGCTACAAGCGAACCTAGAACTAAAATAGAAGCTCGCATGGTCTTAACAAGTTCATATCTAGCCTCAAAGTCATGTAGTTTAGATGTAGAAATTATGAAATCCATGCTCTCATTTAAAGTTATATCAGCCCCCATTGAACCTAAGATTTCAAACATGGTAGTGATGTCTTGAAGGTAGGGTAAATTCTTAAAAGTAATAGGCTGATCGGTTAATATTGTTGCCGCCAACATTGGCAAAGCTGCATTTTTTGCTCCTGAACACGAGATAGATCCAGAGAGTTTATTTCCACCTACAATCTTTAATTTTTCCATATCTATCCTAGCTCTGATGGAGATTTTGTATTTAAACTCAAAGCATGTAACTCGCCTGATTTAAAATGCTCTTTTAAGGCACTTAAAACTAACTTGTGTCGTTGTAGAGAAGTTAATCCCTCAAATTCTTCGCTCACAATCAAGACTTTTGAATTGCAATCCTCTCCATCAAAAGATATCTCAGCTTCAGGAAATTGCAATTTAAGAAAGTGAGTGATGTCCATAAATAAGGTTTGACAGAAGATTAATCTAGATTGGCATCAGAAGTCCAATGCTTGATTATTTCATCGATATTCTCGTTATGCTCTTTTGCAAGAGCCTGAAATTGATTTCTAAATGTCAGGCCCAAGTTAACCCCATTCACAATTATGTTAATGATTAACCAGTTACCACTTTCGTCTTTTCTTACTTTATAAGTTATGGGATAGATGTTACTAGAGGTTATGAGATTCTGCTGAACATCCTCGGTTGTTTTTAATTCAGATACCTCTGGGAAAATAGTAATAATTTTTTGATCGCCCCATTGAGCTAATGTTGAAGAGTAGGTATCAAGCAAGGAGGCTTTAAAAGATTGGATAAATTGGAGCCTTTGTGATTTTGAAGCAGCAAGATAATATTTTTTACCCATTACACTCGCACCCACCCTTCTAAAATCAACCATTGGTTCAAAAACAGTGTTTATCTTGTCTTTAAATAATTCAGGATCGCTAGCATAGAGTGCTTGATTGTTTCTTATGATAGAAACCATTTCTTGAGCTTGGGAATCAATAAATTGATGAGGATTAGATTCAGCGTTTGCATTACTGTGAAAGCAAAAGATTGCAAGAACAAAAGCTAGAGATTTCAAAGTATGATTCATAAAGGTATTATAACATTACTAAAAAACTATGAATGAAATATGAAAGATAAGAATTTTATCAGTTCAGCTCTAAAAGTCATTGAAATAGAGTCAAGCGCTGTTGCAAGTTTAAAGAATCAAATAAAGCCTGATTTTGAGGATCTTTGTTTAAATATTCTTAGTACTAAAGGGAAATTAATTTTAATGGGTATTGGTAAATCAGGTCATATAGCTCAAAAAATTTCAGCAACATTATCAAGCACTGGCACTGCATCATTTTTTATACATCCAACCGAAGCTGCTCATGGTGACTTAGGGATGATTAACAAGAAAGATTCGATCTTGATTTTGTCCAATTCAGGAGAAACAAAGGAAATAATTGAGATTTTGCCTGCATTAAAACGCTCAACTTCTAATATTTTTACTCTTACTAATAATAACCAATCAACTATTGCAAAAGCTGGAAAAATTAATCTAGTAATCAGGGCTGATGAGGAAGCTTGCCCATTGGATCTTGCTCCAACTTCCTCAACTACAATTGCTCTAGTATTTGGGGATGCTCTAGCCATTGCTTTGTTAGAGGCACGCGGCTTTAGCAAAGATGATTTTGCAAAATCTCATCCAGCTGGACAGCTTGGAAAAAAACTTACAACACTTGTTCAGGATTTAGCGGTCATGAATGAAAAAGCACCAATGGTCGATCTGAACACATCTTTAAAAGAAGCATTGATGGTGGTGACTGAAAAAAAACTTGGGGTAACTTTAGTTTCAAATGAAAAAAAAATTGTTGGAGTTTTTACCGATGGTGATTTAAGAAGATGTTTGAATGATGAAGTAGATATAAATAAGACGCCCATAAAGGATGTAATGACAATTAAATTTAAAAGCATCGAAAGCAAAGCCCTTGCTATTGATGCTGCTGAAATTATGGAAAAAAATAAAATTTTTACCTTGGTTGTTCATTCCTCAAATCAAAATGAAGAACCCACTGGTATTATTACAATGCATCAACTTCTTGAAGCAGGAATCATTTAATTTAAAGCAATGCTTCAAAACTATAAAATTTTATTAATTGTATGTGGATTTTTATATCTTCCTTGTGCAGTTTCAGCAGACAATTTGAGCTTTCAAAATATTTCAATCCAATCAGACCAAGTCACCATTGATAAAAAGACAGAGCAATTAGTTTTCAAGAATAATGTTGAGATTAAAATTGATGGCTATGTTATCAAGGGCTCTAAAGCCCTTTTAAGCAGAAAAGATGAAAAATTAGAAATATATGGTAATCCAGCATCAATCAAATCTGAGGCGATAGATGGAGAAGCAGAGGCATTCGAAATATATCCAAATAAATCTATGCATTTAATTGGAAATGCAAGGCTTCTAAATAAAGGGAACTCCATCACTTCCAATTTTATTACTTATCAAATTATTGCAAATGAATAGCGATCGTCTAACCCTAACGAATATCGAAAAATCTTTTGGCTCAAAAAAGATTCTTGCAAACATTAGTTTCTCAATTGGAGTAAGCGAAATTGTTGGTTTGCTTGGTCCAAATGGAGCTGGTAAAACAACAGCTTTTTACATAGCCGCTGGTTTAATTTTCCCAAATCGGGGAAAGGTATTTATTAACAACCAAGATGTGACCAATGATCCCATGCATGCTCGAGCAAACTTAGGATTAGGCTATTTACCCCAAGAAGCATCAATATTTCCAGATCTGAGTGTGGAAAGCAATCTTATGGGAATCGCAGAATTAACTGATGGCAATGAAAAGCAACATATTAGCAAAGTAGAAAAAGTTGTAGATGAGTTTGATTTAAAAAAAATTCTTCAAACCAAAGGAAGAATGTTATCAGGAGGTCAACGAAGAAAAGTTGAAATAGCTCGAACTTTGATCTGCCAACCTAGCATCATGCTTTTAGATGAGCCCTTCGCAGGCATTGATCCAATTGCTGTTGAGGAAATAAAAGAATTGCTTCAAGAAATCTCTAAAAAAAATATTTCAATTTTGATCACTGATCATAATGTTAGAGAAACTCTAAGCTTATGCAACCGAGCCATTATCCTTGATGAGGGAAGCATAATTGCCGAAGGGAATGAAAAGACCTTGAAAGAAAATACTCGCGTTCAACAAAAATATTTTGGCAAAATGTTTTCCTAAAAAATGGTAATTAAGCTTGTAAGAGAATTTAGACAAAATCAACAGCTATCAATAACTCCGCAATTAAAAAAATCAATAGATCTTCTTCAACTGTCAAGATTAGAAATTATAAATAAAATTAATAATGAAATAGATGAAAACCCGTTCTTAAAAAAAGATTTTGAGAGTGAGTCAGTTGGAGGTTTTGATAATGAAGGTCTAATTGAGAATCTACCAAATGAATTGAGCTTACAGAAACATCTTGAAGTTCAATTGGAAGACATAAAGCTTAATAACACAGAGAAAACAATTGCATTGGTAATTATTCAATCTCTAGAAGAAAATGGTTTGCTTCAAATAGATCTAGATGAAATAGAGGCACTCATGGAATTCAGCTATTCAACCCAAGAAATTGAAAGTGTCTTGAATAATATAATTCAAGACTTAGATCCCCCCGGAGTTGGAGCGAGAAATTTTAAAGAAACGATTTATATTCAATTAAGAAAAAAAGATATTCCCACCGAAGAATTAGAAATCGCAAATAAAATTCTATTTAATCCAAAGTTTTCTTCATTTGAGGATGCTCAAGCTGATTTAGCAATACATTACTCTAAAAATTCTATTGAATCTGTGCTTGAAAAAATAAAAAAATGCGATCTTTCACCTGGCTTAGAATTTGAATCTACACATTTGATCCAACCAGACTTAGAGGTAATTCCAGATAGCAATCAAAATTTTAATGTCCGATTTAGACAAGATAATTTTCCTTTAATTAGCCTTGATCAAGATTTAGAAAAGCAAGTTAAAAATAAAGCAAATAAAGTTAATAAAAAGCTAAAGGAAAAAATAGGTGAGGCAAAATGGTTAATTAGATCGATTAATAAAAGAAATGAGACTGTGCAAAATGTTGGTACACTGATTTGCAGAATACAGGCTGATTTTTTGTCTGATAGATGCGCCGAATTGAAACCCCTATCCAATGTGGAGCTTGCAAAAGAATTAAAGATTAGCCCATCAACTGTTTCAAGGATTTTACGCTCTAAGTATATACAAACACCTAAAGGCGCTGTTTCCATGAAATCACTCTTAGCTAGCTCTGTATCTAAAACCAGAAAAGTTACACCTATGCAATTAATGGAAGAAATTCAAAATATAGTTGAGGGCGAGAAAAAGAAATTAAGTGATCAAAAAATTTCAGATTTGCTAAATAAACGAGGATTCAACTTGGCCCGACGAACCATCGCAAAATATCGAAAAAAAATAAATCTACCAAATTCTAGAAATAGATAATTCATAATTTAGTGAGTTAGAATTGAGCTTATGAATGAGATAACCACTCGCCACTTCTCGTCTGAAGATCTGTTAAAAACAATTCAGGGACAAGAAGTTGAGCCGTCTATTAATCAAATTAAAAGAATTTTGTCTAGCATGCATCCATCTGAGGTGGCACACAGCATAGAGTCTCTGCCGCCCAAAGAAAGAAAATTTCTATGGTCACTGATTGAAACTCAGGATGAAGGAGAAATCATTGCTGAATTACATGATGAAATTCAACAAGAGCTTATTTCAGAAATTTCATCTGAAGAGCTTATTACCATAATTGGTGATTTAGAACTTGATGAAATTGTTGATATTCTTCAAGTTCTTCCAGATCAAAAAACAGAGAATATTTTATCAGCCATGTCTCAAAGAGATAGGCAAAGAATTCAGGAAGCCTTGGAATATCCAGAGGATTCTGCTGGCGGATTAATGAATACAGACATTATAAGTGTTAGGCCAAAACATAATCTTGAGGTGGTAATGAGATATCTTAGAGCCCAACGAGAATTGCCAAAGAATACTGATCAAATATTTGTTGTTTCAAGAGAAAATAAATATTTAGGATCCTTGCCAATTTCTTCAATTGTTGTCTCAGATCCTAGTTTAAATGTAAGAGAACTCATGGAAAGTGAAATTCAGCCATTAGAAGCAAACTTAAATGATAAAGATGTATCAAGATTGTTTGAACAAAATGATTGGGTATCAGCACCAGTTGTAGATAGCGAATCAAGATTAATTGGAAGGATCACAATCGATGATGTCGTTGATGTCATTATGGAAGATGCTGATCAGAATTTTCTTGGAATGGCTGGAGTTGCTGAGGATACATTTGCTGCGCCAGCAAGAGCAGCAAGGAGTAGGATTTTGTGGCTATCAATTAATCTGATGACTGCATTTATAGCATCTATGACAATTAGTCTCTTTCAAGCCACAATTGATCAAATAGTATATCTAGCCATTTTGATGCCCATCGTTGCAAGCATGGGTGGAGTTGCTGGAACACAAACTTTAACAATTATGATAAGAGGATTAACTCTCCAACAAATAAATAAATCTAATTTAAGATGGCTTTATAAAAGGGAATTAGCCGTATCAATTGTCAATGGAATCCTGTTATCCATCTTGGTTGGAGGAATAACATATTTTTGGTTTAGCGATGGAATCATTGCACTACTTATTTGCGTTGCCATGGTTGTAAATTTAATATGTTCTGCAATTGCTGGTATTTTTATTCCTATTATTCTTCAAAAATTCAACCAGGATCCAGCAATTGCCGGAAGCGTTGTTGTAACAACCGTTACTGATGTAATAGGTTTCTTCTCTTTCCTCGGTCTTGCAACTATATTTCTTATTTAATCCTCGCTAATTTAGGTTCTGAGATAGTTCCTAAAATTTCATATTGATAATTAGTAAGATCGTTTATATCTTCTTCAAATATTTCATTTAATACTGCTGAGCCAGCAACTGCAGGAAGCCCTCCCAGAATGGCTGCATACCAAGGAAGATTCTCGCCAAATCTAATCCTGAGGTCTAAATTAAGATCTAAGTTTTCCAAGATATTTTTAGGGTTTTTATTAATTTGACCAACCCATCTCATTTTTGCAGCATTTGTTTCTATGAATAAAGGAGATGCTAGACGAAGCTTTGATTTGCTAAATAATAGATCCCCTTCAATCCTGCTTAATTGAGTAGAGGTAAACTCACCAATTGAAAGATCTAAGTTTGCCAGCTTGCCGAGGATGTTTCTTAAATTCAAGACACCAAGCAAACTAATGGCAAGCGAGTTAGAGAAAGGGTCTTGTATAACTAAATCCTTCATAACAAAGGTGCTTCCTCCTTCGATATGACTCAAGCTAGAAAGCTCCTTCCATTGTAAATTTATAGATCCATTAAAATAAGAAAAATCTGCAAAGTCTTGTATATATGGAATGTTATTTGAGTCTTTAATTACATAGTCTCCCCTCAATTTATAGAGAGATGCAATCTTATCGATTGAAAAATATGCATTAGAAGAATTTTCCAGCGGTTTAATCGATATTAAATTTGAACTTAATCTAATATTATTGGCGGCAAAGTTATTTTTGTTATTCAAAAGATATACATCAAGATCTTTAATTTTTATTTTTCCAAAAGAAGAGTTGCTTACGATCAATCTAGAATTTAGATCTGAATCAAGGGTTGACTGTTTAGAATTTAGAAAATCTATGTTAGAAATAGTTGAATCCTTAATTTCTAATCTTGCAAATCCAGTCTGATCAATCTTTAAATTTAAATTCAGCTTATCACCAGTCAAATTACCTATAATTTCCGAATCATGTAAATCAAACAAACCAGAAACATTAGAAAAATTATTATTAAAAAATTTTAAATTTTTAATATCAATGGCCAATTTATTAAGTTTGATGGATGCTGATTCTGGGTTCCTGGGAAATACAGAACTTAATAAATTCTCATTAATCTTTTCTGAATATAAATATATGTTTAATCCGGGGTCTTGAATAAAACTCTTTAAATGCTCAGGAAGTTTTTTACCTATTGAGATATAGCCATCATATTTACTAATATCCCTAATAAGCATATCAATCTTTTGGTTGTTGAGTTTGAGAGATGGATTTGACAGATTGGTGATAAAAATTTCTGTAGGCAATCTAACTAACTTATTCTTTGATAGTGAATTTATAGGCGAATTGAGTTGAATGTGCTTTAGATCAGAATATATCTTTAATACTGATGGAGAGTTTTTTTTTATATTAAGATCTATTTTAAAAAGGTCGTTTCCAGAAACCTGAAGATAAATTGAATCAGTGATGAATTCTTCTACATCTAAATTAATATTCGTTGAGAATGTTAAATCATATGTTTCAGTTAAACCTTTGCCTGAAAGAAGAAAAGAAAGTTCGTCTTTCATGAAGGATGCTGATAATAATCCATATGCTTTATCTAAATCAACAATAAAGATACTCGCATTATCAAAATTAATGTTGTGAGAGTCAGTGATTGGCATAGAAAAATTTTTTGTTTTTAGGGAAATAGCATTGTTTAAGATTAAACTTGAGAGTTTAATCTCACCTTTGTGCTCTGCTTGCATATTAGGCAAATTAATACTCTCTTTACCTAAATCTAACGCACTTTGTAAGTCAATTGATTTCATATCATGAAGAGAATAAAAATTAATTTTTTCTGTCTTATAATTAAACAAGCCATAGGCTGCATCAAAAGAGAAATTATTTGATTTGCCGGATGGTGAAAACACATATAAATTTTCACTATCCACCTCAACAATCGGTTCAGAGAAATCAATTATTAAATCTTCGTTAACAGTAAACCTAGATTCATTGCTAAATATTTTTACTTTGAAATTAGGAGTTTGACTTAGACTATTTATAGAGTAATTCAAATAAATAGAATTTTTTTCAAGAAGATCTATGCTTCTATCAATATAGGAACCCACTCTGTTCAATGATTTTTGAAGAGAAAATGTAATTAAATCTTTATTAATATCATAGCCTTTAAGCTCTAAAGATAATGGATTTATTGAACCTGAATCAATCTGCAAAGCTAAATCAATCTGAGAAGATTTATTTAAAATACGAGCATTAAGATCAAAAGCTTGGCCAGAAACACTTCCCGCACCTAAAATTGATACTGGAATATAGTCTTTCTTGTGATTTTTTAATCTCGAGCTATCTGAATTAACTAGGAATTTCATATAATTTCCCTGTCCAGAAAAATTACCGCTAAGATTTATGATTTCATCGAAATATAGATCATTTAGATCCAGATCTTTAATAAATCCAGAGTATTTTGGAATGATGCTATCAAATGATATAAAAAAATCTTCAATAATTAGATTTTTTATTTTATTAAATGCGCCACT
>JADHNM010000026.1 GCA_016779505.1 SAR86 cluster bacterium
TGATAGTAAGAGCAATAATAGCTTCTACAGTAGCTTGAGGTAGCGACACCAACTCAAAGACTGATAAGCCCAAGGTAATGCTGTGAGCAAAAGTGAAAGCTGTAATTGTTTTAACTGCATTTAAAAATCCAGAAATTAAGAAAAGTAACCCTAGGATGAAAAGGATATGATCATTACCACTTAATAAATGATCAATACCCAGGGTGAAATATCCAACCGGATAAACCTGCTCTTTGAATGGAATCTCTATTGATGATCTCTTGAGGTTCATCAACCCTTCAAACACCTCTCCATTAAAGTGAGTGATTGTTACCAATGCATCTGTGAGCACACTCAGATTATTGACTGAAATTATTTGGCCTTTAAGAGAGTTTTCACAACTTAACGATATTTTTTCAACTAGATATTTTCCCTTTTGACTAGGTAATTGGCTCTTTCTCTCGCAACTGTTAGGAAAAAAAACTTCTGCTCTAGCACCGATATTTTTAATCGGGTACATCCAACTAACCTCGTATTCATTTTCAGTTAGCTCATTTATGACCAGGTGGGCTGGATTAAACTCATGAGAGAATAGTGCAGTTGAACAAAAAAGTATGACTAATGTTTTAGCGAGTTTACAAGTCATTAGAACTTATAATCTGGATTGATGATGACTCTGTATTGAGACCTTATTTCATTAATATATTCATCAATCGCTTTATCTTGGGCTTGCGAAAGATAGTCTTGTTGAACCTTTAATAGTACTTTTTCTAGAGGAGGAGAGAATCCACTGTTAATTTCTTTTAATAGAATGATGTGTTGACCAAAAGCAGACTCATGAGGACCGGACCACTCATTTATAGAAAGGTTCTCGATAGCTGAAAAGAATAACTCACCAAAATTTTTTTTAATTTCATTTGAGCTGTTTTGATAAAAGTTTTTTCCTAGAAAAAAGGGATCACCTATTAGTTCAGTCCCATTAGTCTGATAGTCGTTAAAAGCTTTAGTTGCTCTTTCTTGGGCATTAGACTCTTTTGAAAAATAGTGATGTGAGAAAGAGTAGGTTGCTGGAACAAAGTAATCATCTTTATTAAGCTTAAAAAAATTTTCTAATTCTTCTTGTGAGGGATCATCTGGAATTGTTTCTTGTTTTAAAAAAGTAATTTTCTGAGCCAATCTTCTCTTGATAATCCGATCTTCTTTATCTAATTCTAAAAGCAATGCTTCTCTGTATAGAATCTCTTCTTGTACAAAGTTGTTGATAATACTAACGATCTCTTCATCGCTTGGAGGTCTTCCAACTTGTGATTTCCACGCTGACAGAAGGCTGGTTAACTCTTGATCTGAAATATAAATATCTTTTGAGTCTTGCTCAGCATTAAATCCAATATCAAGAAAAAAAATTAATAGCCCAATTATAAAAAATACAAGTATTCTAAGGTTCACTGCACTTCCTAAAATTTACAACGGGATAATGTCTAGCCCGCCTGACTCTGGTATATACCAAATAGGAGAAGACCATGCGCGTTCTTGAATCGTTTCATCTAGATCAGGCCTTGGTTTGACTCCTGCTTTTAATGCATCCCATGTAGACCATCTGCATGTTGGATTTTCTAAAACTCGAACATAATAAAAAGCTTTAATCGTTGGATCAAAATCAGGATCCACCCATGTAGTTTTTAACTCGACCGCTCCGACATCACTTGAGATAGAGCAATCATTGATGTTTACCTTGGCGCCATTATCTGGACAGCGATTAGTTACGGGGTCCACTGTTAGCCCATCTGAGCATGCAACATCATAAACTTTCTCCTTCGGGGTTCCAGAGGCATTTTCAACCCAGCCCTTGATGATTTGTACTCTTTGAAGTGGAGCTCCTAATTTATCACGCTGAGCCCAAACTAAGAATTGTGGTGTTTGATTATCTTGGCTAAATAGATCTGCACCCATGGTGACACCTTTTGCATAGGCATTTTTAACCATATCCTCAGAATCTATATCAATTGACTTCATGTCAAATCCAGCAAAGAATCTGACTGCCATTCTGGTGCCTGTTGTTGCAAATGTTTCTTTTCTTTTGAAGGCTTGAAAAATAGAATCTCGAGTATTTTCTTCTGCCCATGCAACTGCCAGGCCTGATGCACTCCATTGATCAAATCCAACATCTGCATAAGTTCTCCCTTCGATATCCTGAATGCTTATAGGCTGATCATAAAGCTCAGCATATTCTTCCAGTTGTTCAATTCTATCTTGAGTTAAAGGTACACTTCCTCTGCCCATATCAGTTCCATCTAATACTCCAGCTTTCGACCAATAATTGTTCTCATCAAATCCTCCGGCACCAGTATGAGTATCACTTGATCCTATTAGACCAAATTTATAAGGATTACCTCGACCTTCCCATTCTAAAGTTAGACCTCTCAGATATGCATCTCTGACGTAGCCTCCTTGGGGCATACTGTATGTTGGCGGCCTACTTCCAACTCTTTTATCCATGATTTCAAAATCTGCCCATTCATCATCTGGAGAAAGAAGTGGGTGAGTATCAGAGGTTCCTTTAACCTGGGTCATTTCAACAACAGGCTCATTTCGCATTCGCTTTTCAGCATATTCTATGCTGATTGGATTTCCTCTAAATGTTTCAACCTCAAACATTTGGCCATTAGAGCCATTACTATTGTGAGGCATGGCCAAAGAATCGACGCCCTTATCTCTTAAACCATCCATCCATGTCCAAAGATCTTCTGGGTTTAGGGAGTCAATTCTTGTCCAAGGTCTAATGGGAGCTTTTGAAGAGTCAAAAATAACATTTCTGTGCAAATTTCCACCCTCAACATCTGTTGAGGTTGTGAATTCATAACCAATAAATGTAGTGAATTCCCCTGGCTTATTGAACTCTTCAGCTGCATTTGCAACATCTGCCCATGCAGATTTATGGACATCATAATCGAATGATTGTAGAGCTACTTGAATGTTGTTAGTGAACCAAGCTTTCCAAAGTTTTGGATGCCAATATGGATAAGGTTGAACTATTGCTTGGCTTAAAACCGAGCTAAATAGATCTGCTCTTTTACCCAAAGACTCAACAGTTACATTCTCAGGTCTATTAATGTTGTGCATTGGCTTAGTCCATTCTTTTTTGGACATTTCTGATGATGTGTCGGCATAATTTTCTATCATTCCCATGTAAAAGCCATGGTCAGTAACTGCATAAAAATCCAAAGGCTCTCTTAATTTCATGTCAAAACCTAAAGGATGCTTGATGGCCTCACCTTTTGCATATCTGTAAGCATCATATGGAGTAGCCGTCACACCAAAAATATATGCGTCAAAAGAATATTTTGTATGTACATGCAAGTCACCATAAAGAGGCATTCGGTCTGGATTAGGAGGCGTGCTATTTCCCGCTTCTGGCTGGTCAATTGAAAAGTCTACAATCTCTAACGCTGAATCAGTTTGAAAGTTTGAATAAAACCCTGTGGCATATATTAAAAAAATTGTTGAAACGACTATTAGACCTATGAAAGATTTGTTCATTTTTATTTCATTCCCCTATATTTGTATTAAATATTTTAACTTATTTTTTTTAGTCATAGCGACAAATTGACACAATATATGACAATACTATATAAAGATATTAGCGCTTAATCATATTTAATTTAAGGAGTGGCATGAGCGATTCATCAACATATATTCCCCCAAAAGTTTGGAAATGGGAAAATCAAAGTGGCGGCAAGTTCACTAATATTAATAGACCTATTTCAGGCTCTACACATGAAAAAGAGTTACCAATAGGCAAGCATCCTCTTCAGCTTTATTCTTTGGGCACTCCAAACGGAATTAAAATTACAGTTTTGCTAGAGGAGCTTCTAGCACTTGGTCATGAGGGAGCAGAATATGATGCATTTCTCATTAATATTGGTGAAGGAGCGCAGTTTGGAAGCGGCTTTGTTGCAATTAATCCAAATTCTAAAATCCCTGCATTATTAGATATGAGCACTAAACCTTCCACCCGTGTTTTTGAGTCCGGCGCAATTATGCTTTATTTAGCTGAAAAGTTTGGAGAGCTCATTCCAACTGATCCGTCTAAAAAAGCTGAATGTATGTCATGGTTTTTTTGGAGCATGGGCAGTTCTCCATACCTAGGTGGTGGCTTTGGGCATTTTTATGCTTATGCGCCTGAGAAATTTGAATATCCAATTAATCGTTTCGCTATGGAAGTAAAACGTCAGTTAGATGTTCTAGATAAGAACTTATCAAAAAGACAATATTTATCAGGAGATGCATTTAATATTGCTGATATAGCAGTGCATTCATGGTATGGAACTTTGATTTTACGTAATGCATATAACTCAGCAGAGTTTTTGGATTTAGCATCTTATAAAAATGTTGTTCGTTGGGCAGAAGAAATTGCAGAGCGACCTGCATACAAAAGAGGCTCAAGAGTAAACAGGGCGCCTAGTCCTAAAGACAATGCGATTGTTGAGCGTCATGATGCAAGTGATCTAGACTAGTAAATGAGAATATTAAAATGATAAAAGCTTTTAGAAATTTCATGTCCAGGCGGACAATAAGTGCAAAAGCTAGAAATCATATAATGAATACTTTCTCAAGTTATGAATTATTTCAAAAGATCAGAAGCGAAACAGAATCTGCAAGACAAGCAGCGAACAGACCGCATGAAGTTTTGTATTTTCATAAAGTAGATGACCCATACTCTCATTTAACCATTCAATGTTTAGAACAGTTAAAGTCTTCTTATGAAATAACTCTCAAGTTCATTTTGGTCGGAGAAGAAAATCTTGATGCAGTTCATGAACCTTCTTTGTACAACATATATTGTTTACAAGATGTAAAACGAATTGCACCTTTTTACAACATTGATTTCCAAGCCAATGAATATCCTGCAAAAGAGTTAGTAGATATGGCAAACTCAATATTAACTGCTGTCCAACCAGAGGCAGAAGATCTTATCGAAATAGCAACTAAAATTAGCTCTGCTTTATGGCAAGGTGATGCTGCTGCTTTGGATGCATTATCCTCTTCTTATTTCGCTACTAAGGCCGAGGTCAAAGAAAACTTAATCCAAGGGAATAAAATTAGAGACGAGAAGGGTTACTATTTTGGCTCTGCATTTTATTATGAAAAAGAGCTCTATTGGGGCGTTGATCGTTTGCCACATTTAGAGGAAAGGCTAACTGATTTAGGTGCAAAGAAGCTTCATGAAAATCAAAATATTTGCTCGCTAGAATTAAATGCTCCTAAGGACCTTAAATCAGATCAAAAATTAAATTTATATTACTACCCATCTTTAAATAGCCCATACACTTTTTTAAGCACCAAAAGAGTTAAACAAATGCGAGAAGATTACCCAGTTAATCTTATTACAAAACCTGTATTACCCATGCTCATGCGCATGATGACTATTCCAGGCTTCAAAGCAAAATATATTATTTCAGATGCTGCAAGAGAGGGCAGAAAGCATAATTATGAAATGAAATCCATCTATTCACCCATCGGGAAACCAGCTCGAAAATCTTACTCATTGTTTCCAATTATTGATGAGGCAGGCAAGGGTTTTGAGTATATAGAAGCATTATTAAAAGCATCATTTCAGGATGGAATTAATATAGGTGATGAAAGTTTTTTACAAAATGTAGTAACTGATCTTGGCCTTGATTGGCAGGTAATAAAAAAAGATTTAAACACCAAACGATGGAAAAAAATTCTCAATGATAATGTTGAAGACATGTATGCAGGAAATTGTTGGGGGGTTCCAAGTTTTAAGATCACTGATCAAGATGGCAGTAATCCATTTTATGTCTGGGGACAGGATAGAATGTGGCTTTTAAAAGAAGAAATATTTAAACGTATAGGTGGATAGTTATGAAAATTAGAAATAGTTTGTTGTTAGTCTTTATGTTGATTATCGCATCATGCTCAGATGCAAATAAATCAACAAATTCGGAAGTGTCTTTGCATGACAAGCCATTATTGGAAGTTCAAATTCAGCCTAGACCTTTGCCCAACCCAAATAAAAATGCTTATTACGGAGATTTGCATGTGCATACAGAAAATTCATTTGATGCTTATACTTTTGGCACAATTAGCACACCTGCAGATGCATATAAGTATGCACAAGGTTATCCAATACAGCATCCAAGCGGGTACCTCATTCAATTAAGCAGACCTTTAGATTTTTATGCAGTAACTGATCACGGTATATTTATGGGGTTGATGAAGGAGGCAGCCGATACTACTTCTAGGTTTTCTAAGTATGAATTTACGAAGCCTCTCCATAATCTGAATGAGTCAGCAGGCACAGGATATTTCTCTCTCATTAAAAGACAGGGCCTTTTTCGACCTTTTGGAGAAAAAGTAAGATCGGGGCTTGAAGATGGCAGTATTGATCTGTCTCTTATATTACAAGTTGGTAGAACGGTTTGGCAGAAAACCATTAAAGCTGCAGATGATGCATATGTGCCAGGCACTTTTACTACTTTTGCTGCTTACGAATATACACCCAGCTTAGATCTCTATAATAATTATTTGCATCGAAACGTCATATTTAAGGATACTAAAAACTTGCCCGCTCAACTTTTTACAAGGAATAATAGTCAAGATCCTGAGGATTTATGGGATTGGATGAATCAACTAAGATCAAATGGTGTTGAGAGTCTAGCCATTCCGCACAATACTAATATTTCTGGAGGAGCTGCATTTTCCTTAAATGACTATCACGGTGGACCAATTGATGAAGAGTATGCTCAAAATCGTGCCCTAAATGAACCTTTAGTTGAAATTACTCAGGTCAAAGGAACTTCAGAAACACATCCATTGCTTTCAAAGAACGATGAGTGGGCAGCCTTTGAAGCTAAAACTGGAGTGGAGGCAGAGAAACTTGTAGATAATTTAAGGGGTGGTTATGTCAGAGATGCATACCTTAGAGGCCTTACTCTTGCTGAAAAAGGCCTAACAAATCCATATAAATTTGGCTTAATAGGATCAAGCGATTCTCATGTTGGGGGACCTTCTGATAGTGAAGAATTATACTTTTCTAAGGTTGGCATGTTAGATGGAACAGCAGAGCTAAGAGGTTCAATTCCATTTAACAGACTTTATGGAACTTTTTTAAAAATTATGAGACCAAATTTACTCAAGGAAGTAGACGGAAAAAATTATTTTTCTGCCAGTGACAGACTTGTCCAATTTGCTGCATCGGGTCTTGCCGGAGTTTGGGCAGAAGAAAACACTCGTGAGGCTATTTATGACGCTTTTCGACGTAAGGAAACATTTGCAACCAGCGGACCGAGAATGAAAGTTAGATTCTTTGCTGGCTATGATTTGGAGAATTCAAACCTTGATGATCTTTCTCTCATTCAAGATGCTTATGCAAGAAGCATTCCAATGGGAGGGACTCTTAATATCGAAAAAAATAAAAATCCAACTTTTTTAGTCTGGGCAATAGCTGACCCTCAAGGCGCACCATTGCAAAGAACTCAAATCATCAAAGGCTGGCTTGAAGATGGAGAGCAAAAAGAGCAAGTGTTTGATATTGCATGTTCTGATGGACTAAGTGTTGACCCTAAAACTCATCGTTGTCCTGATAATCAAGCATGGGTAGATTTAAGTGATTGCTCTATAAGCGCAGATTCAGGGTCAAGAGAAATGAAGGTTTTATGGCAGGACCCTGAATTTAAAGCAGATCAAGAGGTATTTTATTATTCCAGAGTTCTGGAGAATCCTGTGTGTAGATGGTCCACATGGGATGCAGTTAGAGCTGGTGAAAAACCTAGATCAGATATACCAGCTACAATTCAAGAAAGAGCTTGGTCTTCACCAATTTGGTTAAATTAAAGTTAAGATAATTTCATAGTGAATACATCTAAAAATAATGTTGCATTAGTCACAGGAGCATCCGATGGAATAGGAGCTGAATTTGTAGAGATCCTTGCAGGCCGGGGTTATGATTTGATTCTTGTTGCTCGACGCGAAGAAAAGCTTAATGAGTTAGCAGTTAGATTGTGTGATGAATTTGGAGTTGAATGCACTGTCATGGCAGCTGATTTATCAGAGCCCAAAGCAGCTCAAAATTTATTTCAACGTATTGAAAATAGAGGGCTGAAAGTAAATTTTTTAATTAATAATGCTGGGCTTCTTCATAATGGATTTTTTACTAAACTTAGCCTTGAAGCCCAAGAAAAAATGATTCAGGTCAATGTCATGGCCCTTACTGCTTTGACTCACTTATATGCAGACAATATGTCAGCTAATGGCGGCGGACATATATTAAATGTGGCTTCACTGGCAGGTTGGATGGCTATTCCAAATCAGAATGTGTACGCTGCATCAAAAGCTTATGTTGTATCTTTTTCTCAAGCATTGTCCAATGAGATGACTGCTGCAAATAGCGGGGTTCAGGTAACTGCATTATGCCCTGGTTATACAGCAACAAAAATGATGGATAACCCAGATCAAGGTGCTACTCTTCGCATTCCATCAAGCATGATGATGTCGGCTAAGGATGTAGCTGAAATCGGAATAAAAGCATGTTTTGCTGGCAAGGACATGGTAGTTCCTGGCCTCGCTAATAAGTTCACTACCATCATTACGCGTCTCTTTTCAAAGTCATTAATAACAAAGATTTTCGGTTCTTTTTATAGAAAGAATATGAACTGAAAAGTTAGTATTATTTTGTTAAGGTTTTCACATGAGCGAACAAGCTATTAAAAAGGTACTTATCACTGGTGCGAATGGATTCATTGGTGGGTCATTGATGCGTTATTACCAAAATCAGGGTCAAGATGTTGTAGGTGTTGATCTTGTTGGTAATGGTGATGATATTGTTGAAGGTGATATATCTCAACCTGATTCAATCAGCCAGTTATTAACTGAAAGCGATGTAATTATTCATACTGCTGCTCTGGTCTCTAATGCAATGCAAGATTCAGATATGTGGCGAGTAAATGTCTTGGCAACCCGCAACTTAATGCAAGCGGCAAAAGAACATAAAGTTAAACGTTTTGTTCAAATTTCATCAATCGTGGCTTACGGGAATTCAGCGAAGGGTGAGATTGATGAAAATCATCCCGTTCATGCTGATGGAGGAAGTTATGTGTTGACAAAACTTGCTTCAGAGCATGTGGTGTTAAGCGAGCAGACCAATGACGAAATAGAAGTGGTGATAATTCGCCCAGGAGATGCCTATGGTCCGGGTAGCCGCCCTTGGATTATTGCTCCATTAGAGGCAATTGCCAAAAATCAGTTTATGCTTCCAGAAAAAGGAGAGGGTTTCTTTAGACCTATTTACATTGATGATTTAGTCCGAGGAATTGTTTTGGCCACAAGTCATCCAGATGCTGCTGGTGAAATTTTTAACTTATCCTGTGAGGGCTATATGTTAACTAAAGAATACTTTGCACCTCATTATAAATGGCTTGGTAAAAAAGGACCTATGCTAGTATCAACTCAATTGGCTTTGAGGATATCTGCAATTGCATCAAAAGTTGCTGATCTTATGGGTAACCTAAATGAAGCATCACCATCGACGGTTATGCAGCTTTCAACCAAGAGCTGGTTTTCAATTAAGAAAGCAGAACGCATTCTTGGGTGGGGACCTGAGGTTTCATTTGAGGATGGCATGAAAGCAACTTATGAATGGGCTCAGGAGCAAGGTTTACTCCGAAAATAGTTACCACTATATCTTTACATATCCTAATTTAACTTTAATTTTTTCATAATGAAAAAGGATATACTTACATTGAACATTTGCAGATATTGCGTTTTTAAATACAAACTATAACTAGGTGAATTCAATGCGTTTATGGAATGGTTGGGGGAATGAAGATAGTGATCTGACTATGGAACTTGGTGATGGTCTTCGTTCGCTGCTGGAAGTCCTCGTTGGACCAGGTACCGCACTTAGTCAGGCAACCTTAAATGAAGTAATTTCTAAAGTACCTGATACTCGTCTTGATGACCATCCGTTAATCAAAACCGATCCTGAAACACGAGTTCGTCATGCGCGTGGCCAAAGTTTGCCTGATTGGTTAGAAATGCATAGTGGGAATGTTGATACCTTTCCAGATGGTGTTGCATTCCCAGAATCATCAGAGCAAGTTCGAGAACTGCTAGCTCATGCTAAAGAAAATAATTTGATAGTTATTCCTTATGGTGGAGGAACATCGGTGGTGGGCCATATTAATCCCGAGACAAGTGATAAGCCGATATTGACCATAGATATGGGAAAAATGAATTCTATGTTAAGCATTGACACCGAAAGTCAGTTAGCCACCTTTGGGGCTGGAGCTCCAGGTCCCGTCGTTGAGGAAGAGCTAAAAAAACATGGCTATACACTTGGCCATTTTCCTCAATCTTGGGAGCTATCTACTTTGGGTGGATGGGTGGCCAGTCGATCAAGCGGTCAGCAATCTCTTCATTATGGACGCATAGAAAACATGTTTGCTGGGGGTAATATCGAAACTCTTAATGGAACCATGATAATTCCAACTATCCCAGCATCTTCAGCCGGCCCCGATATTCGTGAGATGATTCTTGGCTCTGAGGGTCGCATGGGAATTATTACAGAAGTTACTGTGCGAATCACACCCTTGCCAGAGAAAGAAAAATTTCAAGTGGCCTTTTTTCCTTCTTGGGAAATTGGGATTAATGCTGCGAGGAAACTGATTCAGCAGCGAGTTGCTTTGTCTATGGTGCGATTAAGCAACCCACTTGAGACAACCAGTCTTCTATACATGGGCGCGGGCAGCGACAGCAGCGGGGTAGTTGCCTTAGAGGAATCACTATCTAAAAAAGGCATTGGAGAAGGTAAAGTCATGATGACATTTGGGGTCACTGGCTCCGCTCGTCATTGTGATGCTGCCTATCAATTAGCGCTTGATCACTGTTCAGATCTTGGTGGTATTGCAGATGAATCTGGTCTTGGAGAGAATTGGGCTCATGGTCGATTCCGCGCTCCATATCTTCGAGATCCGCTAGGTGCAGAAGGCTATGTTGTTGATACCATGGAGACAGCCGTTGATTGGTCAAAAGTTTCTGAAGCTGCAGAAAATATTGAGCAAGCAATTCGAACAGCTTTGGATGATGAGGGTGAGCAAGTGCATGCTTATACTCATTTATCTCACGTCTATGGTCAGGGATCGAGCATTTACACCACTTATTTGTTTCGCATAGGTAAAAGTTATGAGCAGGGAATGAATCGATGGATGAAGTTAAAAAAAGCTGGAGCCGATCAGATTGTTGCTCATGGCGGTACTATCAGTCATCAGCATGGTGTAGGCAGTGACCATAAGAATTATTTAACAGCTGAAAAAGGCGAGCTTGGCATCGCTGCAATTAATAGTTTATGTGAACAATTTGATCCCAAAGGTCAAATGAATCCAGGAAAGTTACTCCCTGATAACAAGAATTAATTTGTCATGACAGGATTTACTAATCGCGAAAAACTTTTATCTAAAATGCGTAATGGTGAGCATTTGGATTGGGATATTATTGTTATTGGTGGAGGTATTACTGGTGCCGGCGTTCTTCGTGAAGCGCGACGCCAAGGTTACAAAGCATTATTGCTTGAGCAACAAGATTTTTCATGGGGTACTTCAAGCAGATCATCAAAAATGGTTCATGGAGGCTTGCGCTACCTTGCTGCGGGCGATATAAAACTTACCAAAGAATCAGTTCAAGAAAGACAGCGACTGTTAAAAGAAGCTCCTGGATTGGTTGATCCCATTTCTTTTTATTTCACTTTTAGAAAAGGTAAATTCCCTGGCCGCATAGCCATGAAGATCATTCTAACCATCTATGACTTTTTTGCTGGGGCTCAAGACAATAGATACTGTAACAACAAGGAATTATTGGAACGTTTTAAGGGTCTAGATGACCACAAACTTCAGGGGGCAAGTTGTTATACAGATGCGATGGTGGATGATTCGCGATTAGTTCTTCGCGTATTACAAGACAGTATTGATGATGGTGGCTATGCCCTAAATTACACAAAAGTTGAAGATCTCTTATTAACAGATGGTCAGGTTTCTGGCGTGAGCATTCAAGACAGCGATCACTCTGGATTAATTCACTTAAATGCCCCGGTCGTTATTAATGCTACAGGTGCCTGGGCAGATAGACTTAGAAATGTTGTTAATAGTGAGACTCGCATTAGGCCATTGCGTGGCAGTCACATTATTATTGCTAAATCCTTATTTCCCATTTCTGATGTCATGACTTTCCTGCATGTGGATGATAGGCGAGGTGTTTTTGTATACCCTTGGGAGGGAACAACAGTGATTGGCACTACTGATATAGATCATAATGAAGATATAGATATTGAGGCCGGTATTTCTGATCAAGAGGTTGATTACTTATTAAAAGCTTTCAATAGCCAATTTCCAAACAACACACTAAATCGCAGTGATGTCTTATCTACTTGGGCTGGTGTTCGCCCTGTGATTGGCGCAGAAAAAAGCAAAGATCCTTCTAAGGAACGTCGAGATCATGCTGTTTGGTCTGACAATGGATTGATTACTGTTAGCGGTGGCAAGCTTACTACCTTTCGATTAATTGCATTGGATGCTCTGGCAGCAGCCAAAGATAATCTTCCAGCAGCCAAAGAGATTTTCGACGATAGGGTATTCTTGACTCCTGCAATTACTGCTGAGGCTCTGTCACCAGAAAATACTAGTTGGGCTCAACGTTTACTTGGTCGATACGGTGATAAGGCGATTGATCTTGTAAATGAGAGCTCATCAGATGAACGCCATAATCTAAATGAAACTGAGTTCTCTTTAGCTGAATGTCGATGGGCGATAAAATATGAAGCCGTAGAGCATCTTGATGATCTTTTGCTTAGAAGAACTCGTTTAGGTATGTGTCTACCTTATGGTGGCAGGAATCTTTTTCCAGCTCTAAAAGAACTATTTTTATCTAATCAAAATTGGGATGATGAAAGATGGCAACAAGAAGTTACGCGCTATGAAACAATTTGGACTAAGTATTACAGTCTTCCCAATCATACTTAAGGTGAGGTTGTGATGAAAAACGAAAAGTATTTTCTGAGTATTGATAACGGAACCCAGAGTGTGCGCGCCATGGTTTTTGATGGAGAAGGCCAGCTTATTGCAAAAAGCAAAGTTGAAATTGAGCCTTATTTTTCTTCTCAGAAAGGATGGGCAGAGCAGCATGCAGATTATTTTTGGGACTCTCTTTGTCAGGCTTGCCAAGAACTATGGCCAAAGTTGCCCATATCTAAGGAAGCTATTGCAGCTGTTTCAGTCACTACCCAGCGTGCAACCGTGGTCCCTATGGGGAAGGACAATCAACCCTTGCGACCGTCTATTAGCTGGTTAGATCAGCGACAAGTAGAAACAAAACCTCAACTAGGAAAAATAGAATCAGCTTTAATGAGCTTGATTAGAGCTAAGCCATTAGTAGATTTAATGCACGCACAGGCTGAAGCCAATTGGATTGAGCAAAATGAGCCTGAGATCTGGAAGCAGATTCACAAATTCTTGCTTCTATCTGGATATCACAATTACAAACTCACTGGTCAATACAATGATGCCATTGCTAGCACTGTGGGGTTTGTACCATTTGAATATAAGACTCAACAATGGGCAGAGCAAAAAGACTGGAAGTGGCGTGCCATGCCAATTCGTCCAGAAATGTTACCAGAGGTTTTACCAGCGGGATCAGTGTTAGGAGAAATTACTGAAGCTGCAGCTGAAGCAACTGGAATTCCTCAAGGACTCCCATTGATTGCCAGTGGTTCAGATAAAGCCTGTGAGGTTTTGGGAACTGGCTGTGTCGACAATGAAACAGGCAGCTTGAGCTATGGAAGCCTTGCTACTCTTAATATTACTTCTGATAAATACCTTGAAGCTATTCCTTTTTATCCAGCATATCCTGGCGTTATACCCAATACATTCAATATTGAAATGATGGTTCAACGCGGATACTGGATGGTGAGCTGGTTTAAAAAAGAGTTTGGGCTGCATGAAGAGCAATTAGCAGCCAATCAAAACCTTCAGCCAGAGATATTATTTGATGAATTACTGACCAAAATCCCTGCCGGCTCTGATGGATTAATGCTTCAGCCTTATTGGTCACCCTCCAATGGCGATGGGCCAGAAACTCGTGGTGCTATTATTGGCTTTAATGAAGATCATACAAGGGCACATCTTTATCGCGCAATGATTGAAGGACTGACCTATGCATTAAGGGAAAGCAAAGAACTCTTAGAAAAGCGAAGTAAGAAAACTATCTCTCGGTTGGTTGTATCTGGTGGCGGATCTCAAAGTGACGAAGTTATGCAAA
>JADHNM010000027.1 GCA_016779505.1 SAR86 cluster bacterium
GAATGAATAATGCTTTGAGGATGCACGACAATTTCAATTAGAGATTCAGGAATCTGGAAAAGGTAGTGTGCTTCAATTAACTCTAAGCATTTATTAACCAAGGTTGCTGAATCAATTGTAATTTTGGTTCCCATACTCCAAGTGGGATGCTTCAAAGCATCTTGCAATGAAACTGTGCTTAAATCCTGAAATGTTTTCTCTCTAAAGGGGCCGCCAGAGGCAGTTATAATGATTTTAGAAATTTCACTTATATCTCTGTATGCAGGCAAGCATTGATGGATAGCATTATGCTCACTATCCACAGGAATGATTTCTGAATTTTTAGATTTTGCAAGCGGCATTAAGATATCGCCAGCCGCCACAATACTTTCTTTGTTAGCAATAAGTACAGTTTTACCAGCATCAATAGCAAAGTAACTAGCTTTTAAGCCTGCAAAACCTGAAATTGCTGAAACTACTATGTCCACCCTCGGATCTTGAATTAGGTCCTGTAATTCATCTTCGGTGCTAAGAATATTTGGATATGAATGCACTAAATCATGCGATTTATCAAAATCAGATTTAGCTACAAAAATATGATCTGGCCTAAACTCTTTAGCGATTTTATGAGCTTTATCTAAATTGCTATCTAATCCAATGCCCAGCAAATGAAAATCTTCTTTATTTTGCCTGATTACATTGAGGCAACTATCTCCTATGCTGCCGGTTGCTCCCAATAAAACAATATTTTTCATGCTATCCAATGAGTTAATAGGAGAAAAATTGGCACAACAGCAATATGCGAATCCAAGCGATCCCAAATACCCCCATGACCAGGAATTAGCGATCCGCTATCTTTAATTGACTTATCCCGTTTTAATTGGCTTTCCAAATAATCACCAATAAATGCAAATGGCAGACTGATTAAAGAGACTAAGGCCAAATCTAGTGAAATAAAATCAAAGAAATATATTGTGAATATAAAAATGAATACTAACCCAGCTCCACCCAATAAACCTTCGACAGTTTTATTTGGACTAATTTCAGGAAATAGAGGAGTTTTACCGATACTGCTTCCAACTAAATATGCTCCAACATCAGCTAAAACAGTATTAAACAAGATAACAAAAAGTACAAAAAATTTATTTATACCAATGAATTCTGAAAATATTAATAAATGCGTAAGGCCATAAAGAAAACCAAGTACTAGAAAAACTCCTAAATAATTATTGTTAAAGCTGATCAACGATAACCGTTTATTTGATATCAAATAAAAGCTATATGTAAACCAAAATATTAAGGTTATTAAGAGAAATAAATCGATAAAGCCTTCTGCAAAGTAAATGGAAAGCATAATAAGAGTGACAAAAAATATTATCTGTTTTAAATCTACTTTAGAATTAGAAAGGATTAACCATTCTTTAATTAACAGAAATCCAACAGCCATTATAAGAACTAAGATAATAAGAACATTTTGCAAGTAAAGAATTCCGAAAATACAAGCGACTAATATCAATGCAGCTGGAAGCCTTTGAATAATATTTTTATAGAGCTCGTTTGCCAAAACGCCTCTCCGTCTTTGAAAATCTTTCTAAGCACTTGATAAATTCCCTTACAGTAAAGTCTGGCCAAAGTGTGTCAGAAAATTGAATCTCAGTGTACGCAAGATGATATAACAAGAAATTGCTTATTCTGTGATCCCCGCCAGTTCTAATCAGCAAATCTAACTCATTGATAGGTGCTTGCAAGTATCTAAAAATAGTTTCATCTGAAATATCCTCAACAGAGAGTCTGCCTAATTGAATTTCATTAGCTATTAATTTTGTCGCTTTAATAATGTCTGTTCGACCTCCATAGCCAAGAGCAATATTTAATTTTAGTTTTGGATCTTGAAATGCAGTTTCTTTTTCAGCTTGCTGGATCGCTGAAATAACCTCATCTCCAAAAGAAGAATAATCTCCAAAAAAATTTAATCTTACTTCTTGATTAATTAATTCTGGAACCTGAGAATCTATTGCACTAATAATAAGTTTTTTAATTCCAAGAATTTCTTTTTTAGGTCGTGACCAGTTTTCAGTACTAAAAGCATACAAGCTAAGAGACTCTAAATGAGCTTTTGCTGCAGACTCAACAATTTTTCTAACAACATCAACTCCTCGCTCATGCCCCGACGTAATATTTAAAGTATTTTTTTTGGCCCATCTTCCATTGCCATCCATGATAATTGCTGCATTGATCCCAGTAAGGTTGATTGGTGGTTGCTTGCTTTCTGCCATTCTGGCTGGATATGAAATAACTAAATTTCTATTAAGTCTTCTTCTTTTTGTTTGAGTTCTGCATCAACAAGGCCGATAAAATGATCGGTTTCCTTTTGAACTAAATCTTCAATCCGTTTGAGTTCATCTTCGGAAAAATCTCCAGCTTTTTGCTGGTCTTTTGCTGCGTTATTTGCATCCCTACGAGTATTTCTAATAGAAATTCTAGAATTTTCTGCTTCGTTTCTTGCTTGTTTAATGTACTCTTGACGCGTCTCTTCTGTTAAAGCGGGCATTGTCAGTCTTATCAAATCACCGCTTGTGCTTGGATTTAAACCTAAATCAGATGACATAATTGCTTTCTCTATTTCAGCAATAAGAGATTTATCCCATGGAGATATAGCAAGAGTCCTTCCCTCTTCTACGGAAATATTTGCTGCTTGATTGATGGGAGTAGGGTTCCCATAGTAATCGATCTTCACTGAATCAAGAATGCTTGGGTTTGCTCGACCTGTTCTAATTTTATTAAATTCATGAGCTAAAGAATCAATAGCTTTTTGCATCTTGGGTTTAATCTGGTCAATAATTTCATTCATAACTATGATATTAATGTTCCAATATCCTCTCCGCAAGCAATTCTTTTTAAAGCATCAGGATGATTCCAGTTAAATACTTTTAATGGCAGGCTGTGATCCCTTGCAAGAGTTAAAGCCGTTGCATCCATAACTTTAAGATTTTTTTGAATTGCTTCATCAAAAGATAGAGATGGGTAAAATATAGCATCTTCATGTTTTTCAGGATCAGCAGAGTAAACTCCATCAACCCTAGTGGCTTTCAACATAATGTCTGCTTGAGTTTCTATTGCCCTCAGACACCCTGCACTATCAGTTGTGAAAAACGGATTGCCGGTTCCAGCGGTAAAAATTACAACAAAATCATTGGATAACAGCTGGATTGCTAAACGTCTATCATAGTGCTCAGCAACGCCAGACATTGATATAGCCGACATAACCCTAGTTTTGACCCCAGCTCTCTCTAAAGCATCTCTTAAAGCAATCCCATTCATAACAGTTGCTAACATTCCCATGTGATCGCCAGCAACTCTATCCATTCCAGCTTTGCTTAATTTTTCGCCTCGAAAAAGATTCCCTCCTCCTATGACAATTCCAATTTGTGCACCAAGCTCTTTGCAATCTTTAACAGATTGAGCCATTTGGTCTAATATTTTAGGATCTATTCCGTGATCATCGTCCCCAGCAACAGCCTCTCCGCTAAATTTTACGAGAAGGCGTTTGTAGGCGAGAGATGTCATTTTTGAAGTTGTTCAGCCACCTCTGCAGCAAAATCTTTCACCTCAACCTCTATACCTTCACCAACCTTTAAACGAGCAAAGGCTAGAATTGATGTATTATTTTCTTTTAATAATTCTTCAATTGATTGATCTGGATTCTTAACGAAGCCTTGGGAAACAAGGGTCACCTCGGATAAAAATCTTTTAACCTTGCCTTCAACCATTTTTTCCATAATTGATGTATCTTTTCCGGATTCTTCTGCTTGTGCTAAAAAGATTGATCTCTCTCTTTCAAGCAACTCAGGATCAATATCTTCTGATTGCAGGCAGGTTGGATTGGTGGCAGATACATGCATGGCTAAATCTTTTGCTAATTCCTTATTGTCTGTATCAATAGAAACTATAGCAGCCAATTTTCCATCTGAATGCAGGTATGCTCCAATGCATCCGCCAGATGGAACATCAAGTGTTTGAAGCCTTCTCAGCTGAATATTCTCTCCAATGGATTGAATAAGAGACTGTCTTTTTTCCTCAAACATGGAACTTAAATCGGCCATATCAGTTACTTTATTATTGATAAGATACTCAGCAACCTCGCCTGCAAAATCTCTGAACTGCGAATCTTTAGCAGCAAAATCAGTTTCTGAATTAATTTCAACAAGGCTAAAGTATTCCGAATTTTCAGCAATCTTTATCTCGCCGTCGGCAGCTACTCTTGAGGCTTTTTTTTCTGCCTTAAGTGAGCTGTTAGCTCGAAGAAGATCCAAAGCTTTATCTAGATCACCATCTGTTTCAACTAATGCCTTTTTGCATTCCATCATGCCTACACCGGACATTTCTCTTAGTTCTTTAACTTGACTGGCTGTAATACTCATTTTTCTTCCTTTGAATCCTCGGCAGCATCCTCTAATTCAGTTGAATCTTTCGAGGCAACTTCCTCAGATTCTTCTTTTGATTCATCACTTACCTCAATCTGATGTTCCACAGGCTCATCGCTTGTCTCAACCTGATCTTCCACAGGTTCATCGCTTATTTCTTCTATTTCAGTTGATAAAGCTTCTTCTGGCTCACTTAACTCAGCTTCTTCAACAAGATTTAACACTTTACCAGAGGTAACTGATGCCTTCTTCACCTTAACAGCTGGAGCCTCATCATCAGCTTGAATATTAAAAGCTCCTCCCTGAGAAGATGCCAAGCCTCTAGCACATGCATCACTTATAACTTTTGTAATCAATCTGATTGATCTAATGGCATCATCATTACCAGGAATAATGTGATCTATACCATCTGGATTTGAATTAGTATCGACCAAAGCAATAATTGGGATACCCATTTTCTTTGCCTCTGTTACTGCAATCTTTTCATGTGCTACGTCAACTACAAATAAAGCATCTGGAAGACCTTTCATATCTTTGATTCCACCAACACTTGCGTCTAGCTTTTCATATTCTTTTGTAATATCTACAGCTTCTTTTTTTGAAAGCTTATTAATTCTTCCGGATGACTGCAGCTCCTCAATGTCTAACAGTCGTCTAATTGATCCTCGTATTGTTTTCCAATTGGTTAATGTGCCGCCTAACCATCTTTTATCAATGTAAGGTAAACCAATCGCAGAGGCAGATTCTTTGATTGTTTTAGAGGCAGAGCGTTTAGTCCCAACAAATAAAATCCTATTTCCTTTAGAACATATCTCTTCAGCTTTAGATGCTGCAGCATTAAGGTATTCTTGAGTCATCTCAAGGTCGATAATACTAATTTTTTTTCTAGTATCAAATATAAAGGATTCCATTTTAGGATTCCAAAATCTTTGCTGATGGCCAAAATGAACGCCTGCATTTAGCAGGTCTTTAATAGAAACAATACTCACAATTTCCTCCGGGGTTATTACTCCAGCACTTCATAAAGTTGACTCATCTTAATGAGCACCCCAACAATAATCTTCTTAGCACTTTCGAGATTTAAAGTTCGTGTATTCTATAGAAAAGTTGAAGCAGATTAAAGCTTTTTGTTTAAGAAGTCAGCAAAGCTATATTCGCCGTTTTCTCTAGAATCAATCCATCTTGCAGCCTGCAAAGCGCCTTTTGCAAAAATATTTCTTGAATTTGCAATATGTTGAAAAGTAGAAGTTCCATCAGCATTTGTAAACTCAATTCTATGTATTCCAAAGACATTGCCAATTCTATGAGATTGAATTTCAATCGGGCCATCTATTTTACTTACGGACATATTTTCTAAAAATCTAGAAATTTCTAAAGCTGTTCCAGAAGGAGAATCCTTTTTCTTTGTATGATGAATTTCAGTAATTCTGCACTTTGTAGGGATGTTAATCGACAATAGATACTCTTCTATTAAATATTTTAAATTAGCAATTCCAAGCGACATGTTGGAAGCAATTAATATTGGTATAGATTTTTTAGCAGTACTTATCAGCGATAAATGCTCTTTGGTAAGACCAGTAGTTCCTGATATTAAAGGTAACTTATGTTCAATACAAAAATTGATGCAAGAAATGAATCCTGTTGGAGAAGAAAAATCTATTACAGCTGATACATGATTTAAATCTTTTGCTTTTGTTTGAAAATCAAAGGCTGTGATATCAAATTGTTTGCATTGAGCTTGCATTGCCTGACCCATATTTCCATTGAAGCCATTAATTAAAATATGCAATATTCTATTTATTATGAAATTGGTTGGAAGCCTTTATAAATGACTCTTGTATTGGATGGTGTTCCTCATCAGCTATTAATTGAGTGAATTCTTCAAACTTCTTGAGTTGAGCCTTTGAAAGATTAACTGGAGTTTCGACAATCACCCTGCATAAAAGATCACCGCGTCGTGAATCTCTAACTGAAGCAGCTCCTTTGCCTTTGATTCTGAAGATTTTACCTGTTTGCGTATATGAAGGAATTTTGAGTGCGATTTTTGATTCGAGACCAGGAACATTTATTGTTCCTCCTAAAACAGCAATTTCAAATGGAATTGGAGCTTCAAAATATAAGTCTCTGCCGTCTCTTTCAAAGATTTCGTTTTGCAAGACTTGAATGACAACATAAAGATCTCCAGTATGGCCTCCTCGTGCAGCACTGCCCTCTCCTGTAAGTCTAACTTTATCTCCATTATCTACACCAGATGGAATACTGACAGACAGTGATTTTGTCTCTTGTTTAACCCCAGCTCCTCTGCAAGAACTACAATGATTCTGAATAATCCTTCCTTCGCCTCTACATGCATTACAGGGTTGTTGAACTGAAAAAAAACCTTGCTGCATTCTCACTTGACCAGCACCATTACATTGACTACAGGTCACGGGAGATGAGCCTGGTTTAGCTCCAGATCCAGAGCAATCGGTGCATGACTTGTCTACGGGTATTTTAATTGTTTTCTTAACGCCAAGAATTGCCTCCTTAAGAGATAGTTCTAGCGTGTACTGAAGATCTTGACCTCTGGCTGCCCTGCCCGAAGACCTCCTGCCACCAAAGACGTCACCAAAAATATCTCCAAAGATATCTCCAAAATTAAAATCCTGAAATCCAGCTCCCTGACCGCCACCCATGCCTTGAATACCAGCATGACCAAATTGATCATATGCTGATTTTTTTTCAAGATCAGATAATACTTCGTATGCCTCAGCGGCTTCTTTAAATTTTTCATTAGCTGCTGGATCATCCGGATTTCTATCTGGATGATATTTCATAGCTAATTTTTTAAAAGCTTTCTTTAATTCAGCATTAGAAGCGTTTTGAGAGACCCCTAAGACCTCATAATAGTCTCTCTGTGACATTGTTTATTTTTCTTCTTCTTTAACTTCTTCAAATTCAGCATCCACTGTATTCTCATCGCTAGAAGTCTCTTCTGCAGAATCGGGAGAGCCCTCCTCAGCTTGAGGATAAAGTTTCTGGGTTAATGGAGTTAATACCTCGTTAAGATTTTTAGTGGCAGCTTCAATGGCTTCAAGGCTGTCCTGTTTGATAGCCTCTTCAAGTTTAACGGTGGATGCTTCTACTGTATCTTTCTCTTCATCTGTCAGTTTATCTCCAGCTTCAGAGATCGACTTTCTAGTTGCATGAACTAACATATCTGCATTATTTTTTGCTTGGACTAAGCTCTCAAACTTCTTATCGTCTTCTGCATTAGCTTCAGCGTCTTTCACCATTTTCTCAATATCCTCATCAGATAATCCACTAGAAGCTTTAATAACAATTGATTGCTCTTTGCCAGTATTTTTATCTTTTGCTGCAACATTGAGAATACCATTAGCATCAAGATCAAAGGAAACCTCAATTTGAGGAGTTCCCCTAGCTGCAGGAGGAATATCTGTTAAATTAAATTGGCCCAATGATTTATTTTGAGCTGCTTGCTTTCTTTCACCTTGTATCACGTGAACGGTCACTGCTGACTGGTTGTCTTCAGCTGTTGAAAAAACTTGAGATTTTTGAGTTGGTATTGTTGTATTTTTTTCAATTAATGGCGTGGCAACACCTCCCAATGTTTCAATACCAAGCGTTAGAGGGGTTACGTCTAGCAAGAGTACGTCCTTAGTGTCGCCTGATAGAACTGATCCCTGAATTGCAGCTCCTACTGCAACAGCTTCATCAGGATTAAGATCTTTTCTTGGCTCTTTACCAAAAAAATCTTTAACTTTTTGTTGGACCATTGGCATACGAGTCTGTCCTCCAACAAGCAAAATCTCATTTATATCACCGATAGCAAGTTTGGCATCTTCTAATGCGACTTTAAGTGGGGTAAGGCTCCTATCTACCAAATCTTCTACCAAAGATTCAAGTTTTGCTCGAGTAATCTTATGAACGAAATGTTTTGGGCCTGAGCTATCAGCAGTTATATAAGGAAGATTGATTTCAGTTTGATCAGATGAAGAAAGTTCGATCTTTGCTTTTTCTGCTGCTTCTTTTAGACGCTGAAGAGCCATAGGATCGCTTTTTAAATCAAAGCCAGATTCTTTCTTAAATTCATCAACAAAATAATCTATTAATTTAAGATCGAAGTCTTCTCCGCCTAAAAAAGTATCGCCATTTGTAGACAGCACTTCGAATTGATGCTCGCCATCGACTTCTGAGATCTCAATAATTGAAATATCAAAGGTACCTCCACCAAGATCATAAACAGCAACAACAGAATCACCTGTGTGCTTATCTAAGCCATAGGCTAATGCGGCAGCCGTTGGCTCATTTATTATTCGTTTAACTTCAAGACCTGCTATCTTGCCCGCATCTTTAGTTGCCTGTCTTTGAGAATCATTAAAATAAGCTGGAACAGTGATAACTGCCTCTGTTACTTCATGACCTAAATAATCCTCTGCTGTTTTCTTTAATTTCTTTAAGACTTCAGCGGATATCTGAGGAGGCGCTAGCTTCTTATCACCCACTTTTACCCATGCATCTCCATTATCAGCCTTTATAATTTCATAAGGCACCATATCCATATCTTTTTTCACGACATCATCATCGAATCTTCTACCTATCAACCTTTTGATCGCATATAAAGTCTTTTCTGGATTTGTTACAGATTGCCTTTTAGCTGGTGCCCCGACCAAAACCTCATTATCATCTGCATAACCTATAACTGATGGAGTGGTTCTACCCCCTTCAGCATTTTCAATCACTTTTGGCTGTTGTCCTTCAACGACAGCTAAACAACTATTTGTTGTTCCTAAATCAATTCCTATAATCTTTGACATAATCTTTTCCTAGTTTTTTATTACGGAAACTCTTGCAGGCCTTACAACCCGCTCATGGAGTTCCCAACCCCTTTGAAATATATTTTCAATTTCATTGTTTTCTTTTTTTGGATCCTTCGAGGTCATTACAGCCTCATGCTTAATTGGATCAAACTGTTCATTTATCGGATAGATGGGTCTAATGCCAAATTTATCAAGGGCTGACTCGAAAGATTTTAGGGTTAGCTCCACTCCTTCTTTATCTTCCTTTGTTGAATCTTTGGAGAAATTATTGAGTGCATGCTCAAGATTATCTACGACAGGTAACAATTCATGAAGCAGCCTTTCTACGCCATATTTATGTGCTTTTTCAATATCAGCAGTGTTTCTTTTAAAAGCATTATCGAGCTCAGCTCTAGATCTAAGCAGAGCTTCTTCTAGATCTTTAATTTTTTCTGCAGCATCGAGAATCTCTGAATTTTCTTCGATTGATAAATCCAAGTCCTCTTCTGAGGAGTTCTCCCCATCCATATGGGTCTCTATCTCAATAGACTCGTCTTTAAGATCTGATTTATCTTTAGCTTTTTGTTTTTTTGCCATCTTTACATCCAATATTTAAATATATTGGGATGACTCATAGCGAGTTCAAGGTCTTAAAGGTAATTTATTTAAGGGGTTTTACATATAGAACCATGCTGTGATCGACTATTTCATAGCCCATTTCATTCGCAATTGATTCTTGACGTTTTTCAATCACCTCATCATGAAACTCAATAACCTTACCTGTTTCCAAACATATCATGTGATCATGATGATCATCTGGGGTAATCTCATAGACTGCGTGACCATCTTCAAAGTTATGTCGCATTACTATCCCAGCTGATTCAAATTGAGTCAGAACTCTGTATACAGTTGCCAAGCCAACATCCTCACCAGAAGTAATAAGCTGCTTATAAATATCTTCAGCGCTTAAATGTCGATTATCACTGGATTCAAGAGCTTCTAAAATTCTTATTCTAGGAAGTGTTGCTTTTAAGCCCGCTTTTTTTAATTCAGTATTTTCTTTACTCATGAACTTTTCGATGTATCCTCTTTCAAAGTATAATCAAATCATCTCATGAAGCAATTAACAAAAGCCTTTTTAATCATTATTTTGTCTCTTGGTGGAGTATCAAACTGCTCATCTCTGGCTCCATTTAAAGTGGCGGTTTTACAAGGCAATATTATTGAGGACGAGGATGTGGAGCAACTTGTGAAAGGCCTCTCTAAGGATCAAGTTCAATACCTGCTAGGAACTCCATTGCTTAATAGCCCTATCCATCAAAATAGATGGGATTATTTCTATTCAGTTAGAGTGGGTGAAACAATTGTTGGGGAAAAGAAACTATCGCTTATCTTTGATACAGATCAAAGATTGGATACCTGGACGCTAGAAGAAACCACTCTCGCAGATAATAATTAAGAATTTTTTGCTATCTTAGCTTTATTTTTCCTTCTTTCTTTGGGATCTTGAAAAAGTGGTTTATAAATCTCCAACCTCTCTCCATGAGACATTCTGTAGTTAAGTGGTTTAGCCTTATATTTTCCATCTAACTCCCCCCCATTTACCCCAACCTTCAAGAGATTTATTTCTTGTCGATAAAGTTTTTTTACTTCTGGCAATTCTAAGACTTCTTTTGCAGTAATGCTTTCAGAAACATCAAGCTCTAAAAAACTTGGGTTAACACCTTGTTGAATAGAAACATAAATCTTCATTTTGATAATTGAATTGCAAAAGCATTAATAAACTTATGACCAATTTTATCAATTAAAGATTTAGTGGTAATAATACTAAGAGCAAATGGAAGGGTGAAAGTAGTTTTAAACTTTACCTTGGTCTGGTTTTCATTAATTACCTCGAGGCTCCAGAGAGCATAGAAATCTAAAAAAGGACCTTTGGATTGAGTAATACTTACCTCATGCCCATCTGTCTTGTTTTTAGATTCAAATGCATAGGTTTTATTGAGCACTGAAAATACCAATCTACCCAAAACGAGACCTTCTTCAGCATCTGACAATTTAGAGGACTCAAGACAGCCGGGTAAAAATTCTTTATAAGACTCAAAGTTATTAATTAATAAAAGTATTCTTTCTGGAGATGCTGCTAATATTTCAGATCCTTCAAAACTGCTGGGCATTATTAGCTTACGAGCTGGTATACAAAAACTGCTGCAACAAGAACTGGAGAGATAAATTTAATAAAAAATCTCCAAACTTTAAATATTACAAGATCGATATCAGAAAATTCATCCAAGGCAAGATTCGGCTTTAAAAACCATCCAGCAAAAATTGCAACCATCATGCCTCCAATAGGCATTAAAAATTGATTTGCTAAATAATCTATTGAATCGAGGAAATTAAGATCTCCAATAAAAGAAATATCAGACCAATCATTAAAGCTAAGCACACTGCCTATGCCTATAACCCATGCAAAGAGACCCAGAGTTAAAGCAGCAGAAAATCTAGAAACTATATTCTCTTCCTCGAAATATGCAACGCTTGGTTCAAGCAAAGAGATAGCGCTGCTTAACGCAGCAATTGAAAGTAATGCAAAAAAAGCTGGCCCAACAACATTACCTAAAGGCATGTCAACAAAAGCAGACAATAGACTTACAAATACAAGACCGGGACCTGCACCAGGCTCTAAACCATATGCAAAAATAATTGGGAAAATTGCTAAGCCAGCCAATATAGCTATTAAAGTATCTAAGCCTGCAACCATCAGTGATGTTCTAAAAATATTTTCTTCTTTTGGCATATAAGCTCCATAGCACATGATAGAGCCCATACCTAAACTTAAACTAAAAAATGCTTGTCCCATGGCTCTCAAGAAAGTTGTAGCATCTACCTGTGAAAAATCTGGAGCAAATAAAAAGCTTAAACCTCTTACAAAATCACCATTAATCATCGCATTAACAACCATGACCATCATCAAAATAAATAATGCTGGCATTAACAAGCGAACCATTCTCTCAATCCCACCAATAACACCTGCTGAAATAATAATAATATTCAAAGCAATGAAAATTGAATGCCAAAACAATAACCTTGATGGAGAGGAAGTAACTATGTTGAATTGCTCTATAGGGGAAATATCAGGAGTTGGAAAAGCAGCTATAATTATGTAGTTCAAACAAATTCCAGCTATAACACTATAAAAAGAAAGGATTAAAATTCCTGAAATTAAACCACCCCAACCGACAGCCTGCCATTTACTTGTTTGCCCTGAATCAATCGCTGCTGTTTTCATAGCGTTGACAGGGCTTTTCCTAGCGCGCCTACCAATTATGATCTCAGCCATCATAATTGGTAATCCAACTGCCAAGATGCAGAGAAGATAAATCATCACAAAAGCTCCCCCGCCCTCGGTTCCAGCTTTATATGGAAAGCCCCAAATATTTCCTAAGCCCACAGCTGATCCTGCTGCAGCAAGCACAAATGTCCACTTTCCTACCCAAGAGACAGTTTCATTGAATTTTGAAGAAGTATTTCCGTTCATGTGACTATGTATAAGGGTTATATAAAAATGCCAAAGAGGTTATACAGCATATTGTAACTAAGTTTGTTATTAAAGTTCTTGCATTTGCGTATTTAATGTTTACTTGAAAAAATGAGCTATTTTTTTTCTCAAAGTTCAGAAAAACTTGCAGTGATAGAGCTAACAAGATAAGGCTAAATGATAGATTTATAAAAGAAATTAACGCAACTCCTAGGCCTAAAAGAGAGAAACCAATTGCACTCCAGAGGTTTGTTGATGAAGCAGACTCCTCTTCCCAGCCCCAAATAATGCCGCCCAAAAAAGCAGTTACAATCCCCCCATATATTGCTAGGACCTGAATTGAATGAAGGGCTAAAGATGGATTGAAAATCCATGGAATTAAAGCTAAAAAAATAAATAAACACAGGCCCCAGTAAATTAAAGTTACTTTAGTTTTTTGCATAAATGCCCTCAAAATTTGCAAATAGTTTTAACAGATTCATAATTGTCAGAATCATTATGAATGCTAAGAATAATAACATCATCGTCAAAAATAAAAATGCTGCAAGAAATTATCACTTAACTGATAAATTTCAGGCTGGCATGGTTTTGGAAGGCTGGGAAGTGAAAGGTTTAAGAAATGGCAAAGTTGACGTAAAGGATTCCTATGTAACTCTTAAAAATAATGAGGCATGGGTTATTGGCTTAAAAATTGATCCGCCTGCATCTTTAAAAAATGATCAAATAGATCCAACCAGATCTAGAAAATTACTCTTAAATAAAAGAGAAATAAGTAATATTCTTGAAGCAATTAGTCAACAAGGCCTTACCTGTGTATTGACATCAATCTATTGGAAAGAAAATAAAATTAAATGTGACATTGCAATAGGAAAAGGGAAAAAAACCTATGATCAAAGAGAAGATGTTAAACAAAGAGATTGGAATCGAGAGAAGCAGAGAATCTTAAAAAATTCTAACCGTTAGGCTTTTTCATATATAATCATTCTCCCCATGGGGGCGAATTGGGTTCGACGTTTTTATTGGATTCCAAAGCGCATGCCAAGATTGTGGTAACTCTTGTAAAACATACTACAAAAAAATTAGTTGCAGAAAACGACAACTACGCTTTAGCCGCTTAATTGGCTA
>JADHNM010000028.1 GCA_016779505.1 SAR86 cluster bacterium
GCCTTCATCATTTCTAATAATCTTAATCTGCTTAAAAAAATTAAAGGTGAGATCTCAAATCAAATGGGTAACTTAGCTAGGCAGAATGTCCTATCCCAAAGTATCAAAAACGTTTTATTAATTAAGGCTAAATCTTTCAAAGATTCTATCTGTTTAATAAATGAATGCGCTCCTGAGCACCTTATTTTATTAGATGATGATTATTCAAAATACCTTGTACAGATTAACAACGCAGGATCAATTTTTTGTGGAGCGTTAAGCCCAGAATCATTTGGTGACTATTCTTCTGGTTCAAATCATGTATTGCCAACTAATGGGCAAGCAAAAGTTCACTCAGGGTTAAGTGTTAGCGATTTCGGGAAGCATATAAGTGTTCAAACAGCCTCTGCGGAAGGCTTTAACAATCTCAAGGATACTGTAATTGAAATGGCTCGAGCAGAAACTTTAGATGGACATCAGCAAGCGGTTAAAATACGAGAAGATATTGCATCAAAGAAAGCAGTGTCTAGAAGCTATAGCGAAATCAGAAAAACGAATGAAACTAATATATATATCAACTTAAATCTTGATGGTTCAGGTAATTATAATATTCAAACCGGTTTAAATTATTTAGACCATCTTTTAGAGCAATTTTCAAAACATGGCTCTATAGATTTAAATTTAACCTGCTTGGGTGATTTAGAAATAGACGAACATCATACTATTGAGGATATTGCCATTGCCTTAGGCACAGCAATAAACAATGCTCTTGGAGATAGAATTGGGATAGCGCGATATGCATCAAGTGAAATCTTGGTTATGGATGAGGTCAAAAGTCTCGTGAGTATAGATTTAAGCTCTAGAAGATACCTCAATTTTAAGTGTTCAAAATTAAGAGATTATGTTGGCGACTTTCCAACAGAAATGTTTGAACATTTTTTTATATCTTTAATTAATTCAATCGCAATGACATGTCATATCGAGACAACTGGTAAAAATTCACATCATTTGCTTGAAGCTACATTTAAAACCTTTGCTCGATGTTTGAAGTCAGCTGTAGTGATCGAATCAACATCATCTTCGTCCACAAAAGGGATTTTATGACAGTAGCAATTATTGATTGTGGGGGCGCAAATCTTCGGTCAGTTCAAAGAGCCGTTGAGCTTAGAAGCATGAAAACTATTATTACAAATAATAAAGATGTTGTATCAAATGCTTCGTTTGTTATTTTACCCGGTGTTGGCTCAGCTAGCAGTGTTATGAATAGCCTTAAATCTAATAGTCTTATACCAACTATCAAAAATCTAACTCAACCGGTTCTTGGAATTTGCATTGGCATGCATGTACTTTTTGATCATTCTGAGGAACATGACACAGAATGTATGGGAATTATTGCAGGAAATATCAAGAAATTTAAACCTGACATAAATATTAAGGTTCCACAGATGGGATGGAATAAAGTTACCTTTAATGATAGTAATAAAAACAAACTTGATGACTACTACTATTTTGCTAACAGTTATTACTCTCCAATTTCTAATTATGCTTTAGCTACAGCAGATTATAGCTTGCCCTATTCAGCTGCTGTTCAATCAAATAACTTTTATGGATGCCAATTTCATCCCGAAAAATCGTCACTAGCGGGCCAAAAATTTCTAGATTATTTCTTTAATTACAATGAAAATATTACCAGCTATTGATCTACAAAATGGTCGTTGCGTTCGATTGCTCAAAGGTGATTTCAAAGAAGTCACTGAATATAATCATGATCCTATAGCCCAAGTAAATATTTTTAAGTCTCATCAGCTTAATTACTTGCATATAGTTGATTTGGATGGTGCTGAGACCGGAAACCAATTAAACAAAGATGTAATTAGTAAAATTCTTGAAATTCCTGATATATCTATTCAAGTTGGTGGAGGCATTAGATCGATTCGACAGGTTGAAAATATGCTTGAAATGGGGGTGTCTAGAATTATATTAGGCACAGCTTTATTCCAAGGAAATTTTATTCAAGATCTTAAGAATAATTTTGATTCAAGTCAGATCGTGTTAGCGTTAGATTTTAAAATAATTAATGATACTCCCACTATTTATACTCATGGTTGGCAAGATAGTAGTGATATTCCGTTGTATCAGTTCTTATCAGATCAACCATTTTATTCTAATATCCTCGCCACCGATATTTCGTTAGATGGTGCAATGCAAGGACCCAGTTTTAACATTTACAAAGATCTCTTGCATTTATTTAAATCAATAAATCTTATTGCGTCAGGTGGCATAAGGTCTCTTGATGATTTGCATACTTTAAAATCGTTGAACATCAAGGAAGCAATTATCGGTAAAGCTATTTACGAAAAAAACATCTCATTAAGAGATCTAGCTAATGATTACTAAAAGAATAATTCCGTGTTTGGATGTCAAAGAAGATAAGGTTGTAAAAGGTGTTCAATTTAAAAATCATAAAATTGTCGGTTCAATTTTAGACTTAGCTGAGAGGTATTCTAATGATGGTGCTGATGAGTTAGTGTTTTACGATATTTCAGCCAGTACCAAGGGATCTATAGTAAATAGAGAGTGGGTATCAAAAATTGCTGAGGTTATTAATATTCCCTTTTGTGTTGCTGGTGGGATTAAAACTTTAGATGATGCTAAAGAAATATTAAACCTAGGAGCTGACAAAATTTCGATTAATACCCCCGCTCTAGTTAATCCAAAATTAATAAAAGAATTGAGCGATGAATTTGGGTCGCAGTGTGTAGTGATAGGTATGGATGTCAAAATTATTGATAATGAAGCTTACCTTTTTGCAAAAACTGGTAATGAGAAAACTGCTTATTCAACAGATATTTTAGCAAGCAATTGGCTGGTTAAAGTGCAAGAGCTTGGTGCTGGAGAGGTTGTAATAAATGCTATGGGTCAAGATGGGGTTCAGCAAGGCTATGATATAGATCTACTTCAAACACTTGAGAAATTTTGTTCCATTCCAATGATTGCTTCAGGCGGAGCTGGTGGGCCTCAAGACTTTATTGATGTTTTTAAGAAAACGAATGTAGATGGCGCACTAGCAGCAAGTATATTTCATAGAAATAAGTTTTCTATAGGCGAGATTAAAGAGGTTCTAAAATATAACGAAATAAATATAAGGATATGAAAATGATAACTTTAGATTGGAAAAAGGTAGATGGTTTAATACCAGCTATCATTCAGGATTATGAAACACTGGAAATTTTAATGTTGGGTTATATGAACAAAGAAGCATTAAAGATTACTCAATCATCAGGCTTTGCTACCTTTTACAGTAGAAGCCAAAAAAAAATATGGACCAAAGGTGAGACCTCTGGAAATAAATTAGCTATTAAGAATATTCTCCATGATTGTGATAAGGATACCTTGTTAGTGTTGGCTAAAAATTCTGGACCAACCTGCCATTTAAATAATAATTCATGCTTTCTTGATGCGCCCTCCTCGTCAAACATTACGAATGAATTAGAGCGAACAATAGATGCTAGATTTAAAGAAGGTAATATATCTTCTTATACGTATCAACTTTATAAAGAGGGAATAAAAGAAATTGCTAAAAAAGTTACGGAAGAAGCTGGTGAGGTGTCAATCTCAGCCGTAACCAATGATGGACGAGTTATCGATGAGGCGGCTGACTTGATCTATCACCTCTTAGTAATGCTAAGAAAATTAAATCTCAGTTATGACGATGTCCTTCAAGAGTTAAAAAATAGATCAAAATAATCTATTTTTCAATTACATAGTTTGTAACTTGCTCTTTCATCTCTTTTCTAAGAATAAACAAGGCAAATAAATTTGGTATTGTTACGAGTGCAACCACTACATAGGCAATATTCCAAACAACCGTTGTATCAATAATAGCTGCAGCTATAAAACAAATTACATAGATCATTCGATACCAAGGAACAGCATTTTCACCAAAGATATATGCGGTAGATCGATCTCCATAATAAGACCAAGCTATAGCTGTTGAAAATGCAAATAAGAGCAACCCAATGGCAACAATGTATTCTCCGTATTTTCCAAGAACACCTGACCCAAATGCTTTTGATGTAAGTTCAGCTGAATGTATTAAAGATTTTCCCTCAACCCTGATTGACGAATCTTTTATTTCTCCATTCTGTATTTCTAAAGATCCATCAAAAAATTCACCATTTTTATAAAAAAGAACATCTTCAGCGATAGAATTGTTATGAAAAATCGTTACATCACCCTGCTGAATTATTCCATTAACAACATCCAAATTTCCTGAGAAATTCTTAACTGCTGTTGTATCATTAGTAAAGTTTCTTGCATCAAGAATATACTTTCCGAGTTCCTCTACATCGTTTGTATTCGATTCAGAATACTGGCCTTCAAAAATTGCCATTGAGGATCTTTCAAATGTATTCTCATATTTTTCGATCCACGCACCACTAGACAAGATAACAAGAGCAGTAACGCTGCAAACAACAATTGTATCTATAAATGGTTCTAGGATTGATACCATACCTTGCTCTACTGAATGCTCAGTTTTAGCAGATGCATGAGCGATTGGTGATGAGCCTTGTCCAGCTTCATTTGAGTACAAGCCTCTTGCAACACCTAGCTTTAAACTCATTGCAAAACTAGCTCCTAGGAAGCCTCCAGCAGCAGCAGAACCCGAAAAAACTTGAGAAAAGATAGAATGAAAAGAAGGAATAATATTTTGATAATTCTCTACTACAACCACTAAAGCTCCACCAAAATAGATTACTGCCATAAACGGAACTAACTTGCTCGCTATTTTAGCAATTCTCTTAATGCCTCCAGAGATAATGAGCCACAACATAAATCCTAATATTAAGCCTGTCGCTAGTTTAGGAATACTGAACGTTGAATCAAGGACACTTGCAATATTATTTATTTGGGGCATGTTGCCAGAACCGATGGCGCATATCATCATCAAGGCAGCAAATAGAACTCCTGCCCATCTCTTATTAAAACTTTTTTCAATGTAATACATTGGTCCACCAGAAATGGAGCCATCAGATAGTGTTGTTCTGTATTTATGAGCCATTGTCACTTCGACAAATTTTGTGGTCATACCAAAAATTGCGGTCACCCACATCCAAAAAATAGCAGCGGGACCTCCAATCCATATTGCCAAAGCAACTCCGCCAATATTACCAGTCCCAACAGCACCCGACATTGCAGTTGTTAAAGCTTCAAAGGGAGTTGTCTCACCTTCAGCATCATTTTTTGCATATTTGCCAGTTACAATTCTCCAACCATGGCTAAAAAATTTAAATTGAGGGAAGCCTAAGTAGGCAGTAAAAAATATACCCGTACCTATCAGAAATGCTGGGAACCACCAAGAACCACTAAGATAGCCATCTAACAGTAACAAAAAATCATTAAAAGCAACCATAACTCAGTCCTTATTTTTCAACCCATTCGATTAAATCTGTGTAACCACCTATCAACTCATTATCAGCGAAAATCTGAGGCATTGTCCTAGCATTAGGATTCCTGCTCATCAAAACCTCAAAGACTTCGGGAATTTCTACATTGTGCTCAACATAGGCAATATCATTCTTTGTAAAGTAATGTTTAGCTTTATCACAAAAGACACAATTTGATTTAGAATATATTTCTACATTTTTTAACATATTAGGATTATAAGCTAAATGTCATTATTTAATTTAAAAAACAAGTCATTTTTAATTACAGGTTCGTCAAAAGGTATTGGTAAATCGATTGCATTCCATGCGGCATCTCATGGAGCTCAAGTTATTATTTCAAGTAGAAAAATTGATGCATGTAAGAATACTGCAAATGAAATAAATGATGAGCTTGGATCTGAGCTAGCTTTTCCTATTGCCGGAAATATTGCTCATGAATCAGAGCTGATAAATCTTGTTGATGAGACGAATAAACTCCTAGGAAAAATAGATGTTTTAATTTGTAATGCTGCAACAAATCCATTTATGGGATCAATGGCCGACATTCCATCAGATGCTTTTGATAAAGTTATGAACAACAATATTAAAGCAAATCACATATTAACTAATTTAGTTACACCTCAGATGATTGAGCGTAAGGATGGAGTTATTATAATTATCTCAAGTGTGGGCGGTACCAGAGGAAATAGCCTTATAGGGACTTATAACTTGAGCAAAGCAGCTGATATCCAAATGGTAAAAAATATTGCAGTTGAATATGGCCAGCATAATATTAGAGCTAATAGCATAGCTCCAGGGCTTATAAGAACTGATTTCGCAAAGGGTTTATGGGAAAATCCTGCCATTCACGATAGCTATACAAGCACACATCCAATGAGAAGAATTGGAGAGCCTGAGGAGGTTGCAGGTGCAGCTATAATGCTAGCATCTGATGCAGGTAAGTACATCAATGGACAAACAATTATTATTGATGGTGGTGCTACTGCCTAGCTAAAAAGATTTCTAATTTTATAAAAAAAATTGTTCAGTCCAATTTGCTCATTTAGTGCAGGTACTTTATTAAGTTGATATTTATAATCTAGCAGTTCTTCAATCAAATCAGAGATAGCTACTGCATCCAATTTAATATTCTCTATTGAGGTAATGTAGGGATGTGGTTTATAAAAATCTTGATTGATCCCTATACATGTTTTTAAAAAAAGAATGATAGAGTTAATCTTTTCATCAAATGAGATGTTAGTTTCTTTATAAAATTTTATTAAATCAGGCGTTGTTGTTTCGCCAAGGCAATAAGAATTAAGGTTTTGAGAAATCTCAATATATTGACCAGCTTTATCATTATTAATAAGCCTTTCAATCTCTAGCGGGGTTGAGTCAGGCGCAAAATTTAATGTTGAAAAATCAATATAACCTTGATCCAAAATCCATTGATTAACAATATGCGGATCAGGATTTTTAATTGAAATTAAACTTGATCGACTATAAATGGTTGGTAAAAAATATTTACGTTGATTTGAGACTATGAAGATATGCTTGTTGTCAGGTAATTCTTCTAAAGTTTTGAGCAGTGCATTTTGCGCATTGATATTCATTAAATGTGCATCAAAAATCACAGCAACTCGTTGCTCTGAGACTGAATTACTCATAGCAATGAACTCATTCATAGATCTAACGCCTTCAATTTTTTTTGAAGTTAAGGACTCTTTTTTGGCTTTAGAATATGTGTGCAAGACACTCGAACAATCATCTTCAGAAAGAAAGCAATAATCAGGATGCGAACCAGCTAAAAAATAATTACACGAGTTGCATTTATGACAAGGAATTAGTTCATTAGAGCACAATAATGTTTGTGCGAAATATTTAGCAAGCTCTTGTTTGCCCAGGCCTGATTCGCCTTCGATAATTGTTGATGATGAAAAGTTTATATTTTTATATGCATCTATTTCATCTTTTAACCATGGATATCGATCTACGCTCATTTTAAAATAGACGCTCAACTAAATTTTTAGTTTGTTGGCTTATTAATTCAACTGGCTGAGAGGCATCCAGAATTTCTACTTCCGCCCTAGCATTTGCTAATTCTTTATAACCATTTCGTACGTTTTCAAAAAAATCAATTCCAGAGGATTCAATTCTGTCAATAACATCATTGGCCTTTCTTTTGAAGCCAGTTTTCACATCAAGATCATAAATTATGGTTAAGTCAGGCGTTGGACAATTTATACCTTTGATTAATTGATCAATTAAATCAAGAGAAAGCTTTCTTCCATATCCCTGGTAAGCAATAGAAGCATGATAATACCTATCACAAAGAATAAAATCGCATGTGCTATTAATTAAATGCTCTGAAATCATCTCTGATCTTGCTGCAAACATGAGTAATAATTCAGTATGAGCTGAAATATTAGATTCTTTTGATAATAGTAACTCCCTAATCTTTTCTCCAAAATCAGTTGATCCAGGCTCCCTAAGAAGTTTTGTAGAAAAACCTTTGGTTTTGAGCCATTCTAATATCAAATTTATTTGAGTGGATTTGCCTACTCCTTCAATTCCTTCAAACGTTATCAATTTCATAGTTCAATTTAGTTGATATTTATTAACAGCATCAAGGTGTTCACTATAAGTTTTTGAAAATTTATGAGTTCCATCTCCTTTGGCGACAAAGTATAGATAATCATTTTGCATACCTAATATTACTGCTTCCAAAGATGATTGGCTAATTGTTGATATGGGTGTGGGAGGCAGGCCTGATATTTGGTATGTATTATAAATATTGTTCTTATCCCTTAGATTTGCTTTTGTAATATTGCCATTAAATCCAGGCAATAAACCATAAATAATTGTTGGATCAGCCTGTAATCTCATGCCTATAGATAGCCTATGTAGAAATACACCAGCTATAACAGTCTTCTCATCATCATTACCTGCTTCTTTTTCAACTATAGAGGAAAGTATAATAGCGTCAGATAGACTTTTTAATGGGCTGTTGGGATTTTTCTTTGACCAAAGGTCGTTTGCTAGTTTGATAAATTCATCCTGAGATCGTTGCAATATAGTAGCTGCTGAGGAGTCATATTTATAAAAATAAGTATCTGGTTTCAATGTTCCCTCAATAAATTCAAGACTGTCATTCAAGCACTCAAAATTACTACAATCATTATTTAAATATGAGTTAGCAAGTATGTTTTTAATCTCATATAAATTTTTACCAGCAGGAATATTTAGCCTGAACACAACCACATCGCCATTGGCCACTGAGGAAATAAAATCTTTCCATGACTTATCTTTAAGATTGTAATGTCCAGCTTGAACTACATTGACACCATTTTTTTTAAAATAGATCTTTAATAGAATTTTTTTTAGAAGCGGTAATTGAAAATCTTCGAGTATTAAATTAAAAGAAGCGCCCTCTTCAACATTATAAAAATCTCGATTATCGTCAACTCTAGAATAAGCAATTGATTCAGAAGATCCTAGTACAGCAATAAGAGCTATAATTAGGGTGAGTAAAAAAATAGAAAATTTAGATTTTTTTGAAGACAAGTGTAGAGTTCGTTCCCCCAAATCCAAAAGAGTTATTCATTGCAATTACCACTTCTTTCTCAGTTGAGACTAATGGGGTGTAATTCAAATCACAAAGGGGGTCAGGATTATCAAGGTTAATGGTTGGAGGCACAATTCCTTCATTGATTGTCTTAATGCAAAAAATTGATTCAATTGCACCAGCTGCACCCAAAGTATGACCAGTCATAGATTTAGTAGAGCTAATTTGTGGTACAACATCACCAAATACTTTTTTTAGAGCAATGGTTTCTGCAATATCCCCTAAAGGTGTTGAGGTACCATGAGCGTTTATATAATCAACTTCTGATAAGTTGATTTCAGCATCATTAATTGCATTTGACATTGCTAAGGCTGCTCCCCTGCCATCTTCAGGTGGTGCTGTCATATGGTAGGCATCAGAACTTGCACCAAAGCCAATAATTTCAGCATGAATTGTTGCGCCTCGAGCTTTGGCATGATCATAATCCTCTAAAACCAACGATCCTGCTCCATCAGATAAAACAAACCCATCTCTGTCTTTGTCCCAAGGTCTGCTTGCCACTTCAGGGTTTGGATTCAAGGAAAGAGCTCTGGCTGAAATAAACCCTGCAATTGAGAGAGGTGTAGAAGCCATTTCCGCACCCCCAGCTATCATTACATCAGCTTCTCCACATGCAATAGATCTAGCAGCTGTTCCTATGCAATGATTACCCGTTGAACAAGCAGTTACAACAGAAGTGTTTGGGCCCATAAAACCATGTTTTATTGAAACAAGCCCAGAAATCATATTTACAATAGAGCCTGGAACAAAAAATGGAGAAACTTTTTTATAGCCTTTTTCTTCTAATAGAACTTTATTCTTTTCAATGGTATCAATGCCGCCAATTCCAGCTCCAAAATTAACGCCGACCTTTGTTAAATCAATATTAGATTCCAGTATTCCAGAATGCTCGATGGACTGATTAGCAGCGATAATGCCGTATTGGATAAATGGGTCTATTCTTCTGATCTCTTTAGAGTCAAGAAAATTTTCTGGATTAAAATCCTTTAAACGACCACCGATTGTTACTGGATTATTTTTTAATCCAATATCAACAGAAGTAATACCTGACTTACCTTCAATGCATGAATACCAGGCATCATCAACAGAGTTACCTATTGGTGATAGTATGCCCAAACCAGTAACTACAACTCTTCTGTGTAGTTGCTTCATTTAAGAAATGATTAGCTGTTTGAATTGATGTAATTTACAGCTTCTTGAACGGTTGAAATCTTTTCTGCTTCTTCATCAGCAATTTCAAGCTCAAACTCTTCTTCAAGAGCCATTACAAGTTCTACTGTATCAAGTGAGTCAGCACCTAAGTCATCAACAAATGAAGAGTCATTTTTAACCTCATCATCGCCAACACCAAGTTGCTCACAAACAATTTTTCTTACTCTTTCTTCGATACTCACAAGGCATCCTCCGTTTAAAGAAATCTATTCTACAACATTTCAACAAAAAACATATAAAATCATCAATTCATATAAAGTCCACCATCAACAGAAATTGTCTGACCGGTGATGTAGTCGGCACTAGAAGAAGCTAAAAATAGTGCTAAATTAGCAATATCTTGAGGATTGCCCATTTTATTTTTTGGAATTTGTTTTAATATATTTTCTAGTTCATCGCTCTTAAAATGATTAGTCATATCAGTCTCAATGAATCCAGGAGCAATGCAATTAACTGTTATATTTCTAGCAGCAACCTCTTTTGCTAATGACCTTGTAAAACCGCCTAAGCCTGCTTTGCTAGCAGAATAATTCACTTGACCTGGATTACCCATTAGCCCAGCAACACTAGAAATATTTATGATCTTTCCAGAACGATTTTTCACCATGGATTTAATAAACAATTTAGTTATATTAAAAACACTTGTGAGATTAGAATTTATCACTTCATCCCAGTCCTCATCTTTCATTCTTAAAAAAAGCTGATCTTTAGTTATCCCAGCATTATTAATTAAAACATTTGGAATTTTTTCCAGTGTCTTTAGTTGTTCCAAACAGCTTTTAACTTGATCTCTGTCTGTAACATCTAAAGGCATATGAAGACACTGATCTGAGCCTAGAGCCTCACTAAGGTTAAAATGTGATCTGGAAGTGCCAATGACAAAGTGCCCATCATTTAAAAAGCATTTAGCGATCTCTAATCCTATGCCTCTAGAAACTCCAGTAATAAAAACTATTTTTTTATCCATAATTATTTATCTTCTCATAAAAATCTTCGTCAGAAGTAGAAAAATAACATTCAAGTTTATTGGCTTTAAATAAACCCGATAGGACTTTTCCTGGGCCACATTCAATAATTGGTAAATTCAATGTTGATATAAAGCCGCATATTTCAACCCATCTAACTGGCGAGTGCAATTGTGAAACTAATAAAGATTGGATCTCATTTGACGAAGATGCAGTATCAACAGATACATTATGAATAATTTTTGTATCTGGCATACAGAATTCAACAGCTTCGAGAGCTTTTTGAAATTCATCTGCTGCCCTAAGCATTAATTTGCTATGCGATGCGATGCTAACTTTAAGCTTTATCGCACGTTTAGCACCTTTAGAAAGACATAAATCTTGCGCTCTATTTACTGCATCATCATGGCCTGATATGACGGTTTGATTTGGTGAATTTAAATTTGCACATTGAACATGAGAATTTTCATCTATTGATGCAGCTAAACATATATCACTGATAATAATATCTTCTAAGCCCATAATCGCACTCATTGATCCCTTTGGAGCTAATTCCATTAACTCCCCTCTTTTTCTTACTAATTTTAAAGCTACATCAACTGATATTGAATTAGCAGCAACTAAAGCAGAATATTCACCTAAAGAATGGCCAGCATAGTAAGCAGGAGCAATATCAATAGAATCTTGCAATTTTTTGAAATGGAGATAAGAACAAAGTAGCAAAAGAGGTTGGGTTATTGACGTTTGATTGATTAATTCCTCAGGACCTTCCTCAATTAATTTATAGGCATCATGGGATATTAGATCACTGCAATATTCCAGTACAGAAGAATATTCACCAGATAGAGCAATCTTGGATAGACCGCCCTTTGATAGCATAGATAAATGTTGTGAGCCCTGACCGGGAAACGCTAAAAAAGCAGGAAAAGACATGGTTAGTCTTGAGTTTCGTTATCCTCTACTTCTTTTATTGGTTTTCTTAAATCCTTGATTAGGCGGCCTTTATAGAAACCATCAGCAGTCATTTGATGACGAAGATGTCTTTCACCAGAAACTGGATCAGTAGATAATGTCAAATCTGATAAATGATCGTGAGAACGAATCATTCCGCGCTTTGATCTTGTTTTTTTACTTTTTTGTACTGCCATAATATTTTAAAAAAAATGCATCCTATCAGAATAAATTAAATTTTAACAGTTAAATTATTCAGCTGAGAAAGCAGTATATCAAATTCATTATTTTTTGTTGCCAGATAATTCACTTTTTGTCTATTTAGATCAAGAAATGAAATAGATGCAGCGTGTAACGCGAGACGATTTATCGAAGTTTCTTTAGCAATAGATTTATTTAAATCAAATAATCCATATTTTTTATCGTTGACAATTGGGTGATTAAGATTTGAGCTTTGGACTCTAATTTGATGCATCCTTCCCGTAGTTATAAGGATTTCAACATGACTAAATGTATTATATTTTTTTAGGATTTTAAAGAAAGAAACTGCTTTTTTACCATGCTCTGCTTCCTGAACTCTGTGATGATGTTCCTTTGTAGAAAGATCAATCTTTGTTTCTATCTTCATATCATTTTTCATAACGCCTACCAAGATAGCTTCATATTTTTTTACAACCTCATTAGATTTAAGTTGTTTATTAAAGTGTCGTAAAAATGTTTTATTTTTTGATAACAATACACACCCAGATGTTGATTTATCTATACGATGACATAGATCAATTTCTAAAAGTGGAAATGTAGCTCTAGCTATGTCTATAAGACCAAACTGATTGTTTGTTCCAGAATGAACGCTTAATTCAGGCTCTTTATTTACAACTATATAATCTTCATTTTGATAAATAATAGATGAATTAAATGATTTTATTCGACTGGGTGGAATCTTTATATCAGGCTCATCATTATTGAAGTCAATCAGATATGGCGGAATTCTTATTTCGTCATTTAGTTTCAACTTATAGGTGGGTTTAATCCGGCCAGAGTTAACTCTTATCTCACCCTTACGAATCATGCTATAAATTTTTGATTTAGGAAGAGATTTATAAACATTGATTAAATAATTATCAATGCGTCTTCCAGTATGATCTTCTATTATATTTAGGTTTTTGCCATCCATTGAGGTAGAATACTCGAAATTGTTAGCTTATAAATAAAAAGCTTCAATTATAGAAAGCTTATGGCAAAGAGCCTGAGCATTAAAATAACAATGCTGCAAAGCAGCATGATAATAAGAGAAAGTTTACATAGCACAAGGGTGCTAGAAGAATAAAACAAGTTTTAAAAGCTCCAGATATACATCTATGTATTATGG
>JADHNM010000029.1 GCA_016779505.1 SAR86 cluster bacterium
ACCCAGGAAATCGATTGCGAAGCTTTTAATCTAATGACTTTTTGTGACTGAGAAATTTTTTCTTTCTCTAGAAAGTTTATAGCCTCTATAGCTGCAGGTCTATCATTGCAAACCAAAACCATGTTACATCCACTCTCTAGTGCTTTGCCTACTTTAACTTCAATGCCTCCAACATAATCTGCGCCCTTCATTGAGAGGTCATCGCTAAGGATTATTCCAGTAAATCCTATTTTATTTCTTAAAATATCTTGCAGCCAAAATTTTGAAAAGGTTGCTATCTCTTTATCAATATTTAAGAAAGATATGTGCGCCGTCATTATGCCGCCAAGTTGAAGCTTTAAAGCATCAAATGGAAGCAAATCGTGACTCTCTAGTTCTGACAAAGATCTTGCATCTTGAGAAAAAATAAGATGGCTATCAGCAAAAATACCGCCATGTCCCGGGAAATGCTTACCAGTGGCCTGCATTCCTGCTTGATTCATGCCTTTTATAAAAGCGCTAGCTATAGCAATAACCTCCTCAGGATTATCCCCTATTGATCTATCGCCAATGATAGAACTTCTTGAATTATCAAGGTCTAAAACAGGTGCAAAACTTATATCTAAACCAGATGCAATCACCTCTGAGGCCATTAACCAACCTAAATCAGTTGCAAAGAGAAAATTTTTCTCATTATCTAAATTTAAAAATGCAGCTAATTTTTGCATAGTTGGCAAAATCGTATAGCCTTCTTTTAAACGCTGAACCCTTCCCCCCTCTTGATCTACTGCAATAAGAAGCTTTGGATTTATATCTCTTATTTCTCTACATAACTCTTGAACTTGACCTCTTGAAGAGATATTTCTTGCAAATAAAATCACGCCCCCTACATGTGGATTAAGCAGTAATTTATTTTCTTCTTGGGTAAGCGAGGTTCCATCCAGATCGAGCATTAGCCTCCCAAGAAAAGATTTGCTCATAATTTTTCTTTTAGTGAGGTAATTAATGCTTTTGTTACCTCAGGATCCCCTGAGAAAATTGAAGGAGCTATTCTTGAAGCAATGGAACCATATCGATCAAAAATGATGTTTGCAACTTCATCTGGCGTTCCAGTCACTGCGATGCTTTCTAAGATTTCATCTGAAATGAGATTTGGAATATCTTGCCATAATCCTTTTTTGGTAAGACTATTAAGTTCTGGCTGAATGCTTTCCCAGCCATGTTGCTCTAAAACTACCTTATAGGCAGGAGTAGAACCATAAAAACCAATTTGTGCCTTGCAAGCATCTCTTGCTTTAGCAATTTCTTCATCCTTTGTCCCGGTTGCAACCATTACACCTACTGAGAAATCAAATTCTTGAGTTTGGGATAATTCAAGACCTTTTTTTACTGATGGCAAGGTAATGTTATCTAAAAACTTAGTTGTATGAAAAGGATGCACAATAAACCCATCGCCAGATTCAGCTGCAGCTTGAGTCATCAATGGGCCCACGCCTGCAACATATATTTTTGGGAGACCAAATGGGTTTTCTCCTGGATTAAAAAAAGGGGTCATTAATGTATGCTTATAAAATTCACCTCTGAAATCTAGATCTTTCCCTTCGTGCCAGCATCCCCATATGGCCTTTATACCATTGACCATTTCTTTCATGCGTTTTGCAGGTGAAGACCATGGCATGGAGTATCTCTTCTCAATATGAGGTTTTATTTGAGAGCCTAAACCGAGAGTGAATCTTCCTTTGGACATCAATTGCAGATCGTATCCTAGATTAGCCAAGGTCATAGGATTTCTAGAAAATGCTACAGCTATTGAAGTTGAAAGTTCTAATTTTTCTGTTGCTAAAGCAGCAGCCGCAAGAGGAAGGAATGGCTCATGCGGACCCTCAAACGTGTATGCTCCATCGTATCCAAGATCTTCAAGTGTTTTGCTAACTTTTGAAGCCTCGGCTGGATCTCGAGTAATCATTGAGCAGTCAATTTTAATTTTTTTCATATTGCATTATTTTTTACTTAGCCATGAATGATTATGATGGATGTATTCCATTTTGTGTATCCTGAGTGGTAATATAAAAATCAGTCTATTACCTATTAGGAAAAAAATAATGAACTCAAAAATTTGTGAACTTCTTGATATTGAATTCCCCCTTGTTGCATTTACTCACTGTAGAGATGTGGTTGTAGCAGTATCAAAGGCAGGTGGGTGTGGTGTGCTAGGCGCTGTCGGGATGACTCCTGAACAGCTTGAAGAGGAGCTTAAGTGGATTGATGATAATATTGATGGACTTCCATACGGCGTAGATGTTTTGATCCCCAATAAAATGGCAGATCAAAATCAAAAATTTGATGCTGAAAAATTAACCTCTATGATCCCTCAGGAATATGCAGATTTTAGAGCAGATATTCTAGAGCAGCATGATATAGAAGCTAATGAACTGAGAACAATCAAACCAGCAGCAACCTACATGGCTGAAAATACTAAGGCAGATGGTGCTAAAGCTTTACTAGATGTTGCATTTAGTCATCCAATAAAAATCATTGCAAATGCATTAGGCGTCCCACCTGATTGGATGGTGCAAATGGGAAAAGAAAATGATGTAAAAGTTGCTGCTCTTTTAGGCACAGCACAACACGCCATCAATCAAGTAAAAGCAGGCGTAGATATTTTAGTTGTTTCAGGCACAGAAGCTGGGGGTCATTGTGGGAGTGTTTCAACCATGGTCTTAATCCCAGAGGTTCATCAAGCAATCCAGCCCTATGGAGATGTTCCAATTCTAGCTGCTGGTGGAATTGCAACTGGAAGACAAATGGCAGCTGCGATGAGCATGGGAGCATCAGGTGCTTGGTGTGGGTCTGTATGGTTAACAACAGCTGAATCTGAAGTTCCGCCTGTGATAAAAGAAAAAATGGTTGCTGCAACATCCAGTCAAACAACTAGATCAAGAAGCAGGACTGGAAAACATTCAAGACAACTTGTATCAGAATGGACAAAAGCTTGGGAAGCAGATGGAGCACCAGAACCTCTTCCGCTGCCTCTTCAGCCAATGGTGGCTGAACCAGCTTTAGCAAAAGTAAATAAATTAGCTGAAAGTGGGCATGAAGGTGCAAAGAAGCTTTCAACTTATTGGGTAGGTCAAGGTGTAGGGTTAATGAATCAGACAATCTCAGCAAGCGATGTTGTGCAAGAATTTAAAGTAGACTTTATTGAAGCCTATGAAAGATTGGCCAATTTTGTTGGCGATTAATTATTCAGGTTCCGAATATCGAATAGATGTAGCTCTTTTAAATCCATCTCTATCAAAAAGCATATCAGTCCAACGTTTGATATTTGGCTTAAATGCCTCCTCAATTTGAAGTGACTTAGCTAGATAGATTGCGTAACTCACACATATATCTGCAATGGTAAATCTATCTGAACATAGATATTCCCTAGACCCCAAAGATTGCTCCAGTAACTTCAATCTAGCAATAAACCATCTTCGATACCCATCTGCTGCCTTATCGGCAACACCGATCTCTTGAAGGGTATATCTAAGAACTACAGTCTGAGGAAAAGTTAAAGTTGCATCAGAGTGAGCAAGCCAATTTAAATAATGATGATAATCAGCCTCGTCACTGTTTACTCGCAAGTCTGTAGGGCCATATTTATCAACTAGATACTGGCACATAGCCACTGATTCTGTCATTTCTACCTCGCCATCAATAAGGTAAGGGATGGTTCCAAGAATATTTACATCCATGTATTCCTTGTGCAAAAACCTTGGTGGAAATGGCATCATTTCGGTCTCATAACTTAATCCCATTTCCTCTGCGGTCCAAATAGGTCTTACACCTCTAGAATCATTACAGCTATAAATTTTCATAATAATTTTATAATTTGATAAATTAAGACAATATTCTACAAGATCTTAAAAATAATTTTTTAAGACATTAATTTAATTTCCGCTTCAAAATAAACTTTCAATATTTTTATACGATTTAAATGGTAATATTATTATAAAAATATTACCATTAGTTTAAACAAAGTTAGTCTATGGATACCAAACAAAAAAATATTGCCCAAGTAATTGCAAGTAATGTAGATCAAAACTCTAAAGAATATCAAAAAAATAAAAATGATATGCTTCAAAAACTTGATCAAATTGAAGATTTGCTTGATTTTGTTGAGTTAGGTGGTGGAATGCATCATCATGAAAGATTGGCCGCTAGAGGCAAAATGTCAATCAGAGCAAGAATTGCAAACTTTATTGATCCTGATTCCCCTTTTCTAGAAATTAGCTCGCTAGCTGCATATGGCTCGGATTACCCAGTTGGAGGGGGTGCTGTTGCAGGCGTGGGAATCATTGCTGGGACTGAATGTGTGATTTTTGGCAATGACCCAACCGTGTTAGCTGGAGCAATGCATGCATATTCTGGCAAAAAATGGACGCGCGCGATGGAGATCGCTAGAGTCAATAAAATACCTTACATTCAATTCGTGGAATCTGCTGGCGGGGATCTAAGAATGGGAGGTGGAAAGGGAAAAAACTCTTCTAGGGGGACTATTTTAGGTGCAGGTCATTTCGCAGAAACAGGAAGAACTTTTTATGATATTACAGAATTATCTAAACTAGGAATACCTACAATATCCATAGTATTCGGTTCATCCACAGCTGGGGGGGCATATCAGCCAGGAATGTCTGACTACAATATATTTATAAAAAAACAATCGAAAGTATTTCTTGGTGGACCCCCGCTAGTGAAAATGGCAACTGGTGAAGAGTCTGACGATGAATCATTGGGTGGAGGTCAAATGCATGCGGAGGTTTCTGGTTTGGCAGATTATTTGGCTGAAGATGAAATGGACGCTTTGAGAATTGGCAGAGAAGTGGTTTCTCATCTAAATTGGAGGAAAGAAGGCTCAGGACCTAAACTAATGCCTGATGACCCTGTTCTTGACCAAGAGGACTTGCTCGGTTTGGTTGACTCAGACCTGAAAAAACCATTCGATGTCAGAGAAGTAATTGGAAGAATTACAGATGGCTCTAGGTTTGAAGAATTCAAACCATTGTTTGGTCAAACCATGGTATGCGGCTTTGCATCAATTCATGGTTATACAGTTGGAATAATAGGCAACAATGGTCCTATATTTCCTGATAGTGCGTCAAAAGGCGCTCATTTTGTTCAACTCTGCAATCAAATTGATATTCCAATTATCTTTTTACAAAATATTACTGGATTTGTAGTTGGAAAAGATTATGAGCGAGATGGTCAAATTAAAAAAGGAGCTCAATTTTTAAATTCAGTCTCAAACTCAACGGTCCCTCATCTAACAATTATTTTAGGGGCAAGTTATGGTGCTGGAACATATGCTATGTCAGGCAGAGCATTTGATAATAGATTTACATTTATATGGCCAACAGCAAAAATTGCTGTGATGGGTCCAAAGCAGATAGCAGGTGTTATGTCGATTGTAAGAAGAGCAAGAGCTGCTAGAAAAGGAGAAAAATTTGATGAGAAAGAAGATGCTCAGATGGTTGCTTATGCAGAAAAAGTTCAAGAAGCTGGATCGCTTGCTCTAAGAGCAACTGGAGCAATAAGTGATGATGGATTAATTGATCCCAGAGATACTAGAACAATTTTAGGCATCTGCTTATCTGTAGTTAATGGCAAGAAGGTAGAAGGAGCTCAAGGATATGGAGTTTACAGATTATGATATTCCACAAATTACTTATTGCTAACAGAGGCGAAATAGCCTGTCGAATAATTAGAACTGCGCATGAAATGGGAATTTCATGCGTTGCGGTTTATACAGAGGCTGATTCTGAATCTCCTTTTGTGAGACTGGCTGATCAAGCCATTAAGTTAAGTGATAGCTACCTTAATGGCAAAGAGATTATTGAAGCTGCTCTGAATACTGGAGTACATGCAATTCATCCGGGATATGGGTTCTTATCAGAAAATGCAAAATTCTCTAGAGATGTTGTTAAAGCTGGTCTAATTTGGGTCGGACCAAACTCTAGGGTTATTTCATCCATGGGTGATAAATTAAAGGCGAAAGTGATTGCAGATAAAGCTGGAGTCCCTACTCTTCCTATGACAACAGATCCATCTAAAGCCAATTCAGTTGGCTATCCTCTTTTAATCAAAGCAGCTGCTGGAGGTGGAGGTAAAGGCATGCGAATTGTAGACTCAAAGAAAGACCTAAAAAACTCCATGAAAGGAGCCCAAAGAGAAGCTAAGGCGGGTTTTGGAGACGATCGGATATTTATTGAAAGATATGTTGCATCTTCGAGGCATATTGAAATACAAATTTTAGGTGATTCGCATGGAAACATAGTGCATTTAGGTGAAAGAGAGTGCTCTATACAGCGAAGACATCAAAAGATCATTGAAGAATCTCCATCATCAAGAGTAAATTCAAAAATGAGATCAGCAATGGGGGGTGCAGCAATTAAATTAGCAAAAAAACTCAAGTATGAATCAGCGGGTACAGTAGAGTTTTTAGTCGATGACAAAACAGGTGAATTTTGGTTTTTAGAAGTAAATACTCGATTGCAAGTTGAGCATCCAGTTACTGAGGAAGTTACAGGAAAAGATTTGGTATATGAGCAGTTGAGAATTGCAAGAGGTGAGGCTCTTGGCTATGACCAAGATGATATTGAATGGAGTGGATCTGCAATTGAAGCTAGGCTTTATGCAGAAGACCCTTCAAATGATTTCTTACCAGCTACTGGAAGGTTGATAGCATTTGAGCCTGATGACAAGATTAATGCTAGATGGGATAGCGGTGTTCAGCAAGGTTCAGTGGTGGGAACTGATTTTGATCCAATGTTAGCCAAAGTAATAACAAAGGGAGAAAATAGAACTGATGCAGCTAATAAATTAGCATTAGCCTTACAATCTCTTCACATTGGAGGAGTAACAACTAATAGAGATTTCCTAGTTGAGTGCTTAAGGTCTGACCATTTTCATAAAGGTGATACAACTTCTGATTTCATTGCCAAGGCTAAGCCAAAAAGATCAATTGAACTGGAGCAAGAAATTTTAGAGCAAGCAGCCATAGCAGCAACTCTTTGGATTCAAGGAGAGAATAGAAAAAATGCTCCCATTCTCAAAGAGATTCAATCAGGCTGGACAAACTCAAGATTGCCTAGACAAAAAATTGAGTTCAAATCTGCTCTCGGAGAAATAGCAATATCTTATAAAACAAATCGAGATGGTCATTTTGAAATAAATGAAGGCCAAATTGCAAAAGTCATTGAGTGGAAAGAGTCGGGATTAGATCTTGAGATTAATAACTCAAGATTGTTCTCTAAAGTTACCAGGCAAGATGAAGATTTGGTTGTTCATGGCCCCTGGGGAGACATTTTATTTACAAAATTGCCAAAGTTTCAAAATATTAGTCGAGAGCTAACAGATGGCGGACTAACAGCACCCATGCCAGGCAAAGTAATCGAACTTAAAGTCAAATTAGGCAGCAAGATTAAAAAGGGGGAAACTTTGGTGATATTAGAAGCTATGAAGATGGAACACTCTGTTATCGCAACTCAAGATGGAGTGATAGATGAACTGTTTATTAATCAAAACGAACAAGTAGAAAATGGTGCCCTTTTGATGATCATTAAATAGAAATAGTGCAAAGCATAGAAAAAATTAAAAGTTTAAGCTCGAAAAAACTTGCGCCTATTACCGACAAACATCGTCAAATAATATCAGACCTTGAAGATCTTCTAGAACAAGGTGTTCCCAAAATGACAATGTCTCAAATAGCATCAACTTTGAAAATTTCATTAAGAACTTTGTATGAAATTGCTCCCAGTAAAGATCAATTAATAGTAATGACAATGGATAGCATCCTAAGGAAACATGGTAAACATGCTCTAGATTCAATATCTGATATCAAATCACCAATAGAAAAATTAGAAAAATATCTCAAAATTGTGAACCAGGCAGTTGGGCCAAAATTTCCTCTAATACAGAAAGATATTGGTAAGTTTGATCGTTTGAAACCTATGGCTGAACAACATGCAAGTTTTATAACTAATATGACAGAAAAACTTTTGAATCAAGCAATTGACAAAAAAGAAATTATAAAAATAGACTCGAAAGCATTTGCAATACTGCTTGGCGGCATTGGTAAAGAATTTATTAAAGAAAAAAATAAACTCATTGATTCCACCCCTGAAGAGTCTGCAAACTCGATAACTCAAATAATTTTAAATGGAATCAAAGTGAGGAACTAACATGAGCGATAACGTTATTAAAATTGCAAATTGTAGCGGTTATTACGGAGATAAATTATCTGCTGCTAAAGAAATGGTAGATGGAGGGCCTATAGATGTATTGACTGGAGACTATTTAGCTGAACTCACCATGACAATTCTTTTTAATCAAAAGATGCAACGCGGGGAGGATAAGGGATACGTGGGCACCTTTCTAAAGCAAGTCAAAGCAGTGGCCAAAACCTGTAAAGAGGAAAATATTAAAATTGTTACCAATGCGGGTGGCTTAAATCCCTCTTCTATGGCCAATGAAATAGAAAAAATCTTGGAAGAGCTCAATATTTCTCTCAAAGTAGCATATATAACTGGGGATGATTTGATGCCAAGAATAGACTCCCTAAAAGAGGAAGGAGAATCATTTTTAAACATTGATAAAAATATCCCGATTGATAAATCAGGATGCCAAATACTCACAGCAAACGCTTATCTTGGAGCATGGGGAATTAAGAAGGCATTAGATGAAGGCGCTGATATTGTCGTATGTCCAAGAGTGACGGATGCAGCAGTAGTAATTGGTCCAGCAGCCTGGAAATTTAATTGGAAGAGAGATGATTATGATGCATTGGCTGGCGCATTAGCAGCAGGTCATATTATTGAGTGTGGTTGCCAAGCAACTGGTGGCAACTATTCTTTTTTTAAAGAGGTGCCAAGCTTTAATAATGTTGGCTATCCAATAGCTGAAATCAAAAACGATGGAAGTTTTTATATTACTAAACATCCAGGCACTGGCGGTTTAGTATCTGCTGGAACTGTAACTGCACAGCTTTTATATGAAATTAGTACTCCCGCATACTTAAATCCAGATGTTATAGCTCATTTTGATACCTTGAATATTGAGGAAGTTTCCAAAGACAGAGTTTATGTATCAGGTTGCAGGGGAAGCTCGCCAACTAGCACTCACAAAGTCTGTATTAATCTTGCTGGGGGTTATAGAAATGGCATGGAGTTCATTCTTACAGGCATAGACATTGAAGAAAAAGCTCAAATTATTGCTGATGCACTTTTTAACTCTGTTGGAGGCAAAGAGCAATTTGATGAGGTTTCAATTTTATTAGATAGAACTGACAAAAAAGATCCAAATTCTAATGAAGAAGCAATGGCCTCTCTAAGAATTTCGGTTAAATCAAAAGATCCTGATCTAGTTGGCAGAATGTTTACAGCAAAAATGATAGAACTGGCTTTAGCTAATTATCCAGGATTTTTTACAGGAGGCGGAGTGAGACCTGGAGGACCAGTCTTAGTCTATTGGCCTGCTTTAATAGATAGCAAATACATTAAAGAGACTGTTCATGTTGATGGCAAAGAAATTAATGTAAAGCCAACCAATCAACTGAATTTAGAAGAATCTTATTATCAAAAACAACCAATTGAAATACCCCCTCCTCCATCAGGCGAAACTCTCAACAAACCATTAGGAGAGCTTTTTGGTGCTAGATCTGGTGATAAAGGAGGCTGTGCCAATATCGGTGTATGGGCAAAAAGTGAAAATGCATTCTCTTTTTTAAATAATTATTTGACTGTCAAAAAAATCAAAGAATTGATGCCTGACATAAGGGAATTTGAAATAGACAGATATGAGCTTCCAAACATACTTTCGCTAAATTTTTACATCCATGACATATTAGAAGATGGAGTTTCTTCTAACACTAGGAAAGATGGCCAAGCTAAATCTCTCGGGGAATACTTAAGAGCCAAGTATGCAGATATCCCTAAATCTTTATTTGAGGAAAACATATGAGCATAGATAAATTATCTTTAGAGGGTTTGGATTTTCAAGCCACGAAAGTAAATATTAAAAATAATATTTTAACCATTACATTAAATCGACCTGAGAAAAAAAACGCATTGAATAATGTGATGATGAATGAGCTTAATTATGCTTTAGCATACGCAAAACAAGAAAGAGAAATCAGGGTTGTTGTTATTGATGCGGAAGGAGATATTTTTTGTGCCGGAGCTGATCTTAGGCTTGCTAAAGAAGATTCTAACGTGCCGAAAATTGAGGGCGCAGATGATATCAGTTTCTCTCTTAGAAGACTGCACAAACCAGTTATATGCAAAATCCAAGGATCAGTCCTGGCAGGAGCATTATTATTAGTCACAAATGCAACTCATGCTATAGCTGTTGATTCAGCTAAATTTTCAGCACCTGAGATACACAGAGGCTTGTGGCCTTTTATGGTCATGGCTGGATTATTCAGAGTGATGCCTAAAAGAGCTGGGCTTGATTTTATTATGCGTGGTAAGCCCATTGATGCAAATAAAGCTGAGAGATGGGGGTTAATCAATGAATATGTAGCGACTGATGAACTAGATAAAAAAGTTAGCGAGCTAGCCAAAGAACTAGCGAGTCTAGCCCCAGGAACCATGCAATTTGGTCTAGAAGCATATGAGAAACAAGATGCTTTGGAATTTGATGAGGCTCTGCCTTATCTCCAAAAACAAATTGCTAAATGTTTTGAAAGTGAAGATGCTAAGGAAGGTATTGCTGCATTTTTAGAAAAAAGAAAGCCTCATTGGAAATAAAAAGGAAAAATTATGGATTTAAATTTCGGATCAGATTACCAAGACTTTACTAATGAAGTCCAAAGCTTTTGCAAAAAATATAGAAACTTATCTTTTACAGATAAGGCTTCATCTCCATTATTGAAAAGCTCAGGAGGCTCAGGTAAGAAAAAAATGTCTCGCTCTGAATGGCAAAAAATTTTAATAGAGCATGGATATTTTGCTCGTTCAGTTCCAAAAGAATACGGAGGATATGGCGGCGAAGCAGATATTCTTAAGAGTAGAATTATTGCTGAAGAATTCTCCAAATCAAACACTCCAACTGCAATGGGTGGTCAAGGGATTGATATGCTGGTTCCAACTCTATTAGAGATGGGTACCGAGGAACAAAAGCAAGCCTACATCAAACCTACACTCCATGGAGAAATGATTTGGTGCCAAGGTTACTCTGAACCAAATGCCGGGAGTGATCTGGCAAGTTTACAAACTAAAGGAGAGTTGGTTGGCGATGAATGGGTGATTAATGGTCAAAAAATATGGACCAGCACTGCGCAATACTCACAGATGTGTTTTTGTCTTGTCAGAACTGAACCAGATGCTCCTAAACATGCTGGAATAAGCTATTTACTCATACCGATGGATACTCCAGGCATTGAAATTAGACCGCTTGTTGATATGACTTTGAAGGCAGGATTTAATGAAGTCTTTTTTACAGATGTGAAAATTCCTGCAAGCAATATTGTAGGCAAAAGAGGTGAAGGCTGGGCTGTTGCAAATGCAACTTTAGGCCACGAAAGAGGCTCCTTGGCTCCACCAGATGCAACAATGAATAGATTGAATATGCTGATACATTTAATGAAAGAAGAAACACTTGATGGCGAACCATTAATTGAGCATCCAATTTATCGAGATCGATTGATGCAAATTCAAGGTAAAGTTTTAGCCCAACAATCTCATGCATTAAGACTGCTATCAGCTAAGTTAAATCCAGGAGCTGATGTAAAGATAGGCAAAATGATTCAAAAGCTTATCGGAACAGAGTTAAGGCATGAATTAGAAGGCCTTGCAATTGATGTGATGGGTGAAATTGGAACCTTGTATGAAGATAGCCCACATCTTAAAAATGATGGCACATGGCAATTCATATATATGTATTTTCTGGGCCTCATTATTGGCGGTGGCACCAGCCAGATTCAAAAGAATATTATTGCAGAACGGGGTCTAGGCATGCCCAAAGAACCAAAAGTAGAGGGAGCATAAAATGTATTTTGGCTTATCAGAAGAACAATCCTTTTTTCAGGACAATGTAAGAAAATATCTAGCAGAACATGCCACGATAGACAATATTAAGCATATTGCTAGCGGCGATGAAAAGAACCTTTCTGCTGAAATTCATCAAGGCCTTCTTAATTTAGGTATTAATGGGCTCTTAATTCCAGAAGAGTTTGGTGGCCTAGGTCTAGATTTACTCTTTGCCGCTGTTGTTTCAGAAGCTTTAGGGGGCGGCGTGGGCCCTACTCCATTTATTGCACCCTATGTAATGGCGCCAATAGCGATTAGACACGCAGGCAGTATCTCACAACATGAGAATTATCTTTCTAAAATCGCCACCAATGAATGTCGTTTTGGAGTAGGTTTTAGCGAATTCATAGGCAAAAGAAATGATGCTGGGATAACTTTTTCAGACAATGTATTAAATGGTAGAGCTATGTTTGTGCTCGATGCAAATGATGCAACGCATCTGTTGCTTGCAGATGACAAAGGTCAAATATTTGTTGTGGATGCCAAATCTGGAAACCTAGAAATAGTTAAATTAATAACGGTTGATAAAACCAGGCAATATGCGGAAGTAATTTGTAAAAACTTAAAGGCGGAGCTGCTGGAGAATTCCTCAGACTCTGTAGAGCCAATCAACCAAGCAATTGATGCTGGCAGGATTATGCTTGCAGCAGATTCTCTTGGGGCATCACAAACCATGATAGATAAGGCAGTTGACTATGCTAAAGAGCGCAAGCAATTTGGTAGAGCCATAGGATCATTTCAAGCTGTAAAGCACATGTGTGCCGAAATGGCTGCTGATTTAGAACCTTGCTATGCTATGGTTTGGCATGCAGCCCATTGCCATGACCATAGTCCTAGTGAAGCGAGATTGATGGCCTGTCATGCAAAAGCACATGTCTCTGAAATGAGCAAAGGTATTGCAAAGAAAGCTACCGAGGTTCATGGCGGCATGGGTTTCACCGACTTGCTCGGTTTACATTACTGGTTCAAGCGAATTGGTTTAAATCGCCAAATACTAGGCAGCCCAGAACTTGTAAGAGAAGAAGCCTATAAGGCGCAGCTTTAAATTAAATTTTTTGTAATTGCTTCTTCAAGTAGATGCAAACGATCATTACCAAAAAACATTTTTCCATTATAGAAAAAAGTTGGCGAGCCAAATCCTCCGCGCCCAATCAATTCATCAGTATTTTTTTTTAAAAGATCTTTGGCCTCCTGTGATGTGATAAATTTTTTAAATTCCTCAGTGTCTAAATTTGAATTTTCGGCAATATCTACTAATAAATCTTCCTGGCTGATGTCTTTCCCTTCACTCCAGTAGGCCTGGAATACATTGCTCGCAAACTCAACTAATTTACTTTCTGTTTTAGCAAACAAACAACCCCGCATCGCTTT
>JADHNM010000030.1 GCA_016779505.1 SAR86 cluster bacterium
TTGGAAAGAAAACCTTGTTTAATTTGCTAGGCCCTCATACAAATCCATGTGGTGCAAAAAGGCAAATCCTAGGCGTTTACCAAAAAGATTTGGTGAGAACTTTTGCATCGGTTGCAAAGAATTTATCTATGGACCATGTTCTTATTGTGCATGGATTTGATGGGTTAGATGAAATCACCATCACAAACTCAACTTATATTGCTGAGCTAAAAGATAATACTATTTCTGAGTATGAAATTTCTCCAAAGGATTTTGGTTTATCTTTTGGGACACTTTCTGAAATTTCAGCTCAATCATCCGATGATAGTTTGCAATTAATTCGAGAAGCTTTTGCTGGAGAGAGCTCAGCTGTGCAAGATATGATTGCACTTAATGCTGGCGCAGCTTTGTATCTCGCAAAAAGAGTCAAATCAATTGCAGATGGAGTAGAGTTTGCATTTGAGTTAATGAATAACGGCATGGCTGCAGATAAACTAGCTTCCTATGTTCGAGTATCAAATAGCTAATGAGCATTCTGCAAAAAATCGTTGCCAATACTAAAGCCAATCTTGTTCTCAAGAAAGCTGAATTTCCTCTAGAGAAAATTCAAGGCTCTTTAGAAAATCTCAAGCTTCCTAGGGGCAAATTTAAAGATCATATTTCAAACAAAGATGAAGCCATCATTGCAGAAATAAAGAAAGCCTCGCCAAGTGCCGGAGTTATCAAAGAAGATTTTGATCCTACAAAGATAGCAATGGACTATGAGAGTTTTGGTGCATCGGCTTTATCAATTTTGACTGAAGAAGACTTCTTTATGGGCAGCGTTGAATATTTAAAAGAGGTTAAGAAAATAACTTCGTTACCTATTTTAAGAAAAGATTTTATGATAGATGAATATCAAATCTATGAATCTAAACTCATTGGTGCAGATTGTATTTTGTTAATCGCCTCCATTCTTACTGATCAAGAAATAGAAGATTTTATCAACATTGCTAAAAAGTTAGAGCTTGATTATTTGATTGAAGTGCATGATGAAAATGAACTCAAGAGGGTTGAGCACTTTGAAGATGCATTAATTGGTGTTAACAACAGAAACTTAGAAACATTTGAAGTAGATTTAAATAATTCAGTTCGACTTAAACATACATTCAGACAAAAAAATATATTTATTGCAGAATCTGGAATTAAATCGCGAGAAGATATGGATTATTTAAAAATGAATAATATTAAGGTATTTCTTATTGGAGAGAGTTTGATGAGAGGCTCTTTCTAAATATAAGCGCTTGATGAAGTCATTACTTTAGCAGTAAGGCTCATAATTTTTTTTGTCGGTGCAGAGAGTGATTCCCCACCATTCTCTGAAGCTTCTTGAGCATGCTCATCTTCATCAGCTCTCATGGTCTTTAAAATTTCAATTGTCTCAACATCATTTTTGGAAACTTTGTCTAAATGTCTCTCAAGGTGTTTAACAACTTGTTTTTCAGTTTCTTCTACAAACCCTAAACTAGTTTTTTCTCCAAGACTGCCAAATATTGCACCAATAGCAAAGGAGCCCGCATACCAAACTGGATTAAGAATTGAGGGCTTGCCATTTAAATCCTCTAAACGCTTCTTACACCAAATTAAATGGTCGGTTTCCTCTTCACCTGCTCGCACAAGGTGGGCTTTTATTTCAGCATCCTTGCAAACCATTGCTTGTCCTCTATAAAGGGCTTGTGCCGCTACTTCGCCAGCTAAATTTATTCGCATGAGTTGAGCAGATAAGTTTTTTTCTTTTTTAGAAAGTTTTGCGGGAGTTTGATTGCTTGGGTATGATCTGCCTGTCCCACTTTTTTTAAATGATAATGTTTTTAATGCAATGTCACATTCATTTACAAAATTATCTAACAAATTCATCTTATTCCTTTGTTTCCAATATCCTTTCGATAGAAAGCTCCATCAAAGGATACAGATTCTACCAGATCATACGCTTTTGATTGCGCTTCTTGAAGATCTTTGCCTAAAGCAGTAGCGCAAAAAACTCTACCTCCAGATGTTAAAACCTTTTCATTATGAAGCTTTGTTCCCGCATGAAATAGTTTTATTCCATCTGCATTTGTAGATTGAAATGAAACCTTATTATTTTTTGAGTAGTCCTCGGGATAACCCTGACTTGCAATAACAACACCACACGCATGTTGTTTAGACCATTCAATTTGATAAGAATCTAACTTGTCTTCAATGGCAGCCAGACAGAGTTGAACCAAGCTTGATTTTAGTCTGAGCAAGATAGGTTGTGTTTCTGGATCTCCAAATCTGCAATTAAATTCTAGTACTTTTAATTCTCCATTATTGATCATGAGTCCAGCATATAAAAAACCAAGATAGGGCGAACCTTCAGCAATTAAACCTTGCATGGTAGGTTGCATCACTTCATCAATAATTTTTTGATGCATCTTTTCATCAACTATTGGCGCGGGTGAGTATGCACCCATTCCGCCAGTATTTAAACCTACATCACCATCACCCACAGCCTTATGATCTTGGCTGGTTGCAAGAGGAATAATTTTATCTTTGCTAACCACTGCAATGAAACTTGCTTCTTCACCAATTAGAAAATCCTCAATAACGACGCTTGCTCCAGCAACTCCAAAAGCTTGATCTTTAAATATGCTAGTGAGGGCTGCCAGGGCTTCATTTTCAGTATGGCAAATGATGACGCCTTTACCTGCAGCCAACCCATCGGCTTTAACTACTGTTGGAAATTGAATCTTCTTTAGGTGATCCTTTGCACTATCAAAATTATCAAATGCTGCATACGTTGCTGTAGGAATACCATATTTCACAAAAAAGTCTTTTGAAAATGTTTTAGAGCCCTCTAATTGGGCTGCGGCACTGGAGGGGCCAAAGGTTTTGATGTCATTCCTTTGCAAATAATCTACCAGCCCATCAACGAGGGGTTGCTCTGGTCCAACAATCACAAGCTCAATATTTTTTTTAACACAAAAATCTTTAACTGCTGCAAAGTCATCAATATTAATAGAGACATTGGATACTTTATTTTCTAATGCAGTGCCTGCGTTTCCAGGACAAACAAACACTTCAGACACCGATTCATCCTGAGCTGACTTCCATGCTAATGCATGCTCTCTGCCTCCTGATCCAATAACCAAAATGTGCATTTTTTAATGTCTAAAATGACGGGTTGCAGTAAAGACCATTGCAATGTTATTTTCATCAGCTGCCGCAATTACTTCTTCATCTCTTATCGAACCACCAGGCTGAATAATTGCTGCAATTCCGCTCGAAGCCGCTTTATCTATGCCATCCCTAAATGGAAAAAAAGCATCTGAGGCCATTGCCGCACCCTTGACTTCTAAACCTTCTTCTTGTGCTTTAAGATTTGCAATTTCAGCGCTTATCACTCTGCTCATTTGACCGGCACCAATACCGATGGTCTGTTTATTTTTGACATAAACAATAGCATTGGATTTTACAAATTTAGCAACCTTCCAAGCAAACATCAGATCATTGATTTCTTCATCGGTCGGTTGTCTTTTTGTAACACATTTAAGGTCTGCTTGAGGGACAATAAAATTATCATCACTTTGTATTAATATTCCCCCAGAGACTTTTTTAATTACCCCCGGATATGGATTATCTTGCTCTAAGTCCACACATAAAACCCGAACATTTTTCTTTTTAGCAAGTTCGGCCAATGCAGCTTCTTCAAAACCTGTGGCCAGAACAACTTCAACAAATTGACGAGCATTTATTTCTTCCGCAGTTTTTTTATCCAGCTCTCTATTGAAAGCAATAATGCCACCAAAGGCAGAGGTTGGATCAGTCTTAAATGCTAGATCATATGCATCAAAGACAGAGTTTGCTTCTGCAACTCCACAGGGATTAGCATGCTTTACAATCACACACGCTGGTTCATCAAATGCTCTGACACATTCCCAGGCAGCATCAGCGTCAACAATATTGTTGTATGAAAGTTCTTTGCCTTGAAGAACATCTGCATTGGCAATATTTTTATGTTCTAAATTAGAGAAAGTTAACAAATCTGCAGTTTGGTGAGGATTTTCTCCGTATCTTAATGATTCACTTTTACTAAAATTATATTGATGTGCATTCGAAGAGATATTTTTTAAATAATTTGCAATAGCTGAATTGTATTCAGCCATAAGTTGAAAAACTTTTTCTGAAAGCTGCTTTCTAAATTCGTAACTGATACCACCTTGATTTTTCCATTCATCAATTAAATATTTATAGTCAGCTGGATCAGATACTACCGCAACATCTTTGAAGTTCTTAGCCGCTGATCTAATCATTGTGGGCCCACCTATATCAATCTTTTCTATAGCTTCCTCAAACGAACACCCTGACGCTACTGTTTCTTGGAATGGATACAGATTAACAATCACCATATCAATGACCTCATACCCGCGGTCAGTTAAAACCTCTAAATCTAGCTCTCTTCTGGCTAAAATCCCAGCATGAATTTTGGGATGTAAAGTTTTAACTCTACCATCCATCATCTCTTCAAATCCTGTAAATTCTGATACCTCTATGACCTTATCTGTAATTTTTTTTATGGCATTGTAAGTTCCACCAGTTGAGATGATTTTGACCTCTTGATCAAGCAGAAACTTTATCAGCTCGTCTAAATGAGATTTATTTGACAGGCTGATAAGGGCAGTTTTTGGAGTAATTAAGCTCATGATTTTTCTATTATGTTGTATCGATGTAATTTTTTTCTGAGGGTGGCTCTATTTAATCCAAGAACATTTGCAGCCTTAGATTGATTGTTGTTTGTGTAATTCATTACTGCTTTCAAAAGTTCAGGCTCAACCTCAGCCATTACCATTTCATGGACATTTGCTGGAGTTGCATCACCAAGAGCGGCAAAATATTTCTTCATAGCCTTTCTTACTTGTTCACTAAGAGGCTTATTTTTTAGTTTTTGTGAGACTGTTTTAGTCATTAGTTAGAGATTTTTCTGCAAAATATAAATTCTACAGCTGATTAAAAATTGCTCAACTAGTTTTACAGATTAATTACAGTTTTTTTATCATCACCCAAAATTAATTGAGTCAATTCTCCATTCTTTGTAAAAATTTCTGTCCTAGAAGCATAATCAGGATGAAAATATGAGATGGCATTATTGCTTGTAATATAAGAAACCAATGCATTAATCACCATGAAGTGTGTGGTCACAATAAAATTGCCTTCAGCGTCTTTCAGCCAGCTTATTAAATTGCTGCGCCATTCCCTAACAGTTTCGGGCAGCTCTTCTACTGGAGCCGTGAAAATCCTCGATAGCCACTCCTTTTTTTTATTAACATCAACATTATCTGATGGTATTTCTATAAATCTTGAATCTAATTTAAAAGGGTATTTATTTTCTATGCGCATTATTTCCATAGTTTCAATAGCTCTCTTTTTTGGACTAGAAAGAAGCTGATAGGAAGCCATTTGATTTATTAGATCTTTGCCAGAATTTTCTGCTTGCTTGCGACCCAGCTCACTTAAACCAGGATCTGGATGAACAGACCATGCTGCAGATGCCTCTCCATGTCTGACAAGAATGATATGACTTTGACTCATTATAAAAAATACCAATTATAATTACTTGATGAGAAAGCCGAGAATTTTTTGTCCTGAATTATCTTCATCAAGTTATAAGTGCACCAACATAAAACAAATACATCATCTTGCCAAGGTTCTTAGGTTGAAAGCGAATGATCCTGTAGAGCTATTTGATGGTCGGGGTTCTCTAGCGAATGGGACTATTCAAGAGATAGCAAAAGCTTATATAAATTTTCATATCGATGATATTTTATTCATGCAAAACCCCTATCAAAAATCGTATCAAGCGATAATTCCATATCTTAAAAAAGAGAATCTAGTCTACTCATTACAAAAGCTCATTGAATTAGGGGTTAACTCAATCCTTATTTACAAGCCAGATCATTTGGATCAATCATTAGCAAAAAAAGATTTATCTAAGTTAAGTCTTCGGCTGGAAGAGGCGATCATAGGTGCATGCGAACAATCTGGGTGCAATCATGTTCCAAGCATTCATTACTTTAACGGGCTCAAAGAATGCCTTCAGAGTATAAAGACACCCTCAGATATCGAGGGGCTGTTCGTTCTTGATACAATTGCTAATCAATTCATCAAAGATTATGAAATTTTGAGTTTAAATAGTATTGCCATTATCACAGGTCCTGAATCGGGTTTTTCAGAAACTGAGCGCAAAACCATCAAGGAGTTAGGATTGCAGTCTCTTAGGTTAGGGCATTATGTATTGCGTGCTGAAACAGCTCCTGTTGTTGGCTTATCTATGTTTCATAGCTTATTTGGAGAATATTAATGCAAGGTACTTCTTCGCTATTTATTACCGATCCTCTAGGTGAATTAAATCCAAAAAAAGACACAACTATTTTGTGGATGCAGGAGGTTTTTAATCTGGGTGGTCAAATTCTCCAGTGCGAGATGAAAGATTTAATTTATAGAGACCAAGTAACTTTTGCCAATTTCTCTCAAATCAAAGATCCCATCACTAACCCACAAATTAGCAAGATAGTTAATGAAGCTCAACCACTGAAAGATATTGATTATATTTTTATGAGGAAGGATCCACCAGTAGATGGGGATTATATGAATGCCTTGCATTTGCTGTCTCAGGCTGAAGCCGAAGGTGCCAATATAGTTAATCGACCCTCAGCCTTAAAGAAGTTCAATGAAAAGATTTTTGCCCTTCAATTTTCTCATTGGATGCCTGAGACAAGCGTTATCTGCAAAGAAGAAGACTTCGAATTATTTAAAAAAAAATACTCAACCATTATCCTTAAGCCTCTTGATGGCATGGGTGGAGAGTCAATCTATAAGTTTGATGAAAACTCCAAAGATCATTTAGAAATTTTTCAATCTTTAACAAATAATTATCAAACCATGGTCATGGTGCAAAATTTCTTACCGGAAATATACGATGGTGATTATCGAATACTCATTATTCATGGCAAACCATTTCCTATTGCATTGGCAAGAATACCTCAAGGTGGAAGTTTCAAAGGCAATCTTGCAGCTGGCGGCAAAGGTGAAGCTCGAGAATTATCAAATGATCAGCTTGAAGTAAGCATAGAGATTGGCAAGTTATTGATAGAAGAAGGCATTATGTTTGCAGGGATAGATATGATTGGAAATTATTTAACTGAAATTAATATCACAAGTCCTACAGGCGCAAGAGAGATTCTGTCTCAAACCGGCCAAAATCCGATTAAAACTTTGCTTGAATCATTATAAGATGCAGCCACTCATTTATAAGCAGAGAATTCAAAGATGGGGGTTTAAAAAATCCATCCTAGCTTCTTTGATATTTCATGGAGTAGCTATTTTTGGAATCAGCTTTGTTGTCATTCAGCAACCATGGGACTTTAATGAAGAAGCAATCGTGAATATTAAATTTGCTAATTCAGAGTTTGATATGCAGGGCAGAGGGTTGAATGGCTTTGAGTCTTTAAAACAAAATAGTCAACAAGCTGCAATGGTATCTCGAGACATCAAGTCTCAAGACCAATCTCAACTCAGCGTTAGGCGTCTAGAATCTAATTCAACCTTAGAAAGTTTTGAGGCTATTTATCTAAATGCTTGGCAAAGACAGGTTGAGACAGCTGGCTATTACGAAATTTCACGTTCAGATATTATTCAAGGTAATTTCAGAGTTCAAATTAAGTCCACAATCGATAATAGGGGTAATTTAATAGCCGCCGATATTTTGCAGTCCTCAGGCAATTCAGTGTTGGATGCTTTGGCCTTAAAAATTTTGTATCAGTCAGCTCCATTTGAGCCTTTTCCTGAAGATATGTTGGCAAACTATGAGCAGCTTGAAATCATTCGAGACTGGAATTTTACAAACTCTTAACAATGCAGATTTTAGCTTTTGATTTCGGTACACAGCACATTGGAGTGGCTGTTGGACAAACTATCACCAAGACCTCTTCTCCTTTAATGATTCTCAATGTAGCACGTGAAGGTAAAGAAATTTGGAATACAATTTCTAACCTTATTGATGAGTGGAAACCGGATCGGTTGCTTGTAGGGAAGCCGTTAAATATGGATGGCACTCCAAGCGATATGATGAAAAAAGTTGATCCATTTTTTCAGAAACTGCAAAAGATTAGCAATATTCCTTGTGAATTAGTGGATGAGAGATTAACCTCATTTGAGGCAAAGCAGTTGATGCAAACAGATTCAAAATATGATCGCATCGATGATTTGGCAGCCAAAATATTTTTAGATAATTGGATAGAGCATCATGTCAATTCCAACTAGTTTTATTGACCAGTTATTAGACCAAACGGATATTGTTGATGTTGTAGGTCGACGCATACCTGTCAATAAAAAGGGATCAAATTTCTGGTGCCAATGTCCATTTCATGATGATTCAAATCCTTCCATGGCCGTCAATCAAGAAAAGCAGTTTTTTTATTGTTTTGTTTGTCAAGAATCTGGCAATGCCATTCACTTTATCAGACGCTACGAAAATTTAGAATTTGTTGATGCAATAGAAACTCTCGCAAGTTCAGCTGGGATGACTGTCCCCTATGAAAATAATAGGCTTGAAAAATCTAAGCCAAGCGGCCTGGTTGAGAAAGCGGTTAAATTTTATCAAGCAAATCTAAATGAAAAAATTGCTCCCAAGGCAGTTCAATATCTAAAAGATAGAAAGATTACTGGAGCCACAGCAAAGAAATTTAACATTGGCTATGCACAAGATAAATGGGACGGCCTTATTAACCATTTGGGCTCTGACATACCAAGCAAAGAGTTAGATGAGTCGGGGTTATTTAGCAAGAAAGATGATCGATTCTATGATCGATTTAGAGGCAGAGTTATCTTCCCCATAAGGAATATAAAAGGTGACTTTATTGCCATGGGCGGAAGAATCATAGATGAGGGGGAGCCAAAGTATCTGAATTCTCCTGAAACCTCTTTTTTTAATAAATCAAATGAGTTGTTTGGTTTGTATGAGGTCAAAGAGCAAGAAAAAAATATTGCCTCTCTTATAGTTGTTGAAGGGTATATGGATGTTATAGGTCTTTATGAGCATGGTATCAAAAATGCAGTAGCAACACTCGGAACAGCTGTTACACCAAATCATGTTTCAAAGATCATGCGTTACACAAATAAAATATTTTTTGCGTTTGACGGTGATCTGGCTGGAGGTAAAGCGGCATGGAAAGCAGTTGAAAATACTTTTCCAATTATCAGAGAAGATATGAATATCCATTTTGTCTTTTTTGAGGAAGGTCATGATCCAGATTCTTACATCAATGAATTTGGCTTGAAAGCGTTTCAAAAATTATTAGATGAGTCCATTTCTCTTTCATCCTATTTTTTATCAAAGGTCAAAGAATATAATTTAGAAACATTGGAGGGTCGTGCACAAGCCGCAGCATTTGCCATACCCATTATTAATAAAATAAATAACACTGTTATTAAAGAAGTTTATGCTAATGAGATTTCTAAATTATGTGGCATGGATATCAAAAGCATGGATACACCCTCAAGTCCTCCCACAAGAAATGGCACCGAGCGTATTATTAGATCAAGTTCTAACAATCCGGTAAGAGTCAAGGCGGTGATTAATATATTTAGCGCTTTATTGGCTTTCCCAGCAATAGCTCAAGAATCTCTCTTTGATAAATTAAAAGATGATCCCAAATTTAGCTTTTTGTTTGTAATCCTAGATTTATACAGACAAACACCCGACATCAAACCATCTAGAGTGATTGAGAGTCTGGAATCTGAGCAAATCAAGGGATATTTTTCAGAAGCGGTGGTTGCAGGACTGGAATTATCTGAAAAGAATGCATTGAAACTTGTAAATGATTGCATGGATATTTTATTAAAAAATCAAAAAGATAGGGAGCAAACACTCAAAGACAAGTATAATGTCAGCTCGATTACGCCAGCAGAAAGAAGAGATTTACAGCAAATCATCTTAAAAAAGCAAGAAATCACTGACGATGATCGAAATTGGTTAAAAAAATTAAGTTCAAAACAAGATTGAAAAAATCTAATTTGGCATCACATATAGTGGACGATTTAGAAAGAGGCATTGAGTGGATAAGTTAAAAAAACAAGGTTCAAGGATTGCAGAGTTAATTGAAAAAGGCCGCGAGCAAGGCTATTTAACATATGCGGACGTAAACGATCATCTTCCAGAGGATATATCCGATCCAGATCAGGTTGATGAAATTATTGGGATGATCAATGATCTAGGTCTCCAGGTTCACGAAACTGCACCAGATGCAGATACTCTAATGCTATCTGAGTCATCCGACGACCAAGACGATATTGCTCTTGAGCAAGCAGCTGAAGCTTTAGCTGCTGTTGAGAATGAGACTGGGCGAACAACTGATCCTGTCAGAATGTACATGCGCGAAATGGGCACTGTCGATCTCCTTACTCGAGAAGGCGAGATTGAAATTGCTAAGCGCATCGAAGAGGGCATGCGTGATTTACTCGATGCCAGCGTGCATTATCCTGGAATTGTCGAGCATATTATTGATTTTTATGAGCAGGTCAAAAGCGAAGATAAAAAATTAAGCGAGTTATTGACGGGTTTTCTTGAAGAGATGGAAGAGGTGCCTTCAGCTGGACCAGGTAGTGAGAAAGCAAAACAGTTAGAAGAGAGCGATGAAGAAGTTGATACTGGACCGGATTTAGCTGAAGTTCAAAGGCGTATGACGAATTTAAAGCGCCAATTTAACAAAACCAATAAAGTCCTTGAATCAAAAGGCAGGCACTCTAAAGAAGCTAAGGCAGAATTTGCAAAGCTGGGACTAATTTTCCAGTTCCTTAAATTTTCACCAAAAATGTTTGAAGACCTTGCCTTCTTTGCGCGCAGCGACTTAGCCGAAATTCGTTTGCATGAAAAAAGAATTCAGTTTTTATTTGTAAAATCAGCACGAGTTCCTCGAAAAGATTTCATTGCGATGTACAGTGACAACATCACCAAGGTGAAATGGATTGATTCTTTAATAAATAACAAAAAATACTCTAAAAAATCTTTAGAGCACATTAAGCCAGATGTAGTTATTGCTCAGAAATCTATCAAAGCTGTTGAGGAAAGAGTTGGTCTAAGTGTTAAGGATATCAAAGAAATTAATCGTGCCATGTCCATGGGCGAAACAAAGATGAGACGAGCCAAAAAAGATATGGTTGAGGCGAATCTTAGGCTTGTAATCTCAATTGCCAAAAAATATACAAATAGAGGTTTGCAGTTTTTAGATTTGATTCAAGAGGGCAACATCGGTCTCATGAAAGCAGTTGATAAGTTTGAGTATAGAAGAGGCTATAAGTTTTCTACTTATGCAACTTGGTGGATTAGACAGGCAATTACAAGATCCATTGCTGATCAGGCAAGAACAATCAGAATCCCTGTTCATATGATTGAAACCATCAATAAATTAAATCGAGTGTCTCGCCAGATGATGCAAGAAATGGGAAGGGAGCCTACTCCAGAAGAGTTAAGTAAAGAGTTGGATATGCCTGAAGATAAAGTCAGAAAAGTACTCAAAATTGCCAAAGAGCCGATTTCAATGGAAACGCCTATCGGCGATGATGAGGATTCAAACTTGGGCGATTTTATTGAAGATACTGTGATTCATTCACCATTAAAAAATGCAACTGAAGGCAGCCTTCACTTTGCGACGGATGACGTGCTTTCATCATTAACTGCTAGAGAAGCTAAGGTCTTAAGAATGAGGTTTGGTATCGGTATGAATACAGATCACACCTTAGAAGAGGTTGGAAAACAATTTGATGTTACCAGGGAAAGAATTCGTCAAATAGAAGCCAAAGCTTTAAGAAAATTGAGACATCCTAGCCGCTCAAGTCATTTAAAGAATTTCTTAGACGAGTAAGCGGTTTACTTCCAATTCCCATTGCGGCCGCTTAGGTCCCAATGAATTCTGCTCCACATAAGTTCTATGCGTCTCTCTACATAGATTCTTGCAAAAAACTTGCTGTATTTGGGCAGTGGTATGAATGATTTGCTTCCTAGCCCATCAATTATCTTTAGGACCAAAGCATTATTTTCTTTTTTGATAACAAGATTATGAGGGATGATGTTTTTGGTTAATACAAGATGAGCTCTCAGCCAATTTTCAAAGTTGCTTAATGCGCTTTTAATCTCAGGTGTTAGGCCTTCTCTAAATAGGTAAGCTTCTAGAGTTTCTGCTATTTCTCCATCATTTGTAATGAGTTCAGTCTCTGAAGCAGGCCCTAGATTTGTTTCAACCATTCCATGCCACTTAGCTAAATGCTTCCAAATCGAAGAATTTATTGGAGAGATAATAGCTTTTTGTTTATATGCCTTTTCTTCACGCAAATTATCATCAAGACCATCACTGTTTCCTAGACGCTTATACCATGCTGAGTTTTTTTGGAGATTCTCTAGGAGATTCGCATGAAGTACTTTGAGGCATCTTTTTGGATTTGTTGGGTTGATATAACATTTTCTGTTACCGCCCTCTGCAAAAGATTGCACTCCATCTAAGTTAATCATTTGAGAATAATAACCCATGATAAAACTTGAAACATCACTAATACTTCCCTAAGTGATTTATTCTTATATAATGAGCGGCTCTAAAACATATATGTTTTTGGGCCTGTAGCTCAGTTGGTTAGAGCAGTGGACTCATAATCCATTGGTCG
>JADHNM010000031.1 GCA_016779505.1 SAR86 cluster bacterium
TGGATGGATTCTGGGCAAATGGTCTTGGAATTTGGGACGTTGCTGCAGGCATGCTTATTGCCGAAGAAGCAGGCGCATTAACAAGTGATTTTTTAGGCAATCCTGATTACAAGAAAAGCGATCATTACCTGTGCGCTACTCCAAAATGCTTTAAGCAGATGCTTGAAGCCATCAAGCCAAATTTCACAGCCCATTAGGGCATATCGTCAAATTCAGCCCCCTCAGGCTCTGGGATTGCAAGATCATCTTGAGTGATTGAAAGGCCTAGTAGCATATTGGCTACAACGTATATTGAAGAATAAGTACCTACCAAAACCCCAATAATTAAGGCTTGGCTAAACCCTCTAATCATATCTCCACCGAAGAAAAATAAGGCAAACAAGACAAGCAAAGTGGTTAATGAAGTAATCAAAGTTCTAGACAATGTTTGATTGATAGACCGATTAACAATCTCATCAGGCTCAAATCCTCTCTCGCCTCTAAAATTTTCTCTAATTCTATCTGAGACAACGATGGTATCGTTTAAAGAATAACCAATGACAGCAAGCAAGGCTGCCAAAACAGTTAAATCAAAATCCCACGATAGCAATGAGAATAACCCAAGAATAATCACGACATCATGAGCAAGCGCTGCGACCGCCCCTAGTGCAAATTTGTACTGAAATCTAAAGGCAACATACAGCAAGATCATGCCAAGGGCTACAAGCATTCCTAGCCCGCCCTGGTCTCTAAGCTCAGAGCCAATCTGAGGTCCAACAAATTCAATTCTTTTAAGCTCGGTTGAAGGATCGGCATCTAGTAAAAATTTATAGATAACGTCCCCAAGCTGACTGTTACCATTTTTATCAGCAACTTTAATTAGCACATCAGAATTAGAGCCAAAATTTACAACCTGAAAATCATCAAAACCATTGTTAGTCATCAGGTCTCTTATATCGACTAGATCCGCGGCCTCTGCATAAGAAACTTCAATGAGAGTTCCGCCACTAAAATCTAAGCCTAGATTAAGGCCTTTAAAACTGAGGGAACCAATGGACATAATCAGTAAAACCAAAGAACCTATCGTTGCAAATCTTCGATAGCTCATGAATGGAATGTTAAAGTTCATTAAACCCTAAGCTCCTTAATATTTTTATTTCCATACATTAAATTGATAATTGCTCTGGTGCCCAAGATGGCTGTAAACATAGAGGTTAGAATGCCTATCGACAAAGTGATTGCAAAGCCTTTAACTGGACCAGTGCCAATTGCATAAAGGACGATAGAGGCAATCAGGGTTGTCACATTAGCATCAACAATAGTTACAAAGGCTCGAGAAAAGCCCTCTTGAATAGCGGTCTGAGGATCCTTGCCCTCTTTAAGTTCTTCTCTGATCCTAGAGAAAATTAATACATTGGCATCCACTGCCATACCAATGGTTAGAACAATACCTGCAATTCCAGGAAGAGTAAGAGTAGCTCCCAGTAGAGACATAAAGCCTGTAATCAAAACAACATTGGCAAACAGAGCAATGTTTGCAGCAAATCCAAACCAACGATAATAAAAAAGCATGAAAGCAATGACTGAGAGTAAGCCAATGATAATGGATCGAACCCCTAACTCAATATTCTCTTTTCCAAGACTTGGGCCAACCGTTCTCTCTTCAACAAACTTCATAGGGGCTGCCAAAGCGCCTGCCCTCAGAAGCAAAGCTAACTCACTAGCTTCCTGCGGTGAGCCAACCCCAGTGATTCTAAAGGCAGTTCCAAGGACTGCCTGAACCGTTGCAAGACTGATAATTTCTTTCTCAATGTAGGAAGTCTGCTCTATCACATCATTGCCTTCTGCATCTTGAATTAAAACCGATTTATTTTTTTGCTCAACAAAAAGCACGCCTAAGCGCCTGCCGATGTTTCCATTAGTCGCTTTTTGCATTGCGCGGCCACCCTGCATGTCTAGGGTGATATTGACTTGCGCAAATCCACTTTCATCAAAACCAGAACTTGCATTGGTAACTCTTTCTCCAGCAACAATTATATTTTTTTCTAAAAATGCTGAGCCCATGCGCTCATCTTGAAAATCAAATTCTTCTTTACGCAATCTTGAAGTGGTGGATGCAGCCTCAAGCCTAAACTCTAAATTGGCTGTCTTGCCAATAATTTTTTTTGCAGCAGTTGTGTCTTGAACGCCTGGAAGCTCCACAACAATCCTGCTGCTGCCTTGACGTTGCACGATGGGCTCGCTCACTCCTAGCTCATTAACCCTGTTCCTTAAAGTCATAAGGTTTTGCCCGACTGCGTAGTCTCTAATTTCTTTGATTGCATTTTGCGAGTAGGCAACCTCAACAAGGTTTCTAACAGAATTGGGTTTTAAATCATAAAATGGAGTTCCTAGAGGGGTGATATTATCTTCATTAAACATTCTAAGTGCTTTGTTATAGTCCTCATCACTGGCAAAGGAAAACAATAACTCTTTACCTTCTTTACGAGAGCTTTCAACATTGATTCGATCGTCTCGGAATTTCTTTCTATATTCGTTCAGCAACGATTCAAGGCGATTGTCTAATGCGCTATCAATATCTACCTCTAAAAGGAAGTGGACTCCTCCTGATAAATCTAAGCCAAGTTTTAATGGCCCTCCTCCTATATCTCTAAGCCATTGAGGTGTTGAGGGTTCAAGATTGAGGGCAACAATTGCTCGATCGAGCAAAGTGTTTTGTAAAGCCGCTTTGCCAGCAAGCTGATCATCAAAAGAATTAAACTTTGCAATGATGTTATTGTCTTTTAGTCCAACTGATTCAACGCCAATAGATTGGTCTTCTAGTATGTCTTGAACTTGATTTAGTAAAATCTGATCAGCAGATTTACCTGAATCAGTATATGCAATCTGGATAGCTGGCTTGGCAGGATATAAATTTGGCAGGGAATAGATCAAACCAATAGACAACACCATCAATATAAATGCGTATGTCCAGATTGAAAATCTATTCATAATCTTTAACTAGTCAATGGATGCAATGGTCCCTTTTGGTAGGGTATTCGCGATAGCAGTTTTTTGCAGTTTAAAAGTAATATTCTCACTAACCTCAATTGAGACGTAAGGTCCTTTAATTTCCTTGATCCGACCTATGATTCCGCCTGCAGCCACTACCTCATCACCCTTTTCAAGCCCGTCCATCATTTCTTGCAAGGCTTTCATACGTTTTTGCTGAGGTCGTATTGTCATAAAATACATCAAAGCTAAAAATCCTATAAAAAAGACAATAATAGGATCTGGTAACCACCATGGTAATTGTTGCTGTGTTTCGTTCATATAATCTCCCTAGATTAAATGCTTGGGTGCGTCTAAATGCCGCTTATTATAGAAGTCTTTTATGAACTTGGCGAATGAATCTGTCTCAATTGATAGACGAATTTGATTCATTAAACTTTGGTAGTAGAAGATATTATGAAAACTATTCAAAATTGAACCAAGCATTTCATTGGTTTTATCAAGATGATTTAAATAGGCTTGTGAATAATTTTTACAAACTTTGCATCCACAATTAGGATCAATTGGTTCATCTGAGAGTTTGCTTGGTGCGTTTCTGATATTCAAAACACCATAAGATGTAATGAGTTGGCCATTGCGAGCATTTCTTGTAGGCAGCACACAATCAAACATATCAATTCCGTAAAAAACTGCCTCTACAATATCTTCAGGTTTTCCTACGCCCATCAAATAATGAGGTTTGGATGCTGGCAAATGGGGCGCAAGATGCTGCAGTATTCTGGTTTTATCCTCTTTCGGCTCACCAACACTCAAGCCACCCACCGCAATACCATCAAAGCCAATCTCCTCCAGCCCTTGAAGAGAGAGAGTGCGGAGATCCTCATGCATGCCACCTTGAACAATACCAAACAAAGCAGATTCAGACTTGTGAGCATCACGAGATCTTTGAGCCCAGCGCAAGGATAGTTCCATTGAAATTTTAGCCTGCTCATGTTCTGCAGGATAGGGAGTGCACTCATCAAACACCATAACAATATCAGAACCGAGATTAGCTTGAATTTGCATCGAGTCCTCTGGACTCATAAAACATTTCTTTCCATCATAAGGCGACTGAAAGCTCACACCCTCCTCTGTAATTTTTGCTAAATCTCCAAGACTCCAAACTTGAAAGCCTCCTGAATCGGTAAGTATGGGTTTGTCCCAATTGGAAAACTTATGCAGACCACCAAAATTTTTAATTAGCTCATCCCCAGGTCTAAGCATGAGATGATAAGTATTCCCAAGGATAATTTCAGAACCCGTTTCCTGGAGATTCTCAACCTCTAATGCCTTCACCGTCCCGTTTGTACCCACTGGCATGAATGCAGGCGTTTGAACTCTTCCCCTTGGAAAATCTAACTCTCCTCGCCTGGCATAGCCAGAAGTAGACGAAACATTAAATTTCATGGTATTTCAAAAGCATTGCATCGCCATATGACAAAAATCTATATTCTTGTTCGATGGCAGTTTTATAGATAGTCATCATTTTTTCATATCCAATAAAAGCTGCAACAAGCATGAGCAAAGAGGATTTAGGTAAATGAAAGTTAGTGATCATATGATCGACAACTTTAAACTTATATCCCGGATAAATAAACAAAGAAGTTTCACCTTTAAAGGCAGATGGTTCATCTTGGAAAGCTGTTTCGATGGCTCTGACTGATGTCGTCCCAACTGCAATAATTTTGCTATTACTGGCTTTTGCCCTTTTGACTTGATCAATTAGGCGAGCATCAACTTCAACAAGTTCTTTGTGAATGACATGATCCTCAATATTGTCTGTTTGCACTGGCTTAAAAGTACCTGCTCCAACATGCAAATTCACATAACCAAACTCCACACCCTTTTGCTGCAGTGAATTGAGCAACTCTTGATCAAAGTGCATACCAGCCGTGGGTGCAGCCACTGATTCTTGTTTATTAGGATCAGCATAGATTGTTTCGTATCTTTCTTCATCTAACTTTTCTGCTGCTCTATGCATATAGGGAGGCAATGGAATTTGCCCATATTTCTGAAATAATGCTTGTGGATTAGTAGACCAATCTAAAATAAAGAAATTATCTTTACGACCTTTGACAGTAGCTGAAAATCTTTTGTCTTGAAATGAAAACACGAGTTCTGCTCCCGCTTTAGGTGCTCTGGATGATTTAACCTGAGTTAAAGTCTGATGATCAGATAAAAACCTCTCCAACAAAATCTCTATTTTTCCACCAGTAATTTTTTCTCCATACATTCGAGCTGGAATAACCGAAGTTTGATTCAATATCAAAAGGTCGCCTTTACTTATGTAATTTCCAATATCTTTAAAAACCTCATGCTTTATTGATTCTAAGGCAACGAGTAATTTTGAGTCAGCCCTGTGCTCTGATGGGTATTGAGCAATAAGATGCTCAGGAAGATCGTAATTAAATTTTTCTGTTTTCATGAGAGGAGCTAATTCTAAAAGATGTTGATCTCAGCTACAATGACCGCCAAGCCCCATTGGCGGAATTGGTAGACGCGCGCGATTCAAAATCGCGTTCCTTCGGGAGTACCTGTTCGACTCAGGTATGGGGCACCAAACTTCTCTGTATCAGTAACCGCAATCAGTATTTAAAATAGAAAAAAGATAATTTCTTGTGGTTTCTGCATCTTGCCAGCTATCAGTCGTTGAGATCATATCAAGACAACCCAGATTGTCAGCATTGATAGGAACCCCTTTAAACAAAATTTCATTATTTCCATTCACAAAGACAGGCTTATTAGGGAAGATTGAGTTTGGCAGAGATCTAAAATTACCTACCCCATCATTAATTGCAACATGCGCACCATGAAAACTGCTGTAAAAATCTCTTGTTGAATGAATAATGTCAAGGGCCCCATCTAGGTTCATGTCACGAATATAGATATTGCTTTCTCCATGATGATTAGCTGCTCTTTCTTGGTTAGGTAAACGTGCCTCAGTTTCATCAATTAAATTACCAAAACCATCATTGATTAAGATTTGGATATAAGCCCCTTCATAATAGGGATTGGCCCTAGTAATTCCAATTACAACATCCGTAAAACCATCATTGTTTAAATCTCCACTTGCCGCATGATTGTATTTGGTCTCATTAATACCGAAGGGGCCTGGCGGCATGGAATTTTTTTTCCAGTTTTGGATTTCTTTAGTGCCATCGCTAATCAAAGCAAAGCCTTCTTCAGGCATTTGATCGAAATTCCACCTATCGTTGAAATTCCAAAAAATAATATCGTCAAACCCATCATTATTTAAGTCTGCGAGCAGACTGCTCATAGGACTAAGATATTCATAATTCCAATCTAGATTTAGGTGTGGATGAATGGTGAAGCTGCCCTCTCCATCGTTAACCAACAACATGTTGCAAGCAAAAAGGTCAATATCACCATCCCCATCTGGATCTCCGCCACTTGCATCATGGGCAAAGCTACATAATTGCCCCAAGCCATTATTTTCATCATTAATATTTGCAGAGCTTTCTTCAAACTTACCAACAGAATTGGATAACAGCAAAAAATGCGGGAAAGGCTCTATACCCCAACCCTTTTCTTGCTCAACGGATAGACCCATAGAACCAGCAAACACATCATCCAAGCCGTCTCCATTTAAATCATCCACAACCAACCTATAAGCAAAGGGATGGGTTGGAGGCTCTGATGCAGCATACAGGCTCAAGTCCTCTGCAAATCCACCCTTTTGATCATTTAAATAGATATTAATCGGGCCATAAATTTTTTTACTTTGATCTATGGTGTGCGGAAAAATAGCCCATGCAACCACTAAATCTTCATAACCATCTCCATTAAAGTCGCCGGTTGCTATGTTATGAGCATCTTGACCAAACAAGGCGTTCTCATATGTAACACAATCATTTTCTGTGGGGTAACAGACTGTTGCTGAATATCTATCTGTGATTTCTATTCCTCCAAACCCTATGTCATGAACGCTAAAAAATGGAGAGGTAAGATATGCAATATTACTTGGATCTGGGTCTGGAATGTACTTTGTTTGATTTCTAACAACATTAAGCGCTAAGGTTTTTGAACCAGCACATTCAGGCTGCGAAATATTGGTGGTTGCAGATACATTGAAAGTAAATTCTTTCGCATTAACATAAATTATCGGTGCTCTAAAATTAAAGTTCAGGCCATCTGAGGAACTCATCCATAACAAATCTTCGCTGTTTAACTGAAATTTACACCCGGCAATGCTGGGGATAACTTGCAAAGCAATAGCATCGTAACTTTCTACAGATGATGGCAAACCAGCAACTGAAAAAGTTAAAGGGTTAGCTTGCACATCAGAGCTCCCTCCGCCACCTCCACATGAGGACAAAAAAAAGAAGTAACAACAAAATGCAATGAAATTTCTTGAAATATTTTTATTATGTTTAAATATCATTTTTATTACCCTTATCATTGTATTACTTAGCTTAAAAAAATGCGCAACGTAAATTCATATAAACGTATAGTTATTAAGATAGGGTCAGCCGTGCTTGCTGGTGCTAATGGGAAAGTAAACAATAATATTCTTGCTTCGATTAGTGAAGACATAGCTTGGTTATTAAAAAATAATAAAGAAATTTTAATTGTATCCTCCGGTGCCATAGCTTTAGGAAGAAAAAAAATTAAACTTTCAGAAAACCTCAGCTTACCTGAATCACAAGCTTTGGCGGCTCATGGCCAAATAGAATTAATGTCAGCCTGGAAAAAACATCTCAATAAATTTTCTATTCCAATAGGTCAAATACTCTTAACCCCAAGAGATACGGAACTCAAGATTTCATCTAAAAATGCAACACAAACCGTAAGCAAATTATTAGAATCTGGATGCTTGCCGATCATCAATGAAAACGATAGCACTGCAACCGATGAGATAAGGTTTGGTGATAACGACCTTTTGGCTGCTAAAGTAGCTAAGCTTATAGGTGCAGATTTGCTAATTGTCCTTTCAACTGTTGACGGACTTTTTGGTTCTGAGGAAGATGTTAAAACAAGAAGAATTAGCTCGCTAATAAGAGAAGTAAATAAAATTACCCCTCAGATAAAAAAAATGGCTGGTCATGCAAGTCAAATGGGTAAAGGTGGAATGATTTCTAAGATTGATGCAGCTGAAATTTGTTTCAAAAATAAATGTGTAATGGTTATAACTTCTGGTAAAAATAAAAAGCCTATCAGAGGTCTTGCTAAAAGAGCTAAAGCAACATGGTTTGTAAAAAAATGAGTATGGAGCTTTCTACATCACTTCAACAAATTGGCCTGAAGGCAAAAAGTGCTAGCGCAATATTAAACACTGCATCCAGTGATCAAAAGAATATTTTTTTTGAATTTGCCATTCAAGCAATACAAGAAGATTCAGATGCCATTCTTGCTGCTAATCAACTAGATATCAAAGCAGCACAAGAGAATAATAAAGATGAAGCTTTCATTGATCGTTTGGCTCTAGATACAAGCAGACTTCAGGGCATATGTAACACCCTTGCTGAAATTAAATTATTTGATGACCCTGTTGGCAGAGTGCTTGCCTCATGGGACAGACCTAATGGCTTAAATATTTCTAGAGTGGCAACACCACTTGGAGTTATAGGTTTAATTTTTGAAAGCAGGCCCAATGTTGCTGCCGATGCTGGAGGCCTATGTCTAAAATCTGGTAATGCTGTAATTCTTCGCAGTGGCAAAGATGGGCTACGATCTTCCTCAGCTATTGTTCATTCTCTCCAAAAAGCATTAAAACTATCAGGTTTGCCAAAAGGATGTATTCAAATAGTTCCCTCTGAAAGCAGAGAGGCAGCAATCATGATGCTGGAGGGTTTAAATGGCTCAATAGATGTCATAGTTCCAAGAGGTGGGAAAAGTCTTGTTGCGGAGGTTGAAAAATCTGCAAAAGTCCCTGTGTTTGGTCATTTAGAAGGTATCTGTCACATATACGTTGATGAATGCGCAGATGAACAAAAAGCATTATCAGTTTGTATTAATGCAAAAATGCGGAGAACGGGAATTTGTGGTGCTGTTGAAACCATACTGATTCATGAAAATATTTCCCAATCTTTTACACCAAAACTCCTAGCCGCTCTTGCAGATGCAAATTGTGAAATAAGGTGTTGTAAGCAAACCATTGATTTTGATGACAGGGCTATCCCTGCCTCTGAAAGCGATTGGTCAACTGAATACCTTGCACCAATAATCAGCATAAAATCTGTTTCAAATATTGAAGAAGCGATTGAGCACATTAGAAAGTTTGGAACAGGCCATACGGAATCCATCATCAGCGAAGATAAAAATATGCAGTCAAAATTTACCAATTCTATCGATAGCGCAATAGTAATGATTAACACTTCCACTCAATTTGCTGATGGTGGTGAATTTGGTCTTGGCGGTGAGATAGGTATTGCTACAGGTAAATTCCATGCAAGAGGTCCGGTTGGCATTGACCAACTTACAAGCTTTAAATATATCGTCTCAGGTGATGGTCACATAAGAGATTAGCTTAAATATAGACATCAAATCTTGTTGTCTTGCCTAAAACTTGATAATTAAGTTGCGATGAAAAACTCTTAGCTTTTATGGGTCTTTTTACAACCATTTTTTTTGCAGGTATTAATTGCAAAACTTCAAAGTCATTTATTGGATTATTTTTCAGGGACTCTACTTCTAAAATCTTTGATAGATACTCTAGCTGCCCTGAACTTAGAGCATTTTTTTTTGAAGGTGGATACATAGGATCAAAGTAAATCACATCAAAATTTTTGGCCTGAGCGGCATAAGAGCATGCATTAGTATGAATAAGATCGAGTTGTAAAAAAATGCTCTGATCCTCGCTTCGACTTATTCCATCTTGAAGTAAATAAAATAAAATTTTACTTTGCTCAAGTGCTGTAACTTGATGGCCTAGACTAAGAAATAATATAGCATCTTGTAACATCCCTGCCGTGCAATCAAGGATGTTCAATGGCCGCTCTGACTTACCTAAGGCTTTCTTGATCAGCTTTTCATGATTAGCTCTTTTGATGCGCCATCCTGTTGAACCAGAATTAAAATCTATTCGAAATTGATTGGTTGATCTTGCCTCTGGATGAAAAAATGATAATCCAGCTTCTGATAAATAGAGATGCGGCAGATGATTGAGTTCTTGATTGGGGCTTGCAATAGTTCCAAGCTTTTTTGCCATTTCCTCAGCTAAACTTTGTTGAATGCCTGATGCATAGACAAGAGGAGGTATCATATAAGCAAAAGCACCAAGCCTAGAGCAACTCTATACAGAACAAATGGCGTCATCCCAATCTTTGCAACAAATTGAAGAAAAGTCTTAATAGTAAAAAATGCTATTAAAGCAGAGGCGGTAAAGCCTGTGAGCATTATGAACATGTCACTTAAGGCAATTGAATAAGCGCCCTTGGCAAGCATTAATATCAAAGCGCCCAAAATTGTAGGAATGCTTAATAAAAAAGCAAACTTTGAGGTATCTTTAATATTTAATCCAATAATTAGCGCTCCTGTGATTGCCATACCTGATCTGGAGGCACCCGGAAAAACAGCCAAGGCTTGAAAACAACCAATTATTAAGGCTGCAAATAAAGTTAACTCAGTTAAGGATTTAGATTGACTTGAGGACTTAAAGGCGGCGTATAGCAAACCAGCAAATACAAGGTTTGCCCAAGCAATTGAATTGATACTTGTAGATCTGGATTCAGTTAAATCAGATGCAAGCAATCCAACAATAACAATTGGCAAGGTTGCAACAAGAAGGTTTAATCCCAGGGAAAAATCTTCTTTACTCCTAGTTTGTCTCCAGGGCATCCAAGCATAAATCAGTCCTTGAATTTCTTTTTTGAAAAAATAAATTACTGCAGCTAAGGTTCCTGCGTGAACTGAAATATCAAAGACAATACCAAAATCTTTTGCTCCAAATAATAGAGATGGAAACAACAAATGCGCTGAGCTAGAGACAGGCAAAAATTCAGTTAGGCCCTGAATTAGAGCAAGAAGGAGTGCAAGGAAAAAATCTGAAATCATGATTTTTGATAATCAGGGGTTTTAAGGTAAACAGGATTTGCATTTTCAGGAGGAAAGCTTTCACCAGTTTCCAGTTTTTTCTTAGCCAATGATGCAATGGACTCAGCACTTCCTGCAACTTGAGATAAAAAATTAGAATGCTTTGTTGCTTTCATCGGCCAGCCCGTTCCAGCAAAATAACAATCTTCGTCGTTTACTAAAGCTGTTAATTTATCCATCGCAATAACTGACTCAGTTACTATTGGCGAAAGCTTATCCCTATTCTTTTGATAACTGCAAAAATAGCTTTCTTTTGAATCAGCTTCAATGGCTACATAAATTTTTGCTTCAGTTACATCAATCCATTGAGATGCCTGATGAGCAATGGACTCAAGATTAGAGATTGCGATCAGCGGCAATTCCTTTACTTCTGCTATCGCTTTTAAAAAGGACGCGGTGATTCTGAGCGCTGTGTAAGAGCCAGGACCACAAGCAAAAGCTAGACCATCAAGCTCATCAAAACCTTGCTTTGAATCAAAACCAATCCTAGCAAAAAGCGTGTCCCAGTCTGGTCTCTCTTTTCGGTTATGGGTTTGGGTGAAAGTATTTATCTCATCATCATTAAGCAGAGAGATTGATGAGTAATTTCCACTGACATCAAGGGATAAAATTTTCATTCAATTAAAAATTTTGCTCAATATCCTCAAATACTTTTTTAACGGATTGAGATCCATCAACAGCAATATACTTGAGGGAACTTTTATTTTCTTGCGATTGATAATAAGTTACCAGTGGCTTTGTTTCATCTTGGTAAACTTGCAATCGATGTTTAACTGTTTCTGGCATATCATCTTCCCTTTGTATGAGAGGTTCTCCAGTGATATCATCCACGCCTTCAATCTTAGGCGGTTGGTAGACCAGATGATAATTTCTTCCTGAACCTGGATGCACCCTTCTGCCAGACATTCTATCTACGATTACATCATCATCTACCTTAATCTCAATTACATGAGTAAACTCAATGCTATTTTCAACACACAAATCTGCTTGGCCAACAGTTCTTATTCCGCCATCAAATAAAAATCCATTCACACAGTCAGGTTGAGCAATACGATCGAGAATTAATTCAATAATAATCTGATCGGAAACTAAGCCACCAGAATTCATAATATCTGTAACTTTTTGACCCAACTCACTCCCTGATGCAATGGCTGATCGCAACATATCCCCAGTGCTGATTTTGGGTATTTTGAGAGATTCACAAATGATGTCTGCTTGGGTGCCTTTACCAGCACCTGGTGGCCCTAAGAGAAGTATTTTATTCATTTTCTAATACTGCAAATGCAAGTAGGTGGTTGCTTTCATCGGCTAGACTAACATGGGATTTAATGATGCCCAAGTTCTCAACATAAGATTTTGCTTTTCCAGACAATAAAACTTCTGGTTTGCCTGCTGAATTTCTTAATATTTGGATATCTTTGGGAAATACTGGATCTTTGAATCCCGTCCCGAGAGCTTTCACAAAGGCTTCTTTGGCTGCAAATTGTTTGCCAAGATATGAGTAATT
>JADHNM010000032.1 GCA_016779505.1 SAR86 cluster bacterium
TATTGATTGTTAACCAATCAGCCATAAGTTTTGTTGGAAGCTCGATTGAACCTCTGCAATTGTTTCCGCATCCTACACTAAAATATAGAGATGGATTCGATAAACTATTTACCCTCATTATAATTTCATAAAAAGGAGACTTCATGGTTGAGAGGTTAACGTGAGATTCAGCTGAAATACCAAAAGCTTGCAAAGATTGATCCTCTTTAAATATCACATTCTTTGCATCATCTTGTCGCCGATAATCAAATCTAGTTATTTTTATTTTATCGTTATTGCTAACGAAATCATCTCTTAAAACAAATTCAGGGCCAGCTTTAGTTCTAACAAATTCCTTGCCTGGTATTGCGGAAGTTCCTAGAAAAATATTTACTAAATCTAGCTTAGAATTATTATTAGTTATTCGAATTCTTGAGATCTCAGTATTGGATGAATAAGACAAGCCATATCCATATGGAAATAAGGGATCGTATATGCTGTCTGTAAAATTTAATACAGATTGATCTTTAGTTTTTGGCCATGAATAAGGCAGCTTGCCAGTAAAATCGTAATTGATCTTATCGTTCTTTGTGAACATTACATCTGCAATACCCTCAACCGCACTTCCAGGAAGCCAGGCAGCTATAAAGGCATCAGATGCATTTAAATGCCTATTAACCACCAAAGGCCTACCAGATAAAAAGATACTAACAGTGGGAATGCTTTGTGCATTCATTGCTTCAAGAAATGGCAAGAATTTAGGATCAGTTGCTGCAAAGGATACGTCTTTTAAATCCCCAAGCATTTCTGCATATGGCTCCTCACCAAAAACACCTATAACAACATCCGGATCTTTGGTAAATTTTCCATTATTTGAAAATTCAACTGTTCCACCTGATGAAAGGATAGTCTGTTCCAATGCCTCGTAAATTGAATTTACATTCACAAAATCACTGTTTAAATTTTCTCTTCCTTGCCAAGTAATCGTCCATCCGCCAGTTTGAGAAGAAATTTTCTTAGCTGCATCTCCAATAATTCCTATATGTTGTGTGGGATTTAATGGAAGTAAACTATTATTGTTTTTTAATAAAACAAGTGACTCCCTGACTGCTTGTCTGGCCAAAGCGATGTGCTTTGGATGGCCTAGATAATTTTCTTTAAATTCATGAGGAACTCTTCCATTAAATAAGCCAAGCCTAGATTTTACAGTTAAAATATTTCGCACGGCCTCATCAAGCCTAGCTTCAGAAATTTCTCCGGACTTCACTTGGTTGATGGTATTTCGAAGGAGATCTTTCCAATTCTCAGGAACCATAAACATATCTACGCCAGCATTAAAAGACTGAGCACATTTTGCATTTGAACATCCCTCCACTTGACCATGGCCATTCCAATCGCCAACAACGAATCCATCAAATTGCATATCTTTTTTTAATATATCTGTAAGTAATTTCTCATAACCATGAAGCTTTTGACCGTTCCAAGAATTAAAACTAGCCATAACTGTTTGAGCACATGCATCCAAGGCATCAAAATATGGATATCCATGCAATTCCCGTAAACCTATTTCTGAGATTCTAGTATTTCCTTGATCAATTCCTTCAAAGGTCCCACCATCACCCATAAAATGTTTTGCAGTAGCAATTACATGATTGTTATCTAGCAAAGTCTCTCCCTCGCCTTGAAGCCCAAGAATAAATGCTTTGCCCAATCTAGATACAAGTTCTGGGTCTTCGGAAAATCCTTCGTAAGTTCTGCCCCATCGATCATCCTGAGGAACTGCAATAGTTGGTGCAAATGTCCAAACCACTCCAGTAGATAAAACTTCAAGGGCTATGACCTCACCAATACTTCTAATTAAATCTTCATTACCGGTAGCTCCTAGGCCTATGTTATGTGGAAATAGGGTTGCACCTATAACATTATTATGACCATGGACTGCATCGGTCCCCCATAAAACAGGTACCTTGATACCCTTATAGGTTGGAGAGGCATCATAAAATTCTTTACTTAGCTTTTTCCAATCATCAACAGAACTATATTTATCTCCATTTGGAGCAGTATTCCCTCCATTTAAAACAGAGCCAATTTTAAATTTCTTTACATCTTCTGGTGAAATAAAATCTAAATCCCCCTGAATAACTTGCCCTACTTTCTCCTCAACTGTCATCCCATCTATTAACTGCTCTATAAGATCAGAATTATTAAAATTTTTATATTCGCAAGAATTGGTCCTGGTCCAATCCACTTGTCCAAAAATAGTTGGTACATGAAATAATAAAATGATTAAAAATAAATTTTTCATACTCTCTCCTTATTAAAAATCTAAATCTGAAAATTCAATCTTAGTTCTCTCTTGAGTTAACAAAAAATGCAGTGGTAACTGGTTATCTTTATATGCTCTTTCAACAATTTTTCTTTTATCAGAGTTTGGTACTAATAAAATACATCTCTTTGTATCGATCAGCATAGATAAGTTCATAGAAATTCTTTTATGACTAGGTGAGCCTAGGTCCTGGTCTGAGACTATGATAGATGGTGAGGTATATGCATCGAAGGCCAAGGCATTGTTCAGTTGAGCTGGAAACAATGATGCAAAATGACCATCATTTCCTAATCCAAGAAGAACCACATCAAATGGACGTCTTATATCCTTTATTGTGATTTTTGAATCATTCAGCGAATAGAATGAAGCTGAACTGGCATTGTTTTTTAGTAAATGGAGTTGAATTAAATAATTGTTTGAATCCTGATGATCTGAAGGAACAACCCTATCATCGCCTAAAAAAATTGATACTTTAGACCAATCTAAATCTTTATTACTTAAATTATCATAAAGCGGCAATGGGCTGCTTCCCCCGCATACAACAAAGGATGCATAACCATTCAAATTAATACTTGCACTTAATGAAGCAGCAATTGATTGAGATAAATTATCTACAGTAAAATCTTTCAAGGTTAGTTAAGATTTTGACTAATTTTGTTAATAAAATTTAAGCTGCCATGCAAACAAGTCATTTCTTGGTTGATTAATGCTATTGGCATTTGCTTCAGAACATCTGCATGCAATGATTTTCTATTAACTACAAAATTTCTCATAAACAAATCAAGATCAATGAATTCTTTTAAAGAACGCATTAAACCTCCAGCAAGATAAATGCCTTTTCCTGGCATATAAGCCAATGCAAGTTCAGAGAGTATTTGGGCAAGCGATGTTAAAAAGACATCTACACTCTTTTGAGCAAATTGATCAGAATGATAGCTACCCACAATCTCTTCTGGAGAGATATCTTTGTCTGCAAAAAGTGAATAAATTTTTGCCAGTCCACCACCTGATATTAAATCTTCAACAACATTAAAATCTTTTTTATTTTCCAAGCCAAGTTCTGAAAATAGCTCAGGAATACTGAATGAGCTATTTCCAATTTCTGTTGGGAGCACTATGCTCTCTCTAATTACCTGAGCCGCACCTAGCCCAGTGCCTGGACCCAAGATTAGAGCCGTTTCATTGAAGGCGTTGCCATCGTTAATAAAGCTCATCTCATCTTTCTTAAAAAGCGACAAGCCATGTCCTATTGACTCCCAATCATTAAGTATGTGACAAGAATCAACTTTGAACTTTTTTAGAATCTCAGCCTCATCTATTTTAAATTCTCTATTTGTCATTGCTATAGAGTGATGAAGTTTAGGACCGGCAATAGAAAATACTAAGTGTTTAATTGATGCGTCTTCATCCAAAAATTTCTGCAGCATTTGATCAAAAGAGGCCAAGCAATCAAGATTTTGTTTATACGGATTAATAAGTGAACTGGAGCCTATATCCGCTGAGGCTGTTCTAATATTTGTACCGCCTATGTCTATCAACAAGACTCTTGAGTTTATAAAAGCTACCTGGGGATCAATTACCATAGCAATGAATAAGTAATGATTAGAATGATACAAATAATCACAGTGCTGATATTGAATGATTTCTCAGTCCTGAAATTAATACCAGATATATCTATTGCTTTTTCTTGATCGTTATATCCTTGAAGTAAGGAAGTTATATAGCATGCAAAACCTGAGACTAAGAATACGACCCCCATCCTATGAATAAAAGGATATTCAGGAAAAACAAGGAAGATAAATAGAGATAAAATCAAAGACATGATTGCTGCGACTAAAACACTTAAAGTTGTAGCTTTTTTCCAAAATAAAGCAACCAAAAAGATCACTAAAATTCCTGGGGTAAAAAACCCAGTGAAGTTTTGAATGTATTGAAATGCAGATTCCATACTACCAAGCAATGGTTGTGCGCAAAGGACCGCAATAAATAATGAAATCCAAGCCATGTTCCTGCCAACATTAACTAACTTTTGGTCTGAAGGTTTTGAATTAACAAAACTGCGGTAGATATCCATGGTAAAAATTGTACTGACACTATTCGTCATAGACGCCAGTGAGGATACTATTGCCGCAACCAGTGCTGCAAAAGTTAAGCCCAGCAGACCGTTAGGCAATAAGGACATCATCATGGGGTATGCTTGGTCTGATTTTTCTAGCGTAGGATAAATAACAGCTGCACAGATTCCTGGAAGCACAACTACGAATGGCATTAAAAGTTTTAAATAGGCGGCAAACATGACACCTTTTTGCGCTTCAGGCAATGATTTGGCCCCTAAAGCTCTTTGCGTTATGTATTGATTGAACCCCCAATACGCAAAATGGGCTATCCATAAACCTCCAATCAAAACCCAAACTCCCGGCAGGTCCTTATAAGCTGGATGATCAGCAGACAAAATCATATCAAATTTTTCAGGAAGCAATTGATAAACTTGGCCCAAGCCATTGATCACTCCTGCACCATCAGATATTTGATTCAATGCGATATAAGACACAGATAAGCCGCCAAAAATTAACAATATAACTTGGATGATATCTGTCATAGCTACTGCTTTAAGTCCGCCCCAAAGTGAATAAGCTAAAGAAAGAAGGGCTAAGAGCACCAAGCCATAAAATAAATCTAAACCTGTTAATGAATTAATTGCCAGTGAGCCAAGCCATAAAACACTTGTCAAATTTATAAATATGTATACTGCCAACCAAAAGAAGGAAAGCACAAGACTGACTCTTTTATCGAATCTTTGCTCAAGAAACTGAGGCATTGTATAAATTTGTTTTTCAAGAAACAGTGGCAAGAAATACTTCGCCATCACTATCAAAGCTATAGCCGCCGTTAATTCATAAGTTGCTATTGCCATGCCCACAACAAAACCTTGGCCGGACATTCCAATAATTTGTTCTGCTGAAATATTTGCAGCAATTAAAGAGGCTCCAATTGCCCACCATGGTAAAGATCTACCTGCTAAAAAATAATCTTCTGCTGTTTTTTCAATGCCTTGTTGAGATCGAGAAACATATTGAGCCAGAAAAATTATTCCAACACAGTAAAAAGCGACAATGAATATGTCTAAATTACTAAACAACATTAATACACCACCCTATTGATATCGTTGTCAAAGAACATACATTATCGTTAAAATAGTAAGATAAGGCAATCATATTAAAAAAAAGCATGACGGTTACTATCAAAGATGTCTCAAAAGATGCAGCAGTATCAATTAAAACTGTATCAAGAGTTATTAATAACGAAGCAAATGTTGCAGAAACAACAAAAGAGAAAGTACTGTCATCTGTTAAAAAACTTGGTTTTAAACCCAATAAAAGCGCCCAAAGCCTTAGATCAAAAAAGTCCTATATGCTTGCATTACTATATGATAATCCCAACAAATCTTATTTAGCTGATGTTCAGAGTGGCATCTTTAATGCTTGCAAAAGCACTGGTTACAATTTGGTTGTTCAAGAATGTGATTATAAATCCAGCGAATTAAAAACAGACATTGTTAAGTTTGTTGAAGATTTTAGAATAGATGGTTTAATTGTTACCCCTCCCCTCAGTGACATGGAGGATTTCCTACAAAACCTAGATAGCCATGAAATAGAATATTCAGTAATCGCCCCTAGTACAATGAACCCAGAATCCCTCTATGTTTCCTCAAATGACTATGAAGCTGCATATTCTCTAACCTCTGAAATTATCAAGCACGGTCATAAAGATATAGGTTTTATAAAAGGCCATCCAAAACATTCGGCATCTCATTTACGATTCAATGGTTTTATTGATGCAATTAAAAATAATGGAATAGAGATCAATGAAGATTGGGTCAAGCAAGGTAATTTTAGTTTTAAATCAGGTTTTGATGCTGGAGTTGAAATTTTTCATTCTGAAAAAATTCCTACAGCAATTTTTGCAAGTAATGACTCTATGGCTGCGGGGATTATGAAATCTGCTCAAATGAAAGGTCTGCAAGTGCCGCATGACCTCTCTCTAGCTGGATTTGATGACTCCCCTATTGCTCATCAGATATGGCCAGCCTTAACAACTGTCAAGCAACCTGTAGAAAAAATGGCAGCACATGCTGCAAAAATACTGATTGCTAAATTTGATGGTTTGGCAGAACAAACAAAATCTAAAGAATTTAAATCAGAGCTGATAGTTAGAGAATCTTTAAAGACCTTATAATTTAAAAGATTCAATCACGCCTGCAACCACAAACTCTATTGCTAAAGCTCCAAGCAGTATTCCAAAAATCTTTTGAACAACAATTATAATTGTTGGTCCAACTTTTGCTGAAAGGCTCGCTGAAAGCCACATTGCAAAGGCGACCAAAATAATAATGATTAAAATTGGAAGGAAATTAATTAAAATTTGAGTTAGATCGCTTGAGTTTGATTCAGCAATTAGCAAAGCTGTAGTCATAGCGCCCGGCCCTGCAATCAGTGGAATTGCCAATGGAAATATTGCAATAGACTGAATAGATTCATCATCTAAAGCCACCTCAGCAGTATGCTGTCTTCTAGATTGCCTTTGCTCCAAAACCATTTGAAATGCAATTGCAATTAAAAATAATCCACCAATGATTTTAAATGAGCTCATAGAGATACCCATTAGATCAAGCACTGAAGTTCCAAATAAATAAAATAGCGCTAAAATAAAAAAAGATACTATTGTTGCCTGAATATAGATTCTTTTTACATCCTTTTTATTTAAACCCTGTGTAAGACTTGCAAAGATAGGCACAAGTGCAATTGGATCAACTGCAACAAATAACAAAATAGTATTCTCTAGGACTTGATCAAACATATTATGTTGAAATTATTTGAATAGAATCTGTGTGAGATGCTGAATATATACCCGCAATAAGAACAAATTTTATTGATTTCTTAGCTTTCATTTCTATATTTAAAATTGATTTTATTTTAGAAATTGTACTTGATTGATTTGTTATAGATTTAATAAATTGAGGTTGTATTCCGCCAATCAAACTTAGTTGATGAAAGGTATCTCTATTGTTAGTAAATGCATATATTGGCATTCGAAAAGGTTTAGTATTAGACACCACATTTGCGGTTTGGCCAGATCTAGTAATAATGACTATGGCGTCTGCATTAATTCTCGCAGCAAGATCACGCGCTCCTTTTGCTATATTTTGCCAATCTGAATTATCCTGCAGAAACTTCTCGTAACCCAGCGTTCTGAAGTTCTCTGTTTTACTAGCTATTTTTTTAATCATTTTGATGCATTGAACAGGATATTTGCCGATACTTGTCTCACCAGAAAGCATCACGGCATCAGAGCCTTCATATATTGCATTTGCAACATCGGTGACTTCAGCTCTTGTTGGCGTAGGATTGCCAATCATAGATTCTAATAAATGAGTTGCAACGATTGATCTTCTCCCCCACTTTGCACTCGCATACATAATTCTTCTTTGAATATTTGGCAAATCTGCAAGGTCTGTTTCAATGCCAAGATCTCCCCTAGCAACCATCACTATATCGGCAGCTTGAGTAATTTCATGTATGTTATCAAGACCTTCTTGATTTTCAATTTTTGCAATAATTTTAATTGATGACTTTTTTCTTTTTAAAATAGATCTTAAAGTTAAAATGTCCTTGGCAGACCTTACAAATGACAGAGCAATAAAGCTAACATTATGTTTTATACCAAAATTAATATCTTTTAGATCTTTCTTGGTAATAGAAGGCAAATCAATTCGCACACCAGGAAGATTTACATGACGCTTGCTTCCAAGAGTACCTCCATCGAGGACTCTGCATTTAAGGTTTTCTTGATCTTTGCCTAGAACTTGAAAATTAAGCAAGCCATTATCGATGCTTATCTTTGATCCTTTTTCTACACTTTTAATCAAACCCTTATAATTAATTTTTATAGACGAAGTTTCTACATCAACATCATCTCTGATGGTTAAATTAACAATATCACCTGTTTGTAAATCAATGTCTGATTTATTAATGCCGGTTCTTATTTCTGGTCCCTGAGTATCTAATATTATTCCAATAGGGCCAAATAGATCAGATTGCTTTTTATTAAGCCTATGAATGGATTCTATAATAGTTATCGCATCAGCATGTGATGCATGGGACATATTGATTCTTGCTGCATTCATCCCAGCTGAATGCAACTCTTTTATATCCTTGTAGGCATTAGTTCTAGGACCAATTGTTGCAATGATTTTTGTTTTAGTGGTTAACATGATCGGCATGATACTCCATTAAGCTCTAAAGTGAATATATTGACATCGTTGTCATAGATAAGTATATTTATTTGCTAAAGGGGGGAACATCGGTGGATACCGAGAATGTAATGAACATATTTATTTTTGGTGGTACGGGTGATTTAGCACAACGAAAATTACTGCCAGCTCTTTATAGGCATTTCAAAGCAGAAAGACTTGGTCTTCAAGTAAAAATATATGGCATTGGTTCAAGCAGTTTTGATGTTTCATCTTACCAACAAGAAATCAAAAAAAAGCTTAGCACTAATCTTGAGTCAATCGAGTATGATGAAAAAGCAATTCAGAAATTTATTAAAATAATTTCTTATATCAAAATTGATTTCAATATTAATACAGACTTTGATTCTCTTAAAAAGATTACTTCTAATAAAGATAGAAATATATTTTATCTAGCAGTCTCACCAATCTACTATAAAGTTATTGCTGAAAACTTAAATAAACAAACTCTTATAGGTCTACACTCTTCCATAATAGTCGAGAAACCTATTGGTAATAACCTTCAATCATCCATTGATATAAATGAATCATTGGCTTTATATTTTAAAGAAAATCAAATTTTTAGAATTGACCATTATCTTGGCAAGGAGGCCGTACAAAATTTATTAGCATTAAGGTTTGGAAATATTATTTTTGAAAAAATATGGTCCAATGTTGCTGTTGATCATGTTCAGATTACAGTAGCAGAAACACTCGGATTGGAAAAAAGAGGCCCCTACTATGATCAAACTGGAGCCATAAAAGATATGCTTCAAAATCATCTTCTTCAGATCCTATGTTTGGTAGCAATGGAACCACCAACAAACATAAATTCAGAATCAATCAGAGATGAGAAATTAAAAGTTCTGAGATCACTGAGACCATTAAAGGCAAATGAAACTAATGACCATCTTGTGATTGGCCAATATAAAGATGGTGCCATCAATGCAAAGCCAATTACTTCATATTTAGATGAAAATGGCGTAAATGAAGAAAGTAAAACTGAAACTTTTGTTGCGCTAAAGTTATGGATTGATAATTGGCGCTGGTCAGGTGTCCCCTTTTTTCTAAGAACAGGCAAAAGAATGGCAGAAAAACGGTCAGAGATAGTTATACAATTTAAATCTGTTCCCCATAATATTTTTGATTTAAATAACAAACAAAAAGATAACCAATTAATTATAAGACTGCAGCCTGAAGAAAGCATAAAGCTAAAAATAATGATTAAGAAGCCTTCGGCTTCTGGTTTCCATCTGCAAGAGCTCCCTCTTGACTTGTTGTTTGATGATTATTATGAAGACGATCATCTTGATGCTTATGAAAGGCTATTGATGGATATCATTGAAAATAAACCTTCTTTATTCATGAGAAGAGATGAGGTGGAGGAAGCATGGCGCTTCACAGATCAACTAATAAATTCAATTGCAGATTCAGAAATAAGTCTTTCAAAATATAATGCAGGTAGTTGGGGTCCCTCTTCTTCAGATTTATTAATAGCGAACCAAAATGCCCAGTGGAATAATGAGGAAGATTGAATGTTAAACAAAATTGATGACATAAAAGCGAAAATTGAACTAAGAAGTCAACACACTAGATCTAGATACTTGCAGGAAGTTGATGAATGGAAGAAGAAATCCCCAAATAGAAACGCTTTGGGGTGTTCCAATCTTGCCCATACCTTAGCCGCTTGTGATAAAAATCGTCAAAACTCTGATTTAAATTCAAAAAAATTTGTTGGAATTATTACTGCATACAATGACATGTTATCTGCTCATGCTCCGCTTGAAAGCTATCCTTCCATGCTAAAAGAAGAAGGAAATAAGCTCAATCTTAATATTCAAGTTGCAGGGGGTGTTCCTGCGATGTGTGATGGTATTACACAAGGAGAGCCAGGAATGGAGCTTTCATTATTCAGCAGAGATACCATTGCATTATCTACAGCAATTGGTTTATCGCACAATGTTTTCGATTCAGCTATATGTATGGGTACTTGCGACAAAATTGTTCCAGGGCTTTTAATTGGAGCTTTAAAATTTGGGCATTTGCCTGTAATTTTTCTTCCTGCTGGGCCGATGTCTTCAGGTATATCAAATGCTAAAAAAGCTGAAGCAAGACAAGCCTATGCTGCTGGAGAAATTCAGAAGATAGATTTGTTGAATATTGAACAGCAAGCCTATCATTCAAGCGGAACTTGCACATTTTATGGAACAGCTAATACCAATCAATTAATCGCTGAAGCAATGGGTTTCCAGTTACCAGGAGCTGCATTTACCCCAACTGAATCACCAGTAAGAGACTACCTTAATAAGGAATCTCTTAAGGCGCTGATGAGGTTAATGGATGCAGAAATAGGTTTAGGCGAAATGCTAGACATTAAAAATTGGATGAATGCATTGATAGTATTGCTAGCAAGCGGAGGTTCGACTAACTTAGTAATTCACTTAATAGCAATGGCAAGATCTGCAGGTTACATACTAACAATTGAGGACTTTAATGATTTATCTTGCATTATTCCCTTGATTTGTCAGGTTTATCCAAATGGAACTGCAGATGTAAATGAATTTCATTCAGAGGGTGGTATTGCTAGATTGCTTTCTAACCTGATGGAAGGAGATTTAATTTATAAAGACATTGAAACCGTTGCTGGTTTTGGTTTGGAAAGCTACACGAAAATACCTTATATTGATGAAGTAAATGCCAAAAATCTTAAGTGGAAGAATTTAGCTCAAAATCAAAATACAAAAACTATTTCAACGATTGATAATCCATTTAAATCTAATGGAGGAATTAAATTCATTGGCGGAGACATTGCAGAAGGTGTGATAAAAGTTTCTGCATTGAAAGATGAAAATGAAATTATTGTTGCTCCTGCAAAAGTTTTTTTAAGTCAGGAAGAAGTTTTGGATGCATTTAAAAATGGTGACCTTAATTCTGACTTATTTATTGTCTTGCTTGGCCAAAGTCCGGAAGTCAATGGAATGCCTGAACTTCATAAATTGACATCCCCTATCAATGCACTTCAGAAGAAAGGGCATAAAATTGCGCTAGTAACTGATGGACGTATGTCTGGTGCATCTGGATCTTTTCCCGCCTTAATACATGCAGTAAGTAAAAATGAAAACCTTTATAAAATTCAGAATAATGATCAGCTGACCCTTGATTTGAAAAATGCTTTATTTTTAATTGAAGATTTTAATTCTACCGAAAGAGAGCCAATTAAGATTGAAACAGATAATAATGGCTTAGGTCGAAGCTTGTTTGAGCTTTTTAGAAATAATGTAAGCTCAGTGAATTCTGGTGCCTCGATATTTAATAAGTAGCATGCAATTTAAGCCACCTAAATACCTTCCAACTCTTACTATCTCATCGATAGACGAAGCCAGGATAGTAAGTAAAATTTTGCAATCAGTTGATATTCCATACATAGAAGTAACTTTAAGATCTAATGTTTCAATCGAAGCCATAGAGTATATCGCAGACCAGACTAATATTAATCTAGGTATAGGAACTGTTCTAAATTCAAACCAGTTATTAAATTTACCTATTCCTAAAATTAAATTTGTAGTCTCGCCAGGTTTTAATAAAGATGTTGCCTATTTCTGCAAAGAAAATGATATTGAATATATACCCGGTGTTGAAACGAGCACAGAAATCATGGAAGCTCAAAATTATGGCCTTGATGTTTTAAAATTTTTTCCTGCTGAACTTGCAGGAGGTGTTCAGAAACTTAAAGCGCTTACAAGTATTTTTCCAAAAGTTAGTTTTATGTGTACAGGTGGAATTAGTTTAGAAAATTATAAAAAATATATTGAGTTGCCCAATGTATGCTCTGTAGGTGGCTCATTCATACTCCCAAAGGAATTAATCAAAGTAGATAATATCACTGGGGCAATAAACCACTTAAATTTATTATAGGCAAAAAAAAACAG
>JADHNM010000033.1 GCA_016779505.1 SAR86 cluster bacterium
CCAGAAGAAACACCCCAAGCTCCTAATGTTTGGCCAAAATCCTCATCATGTCTTTCGAGACCAAAGCTAGATCCAACGTCAATAAAACCACCCAAACCGAGTGTTGTATTTATTATAAATCTTGAAAAGTCATTCAATGCAAGCAAAGGCCTGCCTTGTAACAATTGATTGGCAGTATTATCAAGCTCATTTAAATTTCTAAAAAAATTACTGATCCCTATTTCCACAAAGTCAGGTGCAATAGACGTGTAAATTTCAGCTGTTGGTTTCGCAAAATTATCATCAAGAAATTCATTGAAAGCCCAAATTTTACGATTGTAATCTTCAAATGGATCATCTGCAGCAGCTGAATTAATACATAAGACAAAGATTAAAGGAAAAATAAAAATGTTATTAAGTTTCATGATGTAATTTTTGCTAACTCATTATAAATCGGCTCAAACAAAGGTGATAACTCATTTGGATTAAAATTAGCTAAATCTTTTGATCTTGGAATAGACCCTAAAACCTTTAAGCCAATTTCAACCTCAAGATTCAATGGAGGGTATTCTGAAACGTGGTCATCAGAAAGTGTAGAAATTGTATAAGACATGTTATCAATTATTCCAAGGATTGGTATCTTAAGCTTATCAAACATTGCTTTAGACTTGATGGTGTCGTGAACAGAAAGTTTACTCTGAGAAGTAACTAAAACTACATAATTTGGTTTTATTTCTGCTGCAACGGTTAAGTAAGCGTCACCTGTGCCAGGAGGCATATCAATAAATAAATAATCTAGATCGCCCCATTGCGTTAAATCTTTGAGCTGCTTAATAGCCCCACTTAACATTGGACCTCTCCACATAGCAGCTTTATCATTATCAAGAATGAATCCCATGCTATTTAGAAAGATTGTATTTATCTCGATTGGTATAAATGATTTTTTTTTATCTATGGTTTTTACCTCTGGCTTAGAGTCCAATACGTTAAAAAGGATGTGCTGATTTGGTCCATAAATATCAGCATCAAGTATTCCAACCTTAAAATCTTTTGCAAAATGGGATGCTAAATTAGCGCAAATAGTTGATTTGCCTACGCCACCTTTTGCTGAAGCTATAGCTATTATTTGTTTGATGCCCATTGATATAATGTTTTGACTTATAATACTCGATTAGAAGTTAAATTGGGTCTCAAAAATTAATAAATCAAGAAAAATAATCGTAACTAATGCCCTGCCATATGCAAATGGAGAAATTCATGTTGGCCATATTTTAGAGCATATCCAAACAGATATTTGGGCGCGTTTTATGACTCTGACTAAACATGAAGTTTTAACTTTTTGCGCTGATGATGCTCATGGAGCACCAATAATGATGAAGGCAGATGAAATAGGCATAGAACCAGCTAAATTTATAGATCAAATAAATAAGAATCACCAGGAATCCCTCGCTAAATTTGGTATTGAATATACAAATTATCATTCAACTCACTCCGTTGAAAATGAAGCGTTAGTTACTGAGATATATCTTGATGCAAAGTCATCAGGATATATATACAAAAAAGAAATTGAACAATGTTTTGATGAGCAAAAACGAATGTTTTTGGCTGACAGATACGTAATTGGAGACTGTCCCAAATGCTCAGCAAAAAAACAGTATGGAGATGGTTGTGAGGAATGTGGAGCAACCTACTCTGCCACAGAGATCGTTAATCCTAAATCCTCTCTATCTGGGACTACTCCAGTAACTAAAATCTCTGAGCATGTTTTTTTTGATTTAAGTAAAGCAAAAATAGATCTTAAAAAATTTCTAGATACATCAAATATACAAAAACCTATAGTTGGAAAATTATCAGAGTGGCTTGATGGCGATTTAAAAAGCTGGGATATATCAAGAGATACACCCTACTTTGGATTTAAAATACCCAATGAAACAGATAAATATTTTTATGTTTGGGTTGACGCCCCCATTGGTTATTTGGCATCAGCTGCTAATTGGGCGAATAAAAATTCGCTATCTTTAGATGATTTATGGAGTAAAAATTCAGAATATGAAATACATCATTTTATTGGAAAAGATATTACATATTTTCATGGATTGTTTTGGCCAGCTCTACTAATGGAGTCAAAATATAAACTTCCTGATTGCATTCATGTTCATGGTTTTGTAACTGTGAATGGAGAGAAAATGTCTAAGTCAAAAGGTACATTCATTACAGCAGATCAATTTGCAGATGCTTGTGATCCTGAATTATTGCGATACTACTTCGCCAGTAAATTAAATTCTAAAATTGAAGACCTAGATCTTAATCTTGAAGACTTGGCTCAAAAGATAAATTCGGATTTGGTTGGAAAATTCTCAAATATATTTAGTCGATCAGCTCCATTTATCGCAAAAAATAGCAATTACCTAAGCGAAAATGTGCACAAAGAGCACTTAGCAAACTCTAAAAAAAGTATTCCCGAAATACTGCAGCACTTTGAAGAAAAAGAATTTTCCAAAGCCATTAAATTAATTATGGAGATTGCAGATGATACAAATAAATATATAAATGAGAATGCCCCATGGAAGCTTGATCAATCTGAAGCTCTTATTGTTGCAACAACAGCAATTAATGTCTTTAAAAATTTATGTATTTTACTATCACCAGTAACACCAAGCTTATGTCAGCAAATGTTACTGATGCTAAATATTGATAACTTAGATATAGAAAATCTAGACAGGGAATTAATTGATATACAAATCAATGAATTTAATCCAATACTAGAAAGAATTAAGCCATTAAGTACTCAAGATTTTTACAAAAAGGAAGAAAAGATGAATGAAGAAAATAATAATATTATTCAAATAGATGACTTTATGAAAGTTGATCTAAGGGTTGCAAGGGTTGCGGAGGCTAAACATGTAGAGGGTGCAGATAAATTGCTTGCTATTAAATTAGATTTAGGTGAGCTTGGAACCAAAAATGTATTCGCAGGAATTAAGTCAGCTTATGAGCCTTCTCATTTAGAGGAAAAATTAGTTGTAATGGTATATAACTTAGCTCCTAGAAAGATGAAATTTGGAGTCTCGGAAGGTATGATTTTGGCTGCAAGCGATTCTGATGGAGGAATATTTGTATTATCACCAGATTCAGGCGCTAAACCAGGACAAAAAATTAAATGAAATTTGAAACAGATATATTAGTAATTGGCGCAGGCCCAGTTGGACTTTTCACTGTATTTGAAGCAGGCCTTTTAGGCCTTAGGTGCACATTGATTGATAACTTAGATAAAGTTGGCGGCCAATGCTCGGAACTTTATCCAGAAAAACCGATCTATGATATTCCGGGAGTGCCCTCTCAAACTGCACAAGAGCATGTAAATGCGCTACTCGAGCAGATCAAGCCATTTGAATATGATCTCCATCTCTCTCAACGGGTAGAGTCAATCCAGCCACTTTCAAGCTCAGAAGATATAACAACATGGAATATTAAAACTAATGAAGGTGATGAATTTGTAACTAAAAACATTTTTATTGCAGCGGGTGCGGGCTCATTTGAGCCAAGAAGACCACCCAATATCGAGGAACCAGATAAATTTTTAGGTAAAGGAGTGAGTTACTCAGTGAAATCTAAAAGCCTGTATAAAAATAAAGATCTGTTTATATTTGGAGGTGGTGACTCTGCTTTAGATTGGTCAGTAGAATTAGCCAACACAGCAAAATCAATAAATTTAATTCACCGTAGAGATCAATTTAGAGGCGCTCAGCACACTGAAGCTCAAATGAGAGAATTGGTTAAAAGTGGGCATATAAATCTGTTAACGCCCTTCCAAATTGAAGAAATTTTAGGAAATGATAGAGTGACAGGCGTAAGATTAAAGAATTTTGATACCAAAGAATCCATTTCGTATGAAGCAGATGAATTGTTATTCTTATTTGGTCTTAATAAGAAATTAGGCCCCATTCTTGAATGGGAGCTAGAACTTTCTGAAAAAAAAATTGCTGTAAATACACAAGACTTTCAAACAAATAGAGATGGGATTTTTGCCGTTGGTGATATTAATGATTATCCCGGAAAACTAGATTTAATTTTGTGCGGTTTTCACGAGACAACTTTAGCAGTGCAAAAAGCTTTTCAAAGAATTTTTCCTGGCGAAAGAGTTCCATTTGGATACACAACATCCAATACAAAATTACAGAGGAAATTAGGAGTTGCTGAATAAAATAAATGAGCAACTTAATTGAGTTAATAAACGCAGAGTTGCCTCAATTCCAATGTGGTCGCTGCGAAACACCAGGCTGTCGACCATACGCTGAAGAAATCATAAATGGATCTCCTCATAATAGATGCGTGCCAGGCGGACAAGAGACTGCAGATAAAATATCAAAAATACTGAATGCAAATAAGCTTTTGCTTGATCATGATTATGGTCCAGAAATCAAACCTCAAGTCGCATATATAGTTGAGGAAGATTGCATTGGATGCACTAAATGCATTGATGCATGTCCTGTTGATGCAATTAATGGTGCGGCAAACCTTATGCATAACGTTATCAATGATTTGTGTACTGGATGTGAGTTATGCATTGATCCATGTCCAGTAGATTGCATAGAATTAATTGAAGTAAGTGAAGAACAATCGTTAAAAATTAGAAAGGATTCTGATCATTTCTTTCAACTTAAAAATGAATTACTTCAACGTAAAAATAAAAAAACAAAGTTAAATAAAAGCATTTCTGAAAACCTTGATATAGCTAACACAATTAACCAAAAATTAAGTAATAGGAATTTAGATAAAGAGAAACTAATAAAAAAATTACAAGCGGAAATGCTTGATTCGCAAAGAGTTGAAAAACATATGAATGCTTCAGATATTGAAGAATTAAAGAAACAATTATAAATTTTCTGCTAAGAGAAGATTGTAAATTGATGTAGATTGATTTTGAGATTTAATTAGTAAACCTTTTACTCTCGTTGCTATATCTCTTAATGCCTGATCAGTTTGAGCGTCATCTCTTTTTAAAAAATCTTTGGTCAAACCTATTACTCCTCCTGAATTTATCAAAACATCAGGTATATATACGATTCCCATTTGATGTAAGTCTTCAGCAATTGCTGCATCAAGCAGTTGATTATTTGCGCCGCCAGCAATAATTTTACAATTTAAATTATGAATAGAGTCTTTTGTGAAAACTGCACCTACGGCACAAGGCGAAAACAAGTCACACTCAATGGAGAAGGTATCATCAACGCATACAATATTTTTATTTTTAATTTTATCTAATTTTGATTGATCTATATCCGAAATAAATACTTTGGCACCAGAACTTGCTAAATATTCAGCTAGTCTTTTACCAACACTACCCGCTCCCTGAATTGCAATTTTTTTATCTTTTAGACCCTCGGAAAAATATATTTCTATTGCTTGTTCAATTGAATAAAAAAGACCTTTTGCAGTAAACGGTCCGGGATCCTCATTGTCAAAGACATAATCAGTATAATTTTTAATAAATCTAATATCATCAAGAGTGATACCCATATCTTCAGCAGAAATATAAGAGCCTTTTAAGAGATTTAAAAACGAAGCAAATGATCGAAGCATATCCTTGGATTTATTACCTTGACTGAAGATTATGGCTTTTCCACCTCCAAATGGAATGTTTGCTACATTATTTTTATCTGTCATCCCTTTTGATAGACGTAAAACGTCAGTCAATCCAGCTTCAAATGAATCATATTTTCTATACCTACACCCACCAATAGCAGGCCCATTTGTAGAATTATGAACAGCAATCAAGGATTTGAGTCCTACAGACTCGTCTTCATAGTAATAAACTTTTTCATGATTGAACTCATGATGCGATGGAATGTATACCCCATTAAAATTTATGTCTGTTATATCTTTAAAAATCATATATGTATGAAAATTTCGTTTATATTATACGTGAATCTTAAAGGGCTCATATGCTAAAGGAAAGGTTTAGAAAATTTTTACCTGTTGTCGTTGATCTGGAGACCGGTGGTTTTGATTCTAAAAAAAATGCTATTTTAGAAATAGCTATCCAGCTTATTGATGAAGAAGATTCTATATTAGTATTAGGAGAGTCTCATAGGTTTCACATAGAACCATTTGAAAGTCTGATTGTAGATAATGATGCTCTTGAGTTTCTTAAATTAGATTTAAATCATCCATTAAGATTAGCCGTTGAAGAAAATTTTGCTCTTCATGAAATTTTCAAAATTATTAATAAACAAAAAAATAAATATGAATGCTCAAGAGCTATTTTAGTAGGTCACAATGCATTTTTTGATCACAGCTTTCTTCTGGAAGCATGCTTAAGAAACAATATTAAAAAGTCCCCATTTCATCCATTCTCATTAATAGATACGGTGAGTTTAGGGGTGCTTGCAACAAAGCAGACAGTATTAGCAAGAATATGCAATGAATTGGGCATCTCATATGACAATGAAGAGGCTCATAGTGCAGCATATGATGCAATGGTTACTGCTAAGGTCTTCTGCAAAATAATTAATGATTTCGATTTAAATTAAAATTTTTATAAACATAGGGAATCACCTACCTTCCTGCAACTAGAGGGCATCAGATTAATTTGTTTATAAGACTCCTTTATGCTTAGTAATAAACTTATTAAACCCTTTGTCTGCTTTGGGGCAATGCCAGTTGGGATAAAGTATTTAGCATTTAGTTGGGCTTTTGCTAATTTTGCTTGATTAAGGTTCATTGAGACTTGAACCAACCCAAGAACCTTGACCATATCCACGGTGACAATGCATGCATCTACATCATTTATCTCAACCTTTGTATTGAACATGTGAGGTTCATGAAAAACTTTTGATCTAGAGTCGCATAACAAATATGAAAATGTTGTTGTATTATAAGGTTTGCCTGCTTTAAAAATTTTTAACGAGAATGAGTTAATCTCATAGGTGTTATTTGCTTTCACCACATTAACATTGGTAAAACCTAATTTTATTAAAGCCTTTGACGCTTCAAGGGTTGTATATATAGGTATCTTTTTATTAAAAAAATGCAACGATTCCTCGTCAAGATGATCTGAAAAATGGGCGGTAATAATAATATGGGTAACATGATCAACGAGATTATATTTTAATAAATATGGTGTCTCTTTTGAATCGCGGCTTAACAACCAGTTAAATCTAGGAAAGACTTGCTTTTTTGTAAGCCATGGATCTACTACGATTAAATCATCTTTGTTTGCATAAACCCATGACTGATAATCATCGCCTCTAATAATTTGCATTTATCTATAATTTCATAAATGAGAATAAATACCATAGTGATAATGATTATCATTAAAAAAATACCTTAAATCAGTGCTTTATATATCTTAAAAAAACAATATACACTATAATATTAGATTAATGTTAAGGGCACGGAGACAGCATGGAAATGAAAGAAATTAACTCAAAGGAAGTATGCGATATATTAAATGAGATTATGGAGTATGAGCTTGCTGGTGTGGTTAGATATACCCACTCTTCATTGATGGTAACAGGACCATACAGAATACCAATAGTTACGTTTCTTAAAGAACAAGCCAGCGAATCAATGGTTCATGCTCAACAAGCTGGAGAGTTGTTAGTTGGCCTTGACGGTCATCCAAGCCTCAAGGTTGCAAAGATAGAAGAAACTCATAGGCATTCGATTAAAGACATCTTAGAAGAAGGACTTGAGCATGAATTACATGCGTTAAGCTTATATAAGAAATTGCTGATGAGCGTAGCTGATGCATCTGTGTATTTAGAAGAATATGCTAGAAGCATGATAGGTGAAGAGGAGCAACACTCACTCGAGCTTAAAGCTATGCTAAAAGACTTTGGCTAATATTTAAGAAACTGCCTTTTTAATAACAGACTGCAGATCACCAGACTCATGCATTTCGGTAACTATGTCACATCCACCAATTAACTCACCTGCTACAAAAACTTGTGGGAAAGTTGGCCAATCTGAAATACTTGGTAAATTTTCTCTAATGTCTTGATTTTCCAAGATATCAACATAGGAAAATTCAGCACCGCAATCAATTAAAGCTTGAACTGTTCTTGCTGAGAAGCCACATTTAGGCTCGTAAGGCGATCCCTTCATGTAAATCAATATATTATTGTCTTTAATTTGGTTTTTTATTTTTTCTTCAATTGACATTAATTTTTCCTTAGTGATTTGATGTATTTTATTATGGTGTCCTCAAAGCCAAATTTCAATGCATCGGTGATGATTGCATGACCAATTGAGACTTCATCCACCTCTCCACATTCAATCAAATGAGGTAGATTATTTAAATTTAAATCATGTCCTGCATTGATTCCAAGGTTTAGGCTTTGAGCTTTATCAATGCATTTAACTATTTCATTTTTAGTTAAATTTAAATTAATCGAATCTTCAGCTTCTAGAAAATTAGCAAATGGGCCTGTGTAGATTTCAATTCTATCGAATCCCATTTGTCCAGCATATTCAACCGAATCAATATTAGCATCAATAAATAAACTTGTTCTTGGACAAAAATCTTTAACTGAGTTTAGGAATTCTTTTAATTCCATCTCTCTATATCCAGGTTGCCAGCCATGATCAGAGGTGATTTGCAGGAGATCATCTGGCACTAAAGTTACTTGGCTGGGCAATGCCTGAGCACACAATTCTTGAAAACCTATGAAGTCACCATCAGGTAAAGAAAAAGGATTACCCTCTAAATTAAATTCAATATTATTATTTTTGCAAATTTCAGAAATATTGATTGCATCTTTCGATGTGGCATGACGATGATCTGGTCTGGGATGCAAAGTTATACCATCAACGCCAAGGTCAATACATTTTTTTGCATAATCGAGAAGTGAGGGATTATCATTACCTCGAGAATTTCTAATTAACGCAATTTTATTTAGATTAACACTAAGTCTCATAGAAGATGGGTGAACTACCCTCGATTTTTAAAATCATCGACATTGATGTCAATTGAATGAATGTCATTAGGCTGGGAAATAGAGGACTCATCCCAAAATGCCCTGCCAGTTATAATTTTGCCGTTGTCATTGACGATGAAGTGATCGACAATTGAAATATCCATTCCAGAATTATCGTTGATATTTCTTACTTGCATAATAGCTTTAAGGATGCCCTCATTAGAGCAAATTATAGTTTCAACATTAGTAGGTTTTATTTCCATCCCTTCTGAATGACCAAAGTCCCAGAACTCACATATTGCTTCAATGCCAATGCAAGGGTCTGCACCTACAGGATCTTCAAAAACGGCTTGATCATCCCAAAGACTTTTAAACAATGCCTTGTCATTAGTTTCATATGCCAAAACATAGTTATTTAGTGCTGCTTGAACTTTGTCTTTCATGTTTATTCCTGCTTTTGAATCCCTTTTTCTTTTAAGAGTATTTTAGTAAATTTACCCTCTGAATTAATTGGTGATACATGTTCCCATATTCGATCATATTCAGAATGTTGAATCAGCCATTGATTGTCAATTTTTGTATATTTATCTTCATACAAAGCAGTCCCTTGAGTAACACTGCCTAAATCAAAATTATAAAAAATGTCCTGAAGATACCATTTACCCACTGCCTCACTTTCAGAGCGAACTTCAATCTCTGGATGATGTGCTGTATGCATGGCAGCAGTTTGATTGTGAAAAGCATGCCTAAGACTTTCTTTGATAGTATCTTTACCTTCGGATTGCCATCTGTAAGTGCCGCCTCGATAATCAATTGTTATATCGGGAGCAAATACGTCATCAAGTAAACTAAAATCAGCCATATCTATGGCTCTAAAGTACCGATGCTTTAGATTTTTAATTTCTTCAATATCAATTAATTTTTGTAATTTGTCCATGTTAAATCACCTCAGGTAGGCTTGGCCTCCATCTAGCATAATAGTTGATCCTGTAATGTAATTCATACCATCAGATAAAATATGACAAACTGCCTCCCCAATATCATCTTTACAGTCACCCACCCTTCCAAGTGGAATAGTTTTAAGAAATTCGCTGGCTTCTTCGGGATATTCATTCATCCACCAATCCATACCAGTTGACTTGGCTAAGGGCATTATACAATTGACTAAAATATTATCTGGGCCCCATTCAACTGCAGCAGCTCTTGATAATGAACGAATTGATTCTTTTACTGCAGCATAAGCACCATAAGAATTTGAATCGGGCCTTAAAGCAGAAGAGCTGGCTAAATTGATCACTTTACCATCTCCCTTTAGATATGGATGACATGCTTTCATGTAACGAAATGTAGCCAAGGGTCCTGAATCCCATCCTTTTATAAAAGATTCATCTGTGACATCTAAGATATTCCCCAAGGGAACTTCTTGAGCATTGTTTACTAAAATATTTAATGAATTAAACTTAGAAAGCGTTACTTCAATAGAGTTATTAATTGATTCATTGCTTTTAACGTCACATTCAACAGCTATGGCAGATCCGCCCTCTTTATTGATTTCACTAGCAATAGATTCAACTTTAGATAAAGTCCTGCCAACCAGACAAACGTTTGCTCCGTAAGATGCTAGCGCACGAGCAATTCCTTCACCCACTCCTTGCCCAGAACCAGTAATTAAAGCAGTTTTGTTTGAGAAATCCATATCAGAAATTTGAACCAGTAATGTCTTTAGCAGCTAAATAGCCAAAAGTCATTGCTGGACCAAGTGTTGAGCCTGGACCAGGATAAGTTGGCAATAAAGCAGTAGAGCAATTGCCGCATGCATAGAGTCCTGAAATGGGTTTGCCTTCTTTGTCGAGAACTCTTGCGTTTGTATCTATGACAAGGCCACCTGCGGTGCCCATTTCTCCAGGGTACAGAACCATGCAATAAAAAGGTCCTGTTTTTAGGGGGGCAAGGCATGGATTGGGTGTAACTGATGGATCGCCATAATATCTATCATAAACACTATCACCACGTTGAAGATCAAGATCTTTACCCGTTGCAGCATATTCATTAACTTTTGCCTGAGTTGCAAGAAGACCTTCAACATCAATACCAGCAACTGCTGCTAGCTCTTCTAATGTTTCACCCTTGGATAAGAACGATGGTGTCCACCACTCTTTTGGAACAGCAGAGTCAGGCTGCATAGAGGCTTGAAGCAAGGGGCCACAAGGACGATTTTTTCTAAATGTACTATCAAAAATCATGTAACAAGGAGCGCAAGGGTTACCTTTGGCATATTTATCAAACATATCGTTAACAAAGCTGACATAGTTTTGAGATTCATTTGAAAATCTTTCACCATTTTTATTTACAGTAAAGTTACCAGGCATAGATTTATCAACCATTGATAGCCAGCCTTTGTCTTGTCCGGGAACTTTCATAACTGTGGACCACCAACCAGTATCCATTTGATGAGTGTCAGCCCCTAACTTCAAAGCTGCCTTTAAAGCATCGCCTGTATTGAATGTATTAGCAGCACTCCATTCTACGTTTGTAGGTTTGGGTAAATATTGGTCTCTTAAACTTTGATCTTTTTCAAATCCTCCAGAAGCAAGAATAACGCCTTTATTCGCTTTAATATTTATATCAGTATTATTTTGAGTAGCTTTAACACCTATGACTGAACCATTATCATCGATGAGATCGGTCATGGCTGTCTCTGTCCATAAATCTACATTTCTATCTTTTAAGGATAAAATCAATCGTGCAACGCCTGCGTTACCCATGGTTAGCCTGCGATCTTTCCACCCCCAGTTAAATCTCATCGGTATATCTAAAATATATTTGGTAAATAATTTAGCAAACAGAGATTTCCAACCTGGCAATGCTCCTAATAATAGCTGGCCCTCAACCTGAGTAAAATTCATATTTATTGGGCCCATCGTAAAAGCAGTTTGCGGATGCTGCTCTCTTAATTTGCCAAGATCTTTACCAAGTTTCGTTCCATTTATTGGTTCAGGCTCCATAGATCTATTGCCAGCCTTGCCTCCAGGATTGTCAGGAAAATAGTCAGGGTAATGGGCTAAATTTCTGTATTTCACTTGAGAATTTTCGTGAAGATAATCAATCATTTTTGGACCTTCTGAAAGATAAGTTTCAACCAATTCATCTTTGATTTTGCCCGGGGGCGAGACGCTGTTTATGTAATCTCTAGCATCATCATTTGAATCATCTACATTCTCAGCTTTAGCATATCTGTTATTGGGTATCCATACACCACCACCCGAAGTTGCAGACGTTCCCCCAAACTGATTACTTTTTTCTATTACTAAAGTGTTTGCTCCGCCATCATGACTACATAAAGCAGCTGTTAAAGCTCCATTACCAGAACCAACCACCACAACATCAAATTCATAATCCCATTTCATAATATTAATTTTTTTTCTTAAATTGTAACTAATTCACTATAACCTATAGGGGATTTTTTAAAAAATTTGCATTAATCTTTTTTGTTATTGACAAAATTTTGAG
>JADHNM010000034.1 GCA_016779505.1 SAR86 cluster bacterium
CCATTGCGCTCCATGACACAAACGATTCTACATTCATCCTCTTCTTGTAAAAATTTTGCGGCATGATACCCAACATTTCCTAGCCCTTGAATGGAAACCGCCTTATCTTTTAGACCATCCTTAAACCCAGATTTTATGCAATCATCTTCATGACGGAAGAATTCTCTTATTATGTATTGAACACCTCTTCCAGTGGCTTCAGATCGACCTACAAGCCCTCCCTTTTGGATTGGTTTTCCAGTAACACAAGCCAAGGCATTTATATCTGTTGGGTGAATACGCCTATACTCATCTGCTATCCAAGCCATTTCGTCGGCGCTTGTACCTACATCGGGTGCCGGGACATTTTGAGCGGGATGTATCAAATCACGTTTAATAAGTTCCTGAGCAAATCTTCTGGTAATTTTTTCAATTTCAGCTTTGGTCCAATCCTTTGGATTAATTTTTAAAGCACCTTTAGAGCCGCCATAGGGCACCTCCATTATTGCGCATTTGTAAGTCATGAGAGCAGCCATAGCCTCAACTTCCTCTTGAGAGGCATTGATGTCATATCGAATTCCACCTTTCGCTGGTTCAAAGTGCTCTGAGTGCACGGAACGCCATCCTGTAAAAGTGTGTATTTCATCTCTAAGCTTCACGCCAAAATTGATGGTGTAGGTTGAATTACAGACCTTGATTCTGGTGGCTAAATCTTGAGAAATATCTGTATAGCGTAAAGCTTGATCGAATAGTTTGTTAGTGCTGTCTAAAAATTTTTGATTAACCAAAATATCCCCCGTAAAAAAATATTATTATATGCTTTTTGCATCTATAATGTTTCGTTTCTTGGCGGGCGTAGCTCAGTTGGTTAGAGCGCTGGATTGTGGCTCCGGAGGCCGTGGGTTCGAACCCCATCGCTCGCCCCATTTAAAATTAGATAAATAACATGAGTAGCAAATTAAAAAAACTTAAAGATCTAGAGCGCAAGTTAACGGTTTCAGTTCCTGTTGAGGATTATGAAAAAAAATATACTGGCAAACTTTCAAAGATTAAATCCACCGCCAAACTTGATGGCTTTAGAAAGGGTCACGTGCCTAACGATGTGCTCAAACAACGATATGGAGATTCCATTCACTACGAAGTCTTGAATGAGCTCATCCAAGAAAGTTACCCCAAGGAACTTCAAGAGCAGGATGTTAAGCCTGCATCCTCTCCAGCAATAAGCATAGAGAGCGAGGATCCTATCAAGCCTATTTCCTATTCAGCCGTGTTTGAAGTTTTTCCTGAAATCAAGCCAAAGCTTTCTCGATGGAAGAGTTTTGAAAAATCTGAAATTACATTGGATGACTCAGATATTGATCTTGCAATAGATGATATTTTGGAAAGGTATTGCGAATGGCAAAAAGTTGAGAGAGTTGCTCAAGAAAAAGATCAAGTTGTTATTGATTTTGAAGGAAAAATTGATGGCGAGAGTTTTGAAGGAAATGAATCAAAAGATTTTAAATTGGTGTTAGGTTCAAAATCTATGATTCCAGGCTTTGAGGACAATTTAGTTGGAAAGAAATCTGAAGAAAGTTTTTCATTTAAAACAAATTTTCCTGAGGATTATTTTAAGAAAGATTTAGCTGGAAAGGAAACCGAATTCTTTGTCACTGTCCAAGAAGTGCAAGAGATGCATAAAGCGAAAATAGATAAAGAGCTTTTTGAAAAGCTTGCCATGGACGATGTATCTGATGAGAAAAGTTTTCGCTCAGAGATTTCAAAACGCATGGAAGGAGAAATAGCGCAACAGGAGAAATCTCTTACCAAGGAATCGATATATGAAACACTCCTCCAAAGCAATGATTTCAAAGTTCCTAATGCTACGGTGAATGAGCAAGCAGAATTAATGCGAAAGGATTCATTGATGCGAATGGGTCAAACGGCTGAAAATGCTCCAGAGGATCTTTTTCCGGTTGAAGATTTTAAAGCAAACGCTGAAAAAAGAGTGAGGTTAGATCTCTTATTTTCAGCCCTCATCCAAAAATATGAGCTTGAAGTTAAAGAGGGCGATTTAAATGCTTTTATCGAAGAAGAGGCAGAGAAATATAAAGATGCTGATCAATTTCGATCTTGGATTCAAAGTCAGCCGCAGCAGCTAGATCAATACAGAATGGTTATTTTAGAAAACTTGCTCATTGAAAAATTAGATTCTGCCCTTAAATCTAAGGTAAAGGTGATAAAATTTTCAGAACTGGCAAATAAATAAATTATGGAAAAAATAAATTCTGGCTTGGTGCCGATGGTTGTAGAGCAGACTCCTCGTGGGGAGCGTGCCTTTGATATATATTCACGGCTTTTAAAAGAAAGAATTATTTTTTTATCTGGCCCGATCGATGATTACATTTCTAATTTAGTCGTTGCTCAGCTTCTATTCTTGGAATCAGAAAATCCTGAAAAGGATATAAGCATATACATTAATTCACCTGGAGGGATTATTACTTCTGGGCTAGCTATCTATGACACTATGCAATTTATTGCTCCTGAGGTATCAACATTGTGCATTGGTCAGGCTGCAAGTATGGGATCACTTTTGCTTGCGGGTGGAGCAAAAGGTAAGAGATTTGCTTTAACAAATTCTCGAATCATGATTCATCAACCCTTGGGAGGGTTTCAAGGCCAAGCCTCTGACTTTGAAATTCATGCCAAAGAAATGCTGTTGGTTAAACAAAAAGTGAATGAAATACTTTCTAAGCACACAGGTAAAACTTTGAAGAAAGTTGAACAGGATACGGATAGAGATAACTTTCTCAATGCTAAGGAAGCGAAAGCCTATGGCATAATTGATGAAATATTAGAAAGCAGACCAACTACGAATGGAAAATAAAGACAATAACAAACTATCTTGCACTTTCTGTGGCAAGGGCCAAGAAGAGGTTCGTAAACTTATTGCCGGACCCAGTGTTTATATTTGTGACGAGTGTGTTGATCTTTGCAATGACATTATCGAAGAGGAGGTTAAAGCAGAAGATGATGAGGTTCTTGATGTTTTGCCATCTCCTTTAGAGATATTTAAACAATTAGATGAATATGTGATTGGTCAAGAGAAAGCAAAAAAAACTCTTTCTGTTGCTGTATACAATCATTACAAAAGACTCAGATCTAACTCCAACAAAGATGAGATAGAATTGCAAAAAAGTAATGTTTTATTGCTTGGGCCAACCGGCAGTGGTAAAACACTTTTGGCGCAAACTTTGGCAAGAGTTCTCAATGTTCCATTTACTATAGCGGACGCAACCACTTTAACCGAAGCTGGATATGTTGGTGAAGATGTCGAAAACATTATTCAAAAGCTTCTCCAAAAATGTGATTACGATCCTGACAAAGCTGCTCTTGGAATTGTCTATATTGATGAGATCGATAAGATTGCTCGTAAATCAGATAACCCCTCTATCACCAGAGATGTGTCTGGTGAAGGCGTTCAACAAGCTTTGCTAAAGTTAATCGAAGGCACAGTTGCATCAATTCCTCCGCAAGGCGGCAGAAAGCATCCACAGCAAGAATTTATTCAGATTGATACCTCTAATATATTATTTATATGTGGCGGAGCTTTTTCTGGTATTGATGAAGTTATTAAGCATAGAACAGATAATTCCGGTATTGGTTTCGGCGCTCCTGTGAAAGATACCAAGGCGTCTGTTACTTCAATTGTAGAAACTTTAGAGCCAGAAGATCTGGTGAAATATGGCTTGATTCCAGAATTTGTTGGCAGGTTACCAGTCATCTCAACCTTGCATGAGTTGGATGAGGCGGCGCTCGTCAGAATTTTGCAAGAGCCAAAAAATGCATTGGTTAATCAATACAAATACTTGTTCGATATCGATGAGGTCGAATTAGATTTTCGAACCGAAGCCTTGCTTGAGATAGCAAAGAAAGCCCTGAAGAGAAAAACAGGTGCAAGGGGCTTAAGATCAATCATGGAAGAACTTTTAATGGATACAATGTTTGAACTTCCAAATATAGATTTAGAAAAAGTGATAGTCGATGAGAATTCTGTCTTGCATTCAACAGATCCAATAAAGGTATATAAATCTCCCAAGAAAAAATCTTCTTCTGCTGGTTGAATTTAATTAATTCTCCCTCATTATATTTATATGGCTACTATTAAATATGATCTTCCACTTATTCCCCTCAGAGATGTTGTTGTATTTCCAGGCGTAGTATCAACATTATTTGTAGGCAGAAATAAATCCATCAATGCATTGAATGCAGCCATGGCTGGTGAAAAGAAAATCATCTTAGCCACTCAAAAAGATGGTTCCTTGGACGTACCTTTGTTTGATGATTTATTTAAGGTTGCAACCATTGCCAGTATTCTGCAATTAATAAAATTACCAGATGGAACTGTAAAAGTTTTGGTTGAGGGCTCGCAGAGAGCCCAAATGGATTCCTTAGAATCAGATACAAAATTCTCTAAAGTAAGAGTCAGTCTTATTACAGAACCAGTGATTGATATCAAAGATGGAGAAAACCTAGCAAGATTTATCAAAGCCAAGTTCCATGATTTTATAAAAATTACAAAAAAAATTGCTCCAGAAGTTTTAGCATCAATTGATGCTTTAGATGATTTATCCAGAATTATCGATTCAATAGCCGGCCATTTGCCAATGGAAATAAAGCAAAAACAAGAGATTCTGGAAACTGCAGATTTCCAGCTCAGAGCTGAAATACTGATAGCTTTTATCGAGTCTCAGTTGGATGTTATGGATGTCGACAAAAGAATTCGAAATAGAGTCAAAGGCCAGATGGAAAAATCTCAACGTGAGTACTATTTGAATGAACAAATTAAAGCTGCGCAAAAAGAGTTGGGGGATATTAGCGAAGAGGGCGATGAAATTTCACAATTAGAAGAAAACATTGCCAAGGCTGGCATGTCAAAAGAAGCCTTAAAAAAAGCCAACAATGAATTTACTAAGTTCAAGCAAATGTCTCCAATGTCTGCGGAGGCATCGGTTGTTCGTTCATATTTGGATTGGCTGACCGGGATCCCTTGGAAAAAAAGAAGTAAAGTTAAATCAAATTTAAAGTCAGCAATTGAAATCCTTGACGAAGATCACTTTGGTTTGGACGAGGTCAAAGAAAGAATTCTTGAATACCTGGCTGTTCAGCAGAGAGTTAAAAAATTAAAAGCACCTGTCTTATGTTTGGTGGGCCCGCCAGGAGTAGGAAAAACATCTCTTGGAAACTCTATCGCAAGAGCCACGAATAGAAAATTTGTCAGAATGTCATTAGGTGGCGTTAGAGATGAGGCAGAAATAAGAGGACATCGAAGAACTTACATTGGGTCTATGCCAGGAAAAATTATTCAAAAGCTTTCAAAAGTTGAAGTAAAAAACCCATTATTTTTACTGGATGAGATCGATAAAATGGGGATGGATCATCGCGGTGACCCTGCATCAGCATTACTTGAAGTATTAGACCCAGAGCAAAACAATACGTTTTCAGATCACTATCTAGAGGTTGATTTTGATCTGTCTGAGGTAATGTTTGTTTGCACTGCGAACAGTTTAAATATTCCAGGCCCCTTACTTGATCGAATGGAAATTATTAGATTGCCTGGTTACATAGAGGATGAAAAATTAAATATTGCAAAACAATATTTAATTCCTAAGCAACTTGAAAGAAATGGACTGGATGAAAAAGAGGTTAAGCTCAGCGACAAATCAATATTGGATATAGTGCGTCACTATACTAGAGAGGCTGGAGTGCGAAGTCTCGAAAGACAGATTGCAAAAATTTTTAGAAAATCAGTTAAAGAAAGAGTGCTTGCAGATCCTAAAACAATTAAAAGCTCTATTAATATTACACCCAAAAACTTAGAGAAATATTGTGGGGTACCCAAATTTAAATTTGGCGAAGCTGATGTTGAGGATATAGTTGGCAAAGTTTCAGGATTGGCATGGACTGAAGTTGGAGGTGAGTTGTTAACGATTGAGGCATCATACGTTCCTGGAAAAGGGCAGGTTATTAAAACAGGCTCCCTGGGAGATGTGATGCAGGAATCTATCCAAGCTGCACTTACAGTAGTCAGATCTAGATCAGAAAAATTAGGCATACCAACTAATTTTTATGAAAAATTTGATGTTCATATTCATGTTCCTGATGGAGCGACACCCAAAGATGGCCCCAGTGCAGGAGTCGGGATGTGCGCAGCCTTAATTTCAGTTTTCACTGGAATACCGGTAAGATCAGATACAGCCATGACTGGAGAAATAACACTGCATGGCCAAGTAACAAAAATTGGGGGCCTGAAAGAAAAACTGCTTGCTGCTAAACGTGGAGGTATCAAGAGGGTTATTATCCCGGAGGATAATGCTGCTGACTTGAGAGAAATTCCATCTCAAATTACTCATGCCTTGGAGATTCTTCCAGTTCGATGGGTGGATGAGGCCATAACTCATGCTCTGACTGCAGAGCCAAAACCAATTAAAAAAAGAAAAACTTCCAAAGTTCTAGCTAAACCAAAATCATCTAGTGCTCGAACAACTTCTAGAAAGCCCCATTAGAATAGGTTTTAAAGCTTGACATTTGCTCTCCGATAGCTTTTCATAGACCTAGGTACATAAATTCACCAGAGGAGAATTCAATGAATAAATCAGACTTAGTAGATGCAGTTGCTTCATCAGCAGACGTTACCAAAGCTTCAGCTGGGAGAGCTGTTGATGCGGTTTTAGATTCAATCGGTGATGCTTTAGGTAAAGGCGATACAGTTTCGCTTGTAGGTTTTGGAACTTTTTCAGTAAGACACAGAGCTGCTAGAGAAGGAAGAAATCCACAAACAGGTGCTTCAATGCATATTGCAGCATCAAAAGTTCCCGGCTTTAAAGCTGGTAAAGGGTTAAAAGATAAAGTTAAAAATTCTTAATTAACTTTAGATTTAAAGGTCTTTAAAAAAAGGGTGCATAAGCACCCTTTTTTTATGTATGATTGTTAGCTTTTAAAGAGGATGAAGCTCAAATGTTAGAGTCACTAAGAAATTTTCTGTCAGGTAAACGAGTTATAGTTATCACAGCCTTACTTGCTATACCATTTGTATTTTTGGGTTCACAGTCTTTTGGCACAACTTTTGCAAGTTTTGGAACGGTAAATGGTGAGCCTGTATCTCAAATGGATGTCAATCTAGCCACCAGTCAAGTCAGTCAAAGACTGCGATCCATGTACGGTGAAGATTTTTCTTTGGATGATCTAGATGAAGAAGTTTCTCTGGGATTAATTAAGAATGAAATTATTAACCAAAAAACTCTTCTTTCTCACGCAAGAAAGCTTGGTCTTATAGTATCTGAGAAAGCCGCCAAACAAGAGATTATTAACATTGAGAGCTTTCAAGGCGAAAACGGCTTTGATCAAACACTTTTTGAATCAACTATTAGAGCTAATGGCTGGACTCCTGAAGAATATATAGAGCTTGTAAGAGAGACCATGTCATTAGATACGCTTGTTTCAGCCATGGGTATAACTGCTTTTCCAATTACCCGTGATGTTGAGGCTTTGGCATCAATGCTTGAAACTTCAAGAGACATAGATTTTATAAAAGTTGATAAAAATATCTTGGTTAACGAGCAAGAGGCTAGCCTTGAAGAGGGGCAGGTATTCTATGAAAACAACCCATTTTTATTTCTTTCTAAAGAGCAACGAGATTTTTCGTATATTGTCTTAACTTATGATGCTTACAAAAAACAAGTTCAAGTTCCGGAAGGTTACATAGATGAAGCATATTCAGATTATCTGAGCAATGTTGAGGGGCAAATTCAAAATAAAATTTCACATCTGATGATTGAGAAATCTAATTATGAGAGTCCTTCTTTGGCTTTTGAAAAAGTAAACTCTATTTACGAAAGCATACAAGCAAAAGAAATTTCATTTGAGGATGCAGTTTCCAATTATAGCGAAGATGATGCATCCAAAGATTCTGGTGGTGATTTAGGTCTATCCTCAGGAGATGCATTTCCAGAAGAGTTCGAGAATGCAATCTTATCAATGCAGCTTAATTCCATCAGCCCAATCATAGAACTTGAAGACTCATTACATATTCTTAAATTAACTGAAGTGATCAAACCTCAAATTAAAACTAAAACAGAAATATCTGATGAATTATTGAGCGAGCTTATTGATGCTGAAGCATTGGCCTTGATGCAAGATGATTTTTTAGAATTAGAATCAATGGTGCTGGAAGGGGTTACTTTAAATGCTTTAGCAAATGCAATTGATGCTCCAGTTCAAGTTACCGGCTTAAAGGATTTCGAATCTATTGCGCTAGATGGTTTTTCTGATATCGCATCATCAGAATTATTTAATTCATCAGTGCTGCCTAATAAAATTGAAATCTTTGAAGGTGATGAAAGTTATGCTTTTGTGATGATGACTCAGGCACTTCAACCAACTGTTCAACCTTTTGTTGATGTTGCTGACTTAGCTATTCAAGAAGTGCGTGACGAAAAAGCAAACATGATCATTAATGACTTTGCCATAGACGCAGAGGGCATTCTCAATGGCGAGAGCACATTACCAAGTCAAAATGGTTTTACGCAAGAAAGCTATAAGGGTGTTAAAAGATTTTCCTCCCTGCTGCCATCAGAAATTATTAACTCTACATTTGAATCACCTATAGGCACTTTGGTTTCAAGCGAAGCATTTAATGGAGATCGTTATTGGGCTATGTCTTCTAATGAATCGACACCGACAATAGACGAGCTTGGGGAGTCAATCGAGCAATACCAAGGTTTTTATAATGAGAGTCTAAGTCAGCAATTTTCTGGATTTATTGATCGAGCATTTAAAGCAGGACAAAAAGTTCGCTTGGAAAATCTGACTTCAAATTAATCAGCATACTCCTCTATAGACATGGCGGCTGTATTAAAGCCTCCATCTACATATGTTATTTCGCCTGTAATTCCGCTGGCTAAATCAGAGCACAAAAACGCAGCAACATTACCCACTTCCCGAGTTGTTACAACCCTGCGAAGTGGAGCTCTGTTGGCATAGTTTGTTAACATTTTTCTGAAGTTTTTAACCCCAGAAGCAGCCAGAGTTTTAATTGGGCCAGCTGAGATAGCATTTACCCTGATGCTATCAGGACCCATAGCTGCGGCAAGAAATCTAGTATTTGCTTCTAAGCTTGCTTTTGCAAGACCCATGACGTTGTAATTTGGAAGTGACTGCATCGACCCTAAATAGGTTAAGGTTAATAGAGCAGCATTTTCATTGAGCATTGGTTTAGCGCCCTTGGCCATAGCTGTAAAGCTATAGGAGCTTATATCATGAGCTATCTGAAAACCTTCTCTAGTGGCAACATCAACAAAGTTACCTTCTAGTTCATGAGCTGGCGCAAAACCAATTGAGTGAACAAATCCATCAAAAGACTTCCATTGCTTTGAAAGTTCCTGGTACATTCTTGTAATGCTATCGTCTGATGCAACATCACACTCAAATAGCAAATCAGTGCCAAGTTCAGTTGCAATTTTTTCTACGTTACCTTTCAACCTTTCGTTTTGATATGTAAAAGCTAGTTCTGCTCCTTGTTCATGCATTGCTTGAGCTATACCAGCTGCAATAGAATGTTTATTTGCAAGCCCAGCTATTAGTATTTTTTTATTTTCTAACATCTATTTATATATACCTTGTATTAATTTTTACCGATTTAATTATATATGAGTTCAATTATCTTTAATCAAATGAATTAATTGAAGCAAGTCCTAATAGATAATTATGCATTAAAACTTATAAGCTCATGAAAACAAGGTTATGATGCCCTTTAGCAAGTTTTGTAAAGATTTGTGCACCATAAAAATACAGATTTTTCTTAATATGCACTAATATAGTGCAAATAATTACATATTGCCCTATAATTTAACATTAAAAAGACTTAGGAGTATTTTAAATGATTGATTTAAAAAAATATTTATTCAGTGCTTTTGCAGTAATCTCTCTTTCTGTGCCTTTAGCCATTGCTCAAGACTCTGAAGAAGATGTTGAAGAAGTTATTGTAACTGGATCAAGGATTGTTGATCCCAACATTATTAGTTCATCTCAAATCGCTGTTATCGATGGGCAAGATATAATTGATGCTGGTGTAACTCGAGTTGAAGACTATCTTAATGATATGCCTCAAATTTCTCCTGGCCAATCTATTACTAATTCAAATGGCTCCAACGGAACTGCTACAGTTAATTTGAGAAATCTGGGTTGTTCAAGAACATTGGTTCTGATGAATGGCAGAAGACTTGTCCCCGGAACTACTGGTGGCGGAAGCTGTGCTGATTTAAACACTATCCCAACTCTTCTTTTAAAGAAGGTTGAAGTGTTAACAGGTGGCGCATCATCAGTTTATGGTTCTGACGCTGTTGCTGGTGTTGTTAACTTTGTCTTAGATGATGAGTTTGAAGGGTTTAAAGCCGCTTACTCCCATGGTTTTTACAATCATAAAAATGATATCAACAGCTTAAGAGAGCTCCAAAGAAGCTATGGTTATGAAAATGCTCCTAAAGATGTACAAACTGGTGATACTGGTAAATTTTCAATTGCTTTTGGTGGTGACATCAATGATGGTAAAGGTCATGTAACTGCTTTCTATGAGCACACCGATACAAAACCAATGCTTCAAGGTGAATTTGATATTAGTGCTTGTGCGCTTAGTGGTGGTATTGGAAGATGTGGTGGTTCATCAACTATTCCTCCAGGAAGATGGGCTGATTTTAGTGGTTATAAGAATGGTGGATTTGTGAACATTGATCCAACCATCACAGGAGTTGACTGGAAAGTTCAAGGAAACGATTTTGTACCTAGAGCTGGTCAAACATATAACTACAATCCAACCAACTTCTTCCAAAGACCTGATGATAGGATGAATATGGGATTCTTTGGAAAATATGAAATTACAGATAATGCAGAAGTTTATTTAGATTTCACCGCAATGAAATCTGAATCAAATGCCCAGATTGCATATTCTGGTACCTTCGGTAACATAGAATCATTGCCTTGTTACAACGCATTGCTTTCAGCTCAACAATATAAAGCTGCTTGTGCTGATTGGACTGGAATGGGTGGATCTCATGCGCCTGATTTTGCAACTGGCGCAGCTGCATTAGCTTATATCAATGGATTAAATACAGCTGTAGCTGATGGAACTATTCTTGGATATAGTGCTCCATTAGTATCATTAAAAAGAAACGTTGAGGGCAACCCAAGACAGGGTATCCAAACTTATAAGAGCTATAATACAACTTTAGGAATCAGAGGTGATATCAATGATGATTGGTCATATGATGTTTACTATCAGAATTCAGCTGTTAATTATGCTAATGAATATAGAAATGATCTTTCTGTAATAGCAATCAACCGTGCGGTTAACGTTATCAGCGTTGCTGGCGTTCCAACTTGTGTATCTAAGCTCCAAGGCATTGATGCAAACTGTGTTCCATATAACTTATTCCAAGGCGGATTACCTGGTGATGCTGGAATTCAGGGTGTAATTGATGGTGGTCAAACTGCTCAAGATTACCTTGCAAAATCTACTTTTATTAACGGTGATGGAAAGCAAAAAATTCTATCAGGATACGTTACAGGTGATACAGGATTTACTATTCCTGGAGCCCCTGGTTCAGTTTCATTGGTTGCTGGTTTTGAAACAAAAGAGCTTTCAACTGACTTTAGACCTGATACTGCTACTCTTATGGGTGACAGATCTGGTTCAGGCGGAGCGACACTTCCAATTGGTGGTAAGTATGATGTAGATGAATTCTTCCTAGAATTAGGTATTCCAGTTATGGACAATCTAAGTGTTGAAGCTGGTTACAGAACTGCAGAATACTCAACAGGTGCTGAAACAGATTCAACTAAACTTGGTGCATATTGGACTGTTAATGATACTGTTTCATTCAGAGCTTCATTTCAAACTGCACAACGTCACGCTAACATCTCAGAATTATATTTAGCAGTTAGCGATGGCCTAGTAGACCTTGATAATGATCCTTGTTCTATTCAACAAAATGGAGATTCTGCTACAGCTACTCAAGCCCAATGTGCTTTAACTGGCCTAGCAGCTAACCTTTATAATACTGACCTCAACTCACCAGCAGATCAGTACAACACTAAGGGCGGCGGAAATCCAAATGTTGCTCCAGAAGAGTCAGAGTCTCTAAC
>JADHNM010000035.1 GCA_016779505.1 SAR86 cluster bacterium
ACTTTAAATAAAGGGATATATTCTCCGTCCCTAAAAAAAGATCCTGAGCCAGCAAAGTTAGCCTTCGGTTTAGGAACGCTTACATCCACTCCAGCCAGTGGAGCAAGATCTAATTCTGGTTGAGCAATATCTTCTGGTTGTTCGTCAGGTTCATCTGGCTTATCAACATTATCGAACAGAGTATCAATGTCTCTATCGGGCATGATAACGTCGCCTAATTTTCTAGAATTATCAGTGGGCAAGCTATCATCTCCAAGATTAATCAACGCAACCATCAAAAAGAATAAGCCAAGGGTTATAAAAGCTGCAAAGCCTGTTCCGGCAAGGTATTTATTGTAATTGAATGCTTTGTAATAGATTGCTGCTAATGGTCCAAATACCTTGGCCAATGTTTGGTATAAAGTATTTATACTATTATTAGCAGTATTCAAAATAACTCTCTATTTCGGTTCAGAAGCAAGTGAAATATTGAAAACACCAGCTTCTCTTGAGCCGTCCATAACTTTAATAATTGTATCAGCCATTGCTTTTTCATCAGCCTGAATTACAACAGAACCTTGGGGATTATCTGCAAGAAGTTTTACGACATTTGCTTTTACTTGTCTTGCATCAATTCTTCTTCCATCCATCCAAATTTCTCCAGAAGCTCCAATGGCAATTAATATTGCTGCATTTTCTTGTGTTTCAGATGTATCTGACTCTGGTCTGTTGATTTCAAGGCCTGGTTCCTTGATAAAATTCGCAGTCACAATAAAGAAAATAAGCATGATGAAAACAACATCAAGCATGGGAGTCATATTAATCTCGGCTTCTTCTTCTTGAACTGCACTTGATATAGCGTTTCTTCTCACAATTTTCTCCTATTAACTAATTTCTTATTATTTCTTTAATTAAAATCTCTTCTCTATTTCTTGCCGAATTTAAATATATAGTAGCAAATACGCCTGAAAGAGCTGTAGTCATTCCAGCCATGGTTGGTAAAGTTGCTTTTGAAACTCCTCCAGCCATCGATCTAGCATCGCCACCACCAGTGAAAGCCATCACTTGAAAGACTTCAATCATACCAGTTACAGTGCCTAGCAGGCCAAATAAAGGTGCCAGAGCTACGCATGTATTAATTAGAGGCAGGTATCGATTAACTTCAGTTCTTGCTTGAGAAATTAATTTTTCTTTTATTGCCGAGCCTTTCCAAGAGGCATGGTCGGAAACTGAATCCCATTCAGCTTTTAATTCGCCCATGTAAACTTGATGGCCTGCATTAAAATACCAAATTCTTTCTAAAATTATTGCCCACATAAAAGCAGCAAGAATTGCGATCAACCAAAGCACACTTCCACCAGCAGACATAAAGTCTCTGAGAGTATTGAAGGCTTCAGTGATTGCGTAAAACATTAACTAATTACTTTGAATCTGAATGCTCTGCTACTATTCCTGTGCTTTGTTCTTCGAGAACATTAATAATTCCTCTTGCTGATGAATTAGCAAAAGAGTGTAAAAGCGTTGTTGGAATAGCAACTACTAGCCCTAGAACAGTAGTCACAAGGGCTTGAGAAATACCTCCTGCCATAATCTTAGGATCACCAGTGCCAAATAGTGTAATTTGCTGGAAGGTAACGATCATACCTGTAACCGTTCCCAATAAACCGGCCAATGGCGCGACAACTGAAATAATTTTGACAACAGGAATGCCTCGTTCAATTGCTGGCCTTTCAGCCATGATTGCTTCAGCAAGTCTTAATTCTAAAGTTTCAATATCTTTATTCATGTGTTCTTCACCAACCGCAAGAACTCTTCCCAGTGGATTGGATTTATCATGAGTTTTTGATTTAGCTTGCTTGGCAACAGCAACACCCATTGTGTATAAAGTAAATAGCTTCCAAAAAGCGATCGCTATACCAATCAAACCAACAAAAATAATAATATAACCAACCTCTCGACCTTGGTTTACTCTCTCCATCAGGCTTGGGTTTTGAATAAGGTTAGCAAGCAAACTGCCGCCAACAGGACCAGTGGGGTCTACACCAAACTTAACAACTTCTCCAACTTCAGCGTTAGATAGTTTTTTAGCTGAACTTACATAACGACCTTCCGGCTGCTTTCCAAGGAACGCATACTGACCTTTGCTGCCAATGTATTCTAAGTATTTACCATCACAGATAGCATTGTAAAGTCCCACTCTGGTAACCATACAATTCTCTGATTCGCCATCAAGATTAATGACATTTGCATTGAAAGAAACAACTTCAGACCCTGCAACCATCTCTCTTTGGAGCTCATACCAAAGACCCTCAAGCTCTCTAATGGTAGGCAATACTGTAGCGCTGGACATTTTTGAAGATAGCTCATTTAAAAATGTCTCTCTTTCTCTGCCATATTGAGCAGAAGTTAAGGAATCAGCAAAAAGTGCGCTAGCCTCTCCTGCTGAGCTTTGCAAATGACCAAAAAGCTCAACCAATGAACCTAACTCTTTCTTATAAGCGGCTTCTTTAACCACCAAGATTGCATCATTTTTCTTATATTCAGCCTCAAGCTCGTCAGCAATTTTTTCTTGTCTTGCTAACTCTCTTTTTTCAGCAGCTAATTTTGATGCTTGCTTATTTTTATCAGCAAGAAACTCAGCTTCTCTTTTAGCGTTAACGCTCTGCTCAGTTGTTCTGCCTTGTTCAACTAACTGCAATAAACCTTGAATAGTAGTAGGTTCGCCTTCTGCCGCTTCTTGAGCAAAAGTTGAAACTGATGTAATTAAGGCAAAAGATAAAATGTATTTATTTAAAGTTTTCATGAAGCTTCTCCTCTGAAGACAACCGGCAGCATCATGATATCCATAGGTGCTAGTTTTTGAGCCATTCGGATGCCATCTCTAACAGTCACCCTGTAACTTCCAGGTAGCTCTTCCCAAGTAGCTGTCTCATTGTCGTAATATCCTGTTTTTCTTTCATCCTTTGACTGGAAGAACATCCCCAGTCTTCCAACTCTCAGAATATTTACAACCACCTCTTGCCCGTCAAGAACAATTGTTTCGTCATAAGCATCAAGTTTTCTACCGTATTCAGCTTCAATATTGTAAGCCTCTAAAATTTGTCGCACTTGCTCAGAAGCTGTAACTTTTGGATTTGAAAGAGAAGCTCTAACAAGATCCAATCTTTGTTTTCTTTCTTCTATATGAAATGGGGTATCAAGACTGACATACTTTTCCAAACCTTCGAGCATTCTTTGAGCCAATGGTGGAATCTGTCTTTGCATGACAACAACCTGAACAAGTTGCTCATCATATTGATCCATAAGGTCAAGCTGAGCTTGGATTTGAATTCTTTTTTGAGCGTTGTAAAGCTTTAGGCCTTCAACTTGTTTTGATACAACCTTGTATTCATTTATCAGCTTATCTGTAGCTGATTCAGTAGCATCAATTTTCTCTTGAGATTGAGCAGAAAGCTCAGTGTTATCTCTTCCAACTTCTAATACTAGTTCCATTTCTGTAGCCGCTACAAACGTAGTCAGCATAGTAAGAACTACTAGGCTTTTCTTTAACATTTTTTTCTCCCTAGAAAAATGGTTCACTAGTCTAACAGCGTAGTGAAATTATTCAAACTTTTTTAATGGAGAGATTGTACCTAATTTTGCACAAAATCGCCTCACAATGTAACAAATAAAGTATGGGTAAAATATAGCTATATTATTAAGAATTATTAACTAAAGATCTTAGGTATGAGCTTAGGAGTATTGTTTTTATATTTTTTGTAATCATCAAGATGGCCCCATTTCTTCAGCCCCCTGTATTCCAGCATTCTCACACCACTTACATAAACCAACAATAAGTAAGAAAAGATGGGAGAGAAAATTGCGAGATAGTTCATGCCCTCAAATGTGGAAATGCTCATCACAGTAATCCCTGCCCAGAGGGTGATTTCACCAAAATAGTTTGGATGTCTGGATCTAGCCCATAACCCCTCATTGATAAATGAGTCTTTATTCTCTGGGATTGATCGAAATGCAGTTTTTTGATTGTCTGCTATGACCTCAATCACAAATCCAAAGATAAACATTACAAGCCCTATGGCGAAGACACTATTTACAACAACACCGGTTGGATTGGCAATAGCAACCAGAGCCGCTGATGAGCAAATAAAAACCCACATGCCCTGTAAAGTCCAGGTCATAAAGAATTGAGAAAAAGAAGTTTTGATAGTATCAAATCTGCCATCTTTTTTGTCTTTGTGAACTCTGATAAATAAAAATGAACCGAGTCTAAGGGCCCAGATAATAATTGCAGCACCAATAATAAGACTGCCAAGATCAAGGCTTTGAGAAGTGCTAGTTGAATATAAAGCAAATAAAATAGCTGCTGTGTATGTAAGGCTACCGGTTAAATCATAAAATTTTTCAGTCTTAAATATAAAAGCTGGGACATATGCAATCCATTGGATGACAAAAATCATGACCAAAAGGTGACCAACTAAATTTACTCCCGATAGCTCAATGCTATTAAAAGAAATTGCATCTGCATAAAGCTTTGTAAAAATAAAAACTCCAGCGGCAATAGCTAAATTAGTTAAGTGTTTCATCGCTCCTCCCATCCACATGCGCGTTCAGCATTTTGAATATCTAGCCAATCTTTCAGTGGTTGATAATAATTTAGCATAGATTTTCCACTTAATTCTCTCGTCCCTGTTAACGCTTCCAATGCAGTTTGCCACTCTTGACTTTGTCCTAGTGCAAGCATGGCTCTTAATTTTTCTCCAGCAAGCTCATTATCATATATTGAGCATTCATGAAGAGGCCCCTCAAAGCCTATTTGATTACAAAGAGATTCATGAAATTGATATTGAAGAATTTTTGCTAGGTAATATCTGGTGTATGGAGTATTGCCAGGAATATGGTATTTTGCACCAGGATCGAATGCATCAACATCACGATCACGAGGTGCACCAATGCCTTGGTAAAATTCTCGTAATTCCCACCAAGAATTATTCAATTCCTCTGGACTAGTTTCACCTGTGAAGACCTTTGCTCTCCATTTATCTAGCATTAAAGTCCAAGGCACAGACACAACACCATCAAGCGCTTGCTGCATCAATAAAGAAATTGGGTCTGCATTTGCTTGCCTAGCTTCCTCCTCAGATACCATGTCAATTTTTTGGAGGTAATCTGGAGTAATGGATAGCGTTAATAAATCTCCTACAGCCTCATGAAAGCCATCATTTGCTCCACTTTGGAATATATCAGGTAGGCCGCTGTAGGCTTGGTAATAAAAAATATGGCCTAGCTCATGATGGATGACTGAAAAGTCTTCTGCGTTTCTCTCAATACACATTTTAATTCTTAAATCATTTTTATCAGAATTAAGATCCCATGCTGATGCATGGCAAACAACATTACGATCTTGTGGCTTTATAAATAATGATCTTTCCCAGAAAGTATCTGACAAGGGCTCAAATCCAAGCGAGATAAAAAAGTTTTCTGCGATTTTGACCATTTCAATTTCATCGATATCTTTTTCAATCAGTATGTTGGTTAAATTTATATCTGAGGAAGATGTGGCATTTTCCGGCGTGTAAACAAGGTCATATATATTTGACCAAGATTGTCCCCACATGTTTCCCAGGACATGTGCAGGTAAATTACCAGTGTTGGGAACAACCTCTTCACCATAGTAATTTGATAGCTGATCACGAACATGGCAATGCAAAGCATCATAAAGAGGCTTGAGCTCATCCCACACTCTGTCGGTTTCATCTAAAAATTCATCTGCTGGCATGTCATATTGACTAAACCATAAATCGGTCAAACCGTCATAACCCAAATCATTGGCACCTTGATTCCCAATTTCAACCATTCTTAAATACATATCTTTCATCGGCTTGCCAATATTTCTCCAGCCTTCCCATGCTTTTAAAAGCTCATCAGGATCCCTAGAATTATCAATAATGTTCTCAAATGCCTCCAAGTCATAACAATCATCATCTGCAAAGCAATGTTGCCCAGTGCCATACATAGCATCTAATTCAGCGCTTATTGCAGAGATTTCTCCGGCCAACTCTTCATTTAAAGGTGATGGCATGACAAACGAACTCTTAATAAGGTTAAGTTTCCTTCGATTTTCTTCTGAAACCTCTACCCCATCAAAGGAAGAAGCCTGTCTTGCTCGCTCTAATGCAAGCAGTTGGTATCTTTTGCCATAGTCTGCAACTACTTTCTGTGAGTCATAAGTGATAAAATTAGCTCCTATCCAATAGGCTGAGCTTACAATAGGACCAAGGGTTTTATCTTCAAGCTCAACTCTTTGTAGAAATTCTTCTACATCGGATTCAGTTAGGGCACTGGGTTGCTCGCTTGAGCAAGAGGAAAGCACTAGGATAGAAAGAAAAATAGTAGATAATAAAAATTTATACATTGAAAACACCCCTTTTAAATACAATAAGAGAGTAAATCACACTATGAAAATATCAACAAGCCAATTTAGAAACGGTCTCAAAATTATTATTAACGACCAACCTTGTTCAATTCTTGAGCATGAGTTTCATAAACCTGGTAAGGGACAAGCAGTGATGAGAGTAAAATTTAGGAACTTAATAACTGGCAAAGTCATAGATAAAACATACAAGTCAGGTGAATCTGTAGAAGAGGCAGATGTAATGACTGCTGAGATGAGTTACCTTTATTCAGATGGAGAACAATGGCATTTTATGAATTCTTCTACTTACGAGCAGATTGCTATTAATGCTGATGTTGTAGGCGATGCAAGAAAATGGATTATTGGCCAGGAAAATTGTGAAGTTGTGATTTGGAATGATGAGCCTATTTCAGTTGAAGCTCCTCCGTTTGTTGAGTTGAACATTGCAAAATCAGACCCTGGTATTAAGGGAGACACTGTCTCTGGCGCAACAAAACCTGCTGAACTGGAAACTGGAGTTACCATCCAAGTTCCCTTGTTTGTCGAAGAGGGAGAAAAAATAAAGGTGGACACAAGATCAGGCGAGTATTCGGGGCGCGTATAGACTTTGTATAATCAAATTTCATCTTCGTTAAATGATTTTATTGAGAATGAACTGTCTCTACATCTGGATCAGAGGAAAGCATTATCAAGCAAGCATAAACTAACCCTTGCAGATTCTCTGCAAAAGGGTCACTGGACAACCAATCTATGCTTAATTGCATCTAATCTGACAAAAAAAAATCCCCGCGATATAGCTTCAGCACTAATACCTAAGCTAGAAAGTCAGGCTGAAATTGAAAAAGTTGAGCTAGCAGGACCGGGTTTTGTAAATATATTTTTAACACGCCAAGCATTTTTGAGCCAACTAGATGATGCTCATAAGCATCCAAATTCTTTTGTTGATTTTTCGCATGCATCGAAAAAAAAGATTCAGATAGAATTTGTTTCAGCCAATCCAACTGGTCCATTGCATGTTGGTCATGGTCGGGGAGCTGCCTATGGCGATGCCATCGGTCGAATCTTGCAACGACTAGGTCATGAGGTCTCTAGGGAATATTATGTAAACGATGCTGGAAGGCAGATTGATATTCTGGCATGCAGCATCTTTTTAAGGAAGTTTGAATGCTTTGAAGATAATAATTTTCCTGGCTCTGCATACAAAGGATCATATATTTTAGAAATTGCCCAAGGCACAAAAATTGATTTAACTTTATCAACAGCAGAAAAAGCAACCTTAATTGATAATCTTCCATCTGACGATGAGGAAAAAATAGACGCGTTGATTGAACGCATCAAAATGAATTATTCAAATAGTTGGTTATTAATCAGAGAGCATGGCTTGGACTATGTGATTAAGTCTATTAAAGAGGACCTAACTGAGTTTAAGGTTATTTTTGATAACTGGTTTTTTGAATCTTCGCTGGGAGAACTTGCAGATAAAAAATCAGAAATTTCTATGGCGCTCGATCGAGTTAAAAAAGAGCATGCTTATGAAAAGAATGGTGCTGTTTGGCTAGAGTCAACCAAATTTGGTGATGACAAAGATCGGGTCATTATTCGCGAAGATGGAAGAGGAACCTATTTATCAGCTGATTTGGCTTATCACAGAAATAAATTAGACAGAGGGTTTGACACCATCATAAATGTTTGGGGCTCAGATCATCATGGGTATATTAAAAGAATCGAAGCAACCATTGAAGCCATGGGGTATAGCAAAAAACAAATGCAAGTTCAGCTTGTTCAATTTGCCAACCTTTTTGAAAATGGCTCAAAGGTTAAGATGTCCACGCGAAGTGGAAATTTTTATACCCTCAAACAATTAATTGATGATATTGGCCCAGATGCATCCAGGTTCTATTACTTGTCCAAACAGGCAGATCAACATCTTGATTTTGATATTGGAATTGCTAGATCTAATTCAAAAGATAATCTTTATTATTATGTGCAATATGCACATGCAAGAATATGCTCAGTAGAGAAAAAATATCTTGAATCGGGTGGGTCATTACCAGAAAAATTTAATGAAGATGATTTTGGTGGTTGCGATGAGCTGCTCCAAATGGCTTTAAGTGCACAATTTGTGATTAAAAGTGCTGGAGAAAACCTACAACCACATCTTATCGTTTATTATCTCAGAGATATATCACAAAGTTTTCATCAGTTTTATAACAGCGTAAATATCCTTAATGCAGAAGAATCTGAGCAGAACAATATTATTCGATCCCTAATCATTGTGAAATCTGTGATAGCTTCCTCTTTAGAATTATTAGGCATTGAGCCTTTAGAGAGCATGTAATTAATGTGAAAGATTTTGCTAAAAAACACCCCATCAATAAGTCAAAGGCAAGAAGAGTTAAGACTTCTTTGCGGGCAAAAAGAGAGCTTAATCAACCACTTAAAATAAAACATCTATTCGTAATCGCTGCTACGAGCGCCCTGCTCTTGCTAGCATCAAATATAATTCTGCAAACCGATGTTGTGAACATTAGGGGCAATGTCAGCAATCCAAAAGTGGAATTCTTGTATCCGATAGAGTTAGCAAAGGATACGGTGCTAATTGAACTAGAGGGAATAGTTGTTGCAGAAGATTGCGAATATCTAGTCCAAATAGAATCGTATGGAAAAAGGATATATGCACAGGAGCAACTCAGTTCTCTGCTAACTATAGGCTTAGAGTCTTATGTTGAAAAAACATTTAGTTCCAAGCAACCAGACAAGCCATTATTTAGGGTTATGTCAGGTCCGTATCTCAATAAATCTGAAGTAAATAATGCTAGAGAGCTGCTCATGAAAAATGGCAGGCAGCCTCTGATCTACAAAAAATGCACCAAGACATAGCAAATAGACTGATCGATATTTCTAGCAAGATTCAAGCAGCTTGCCTTCAAGGTCAAAGATCTGTGGATGAGGTAAAGCTGGTTGCGGTTTCCAAATTACAATCTGTTGATGTCATCAAAGAGGCGTATGCGCTTGGCATAAATAATTTTGGAGAAAATTATGCACAAGAGCTAGCTGAAAAATCATCAACCTGTCCCAATGATATTGTCTGGCATTTTATAGGCCCCATCCAGTCCAATAAGGTGAGCTTAATTGCCAAATATGCTCAATGGGTGCACTCCATAGACAGAGAAAAAGTTGCAATGAAGTTAAATAATGCCCTTGAATCTGAAGGCAAAAAAATTCATGCATTGATCCAAGTCAACATTGATCATGAGGAATCTAAGTCAGGAATTTTGCCAGAGGAAACGATTGATTTTGCAAACAAAGTAATCGCTTGTTATCCAAACTTAATCCTCGAAGGTCTAATGTTTATGCCAAAGATTAATGCTTCTAAAAAAGCTAAAATAGAAACCATGAACAAAATAGTTCACTTACATAAAGCTTTATTATCTGAACTTCCTAGTTGCTCTCAATTGTCTCTGGGAACATCGAGTGACTTTGAGGAATCAATTCTTCAAGGTTCAACAATTTTAAGAATTGGTGAGAGCTTACTAGGCAAAAGATCATGAAAATTTGTTTTCTAGGGTGCGGCAATATTGCGCAAGCTATTATTGATGGATTAATAAAAAGTGGTATGCAGCCATCTAACATTGCATGCATTGAAAGAAATGAGCAAAGAGTGAGGTCATTAAAGTCTCAGAATTTACAAATAATTGAATTAGAAAATTTAGCATCAATAGATTTTGATTTAATTGTACTGGCGGTAAAACCCAAGGATGCTTTGAGCGCTGCACAAAGTATTCTTAAGCATGCGCCAACAGCAATCATATTAAGCGTGGTTGCAGGGATTGGTATAGAAAAGTATTCTCAGCCCAAATCAATAATACGCGTAATGCCGAACACAGCATGCGCATTTGGGAAAGGAGTAACTGCTATCTATGCCCTGGATCAAAGTTCAGTGGCATTCAGCTCTGCAAACAGTCTATTTAGAAAAGTTGGACATGTTTTAACACTGCAAAATGAAGATGAAATGCATAGATTTACTAGCATCATTGGAAGCGGCCAAGCTTTTCTATTTCAAGTGCTTAATACCTATCTTAAAGAACTAGAAAAAATATCTTCAACTGATCAAGTGGCTGCTAAATCAATGTTTCAAGATTTTGTTAGCAGCTTGGGTGACTCCTTCTCTCAAAACCCAAGCTTTGAAAGCTTGATAAATAAGATAAAATCTCCAGGTGGAACTACTCAGGCCGGTTTAGAATCTCTTGAAAAGAATAATCTTGATAAAATTTTGCAAGATGCTTTTAAGGCTGCCGAGAATAGGTCTATTGAGATTAGTAATGAGTAATAACAAACAATATTTTAAACAATATGATTAGTGTGACAGCAATAATTTTGGGCTTTGCTAGCTATGCATTCGTAATCCTTGCTGTGTTCCGGCTGCTGCGAGTTAACTATTTCAATCCAATAGTTAAGATATTTGCAACCTATCTTGAGCCAGTCTCAAGAAGTCTTTTCTTCTTTTTACCCCCTCTCTTTGCAGCAATTGCTGTTGCTCTGGTGCTCAAGTTTAGTTCTTTTTATTTAGCATACTCTACTGGCTACGAAACCCTGACCCTCTTCTATATTTCTGTAATAGATGTTTTAAATTCTGGATTTAGGATTTTGTTTTATTGTGTCATTGGCTCAGTGGTACTTAGTTGGGTGGCTCCTGGAAACAATCACCCTTTGTTGCAAATTATTGAAGAAATTTCTGCAGGCATTTTGAGTCCTGTTAGGAAGTTTCTGCCTCCCATGGGTGGCTTAGACTTTACTCCTATCATTGGATTGCTTGTATTAAATCTTATTAATTCCTCGTTGGTGCAAATAATAAGCTCTTTGGTATGAAGACAGTATCTGAAAAAATATCCTTTAAACATTCTCTTACGCTGCAATCTGGCGAGGTTCTATCTGATTTTGAACTAATGACAGAAACATACGGGGAGCTCAATTCAGATAAAAGTAATGCTGTCTTAGTGTGCCATGCCTTCTCTGGCAACCATCATGCGGCTGGCATAAAAGATGAAGAAAAAAAGCCTGGTTGGTGGGATGAAATCATTGGAGATGGCAAGACAATTGATACAAAAAAATATTTTGTTGTCTCTCTGAATAATCTTGGTGGCTGTCATGGCTCCTCTGGACCCACTTCCATTGATGGTGAGTCTAGCCAGCCTTATGGCGCAAGTTTTCCCGAGGTATCGGTAAGTGATTGGGTTGAGACTCAAAAACTATTGGCTGATCATTTTGGGATTGATTGCTGGGAAATGGTTGCCGGTGGAAGCTTGGGTGGAATGCAGGCGCTTCAATGGGCAGTTTCATATCCTTCTAGAATTAAAAAAGCTGCAATTATTGCCGCCTCTTCAAAAATAAGCACACAAAATATTGCATTAAATGAGGTGGCCAGAGAAATAATTAAAAAAGATGAAAATTTTTACAACGGTGATTACCTCGCTAAAGGCGAATCGCCTAAAAAGGGATTGAAGGCTGCAAGAATGCTGGGTCACATTACTTATTTATCTGAGTCT
>JADHNM010000036.1 GCA_016779505.1 SAR86 cluster bacterium
GGAGAAAAGACTTCAATACAACTTTTGTAAAAAAAATCAGTATCAAGTGGCTAATCCCAAATACGCATTAATCCTTCTTGGGCTGTTGATGCAATTAATTTTCCTGATTTTGTATAAATAGAGCCTCGAGAAAATCCTCTAGCATTTTGAGATATGGGGCTATGCATGTGATGCAAAATCCAATTATTAAAATTAACTTTTCCATGAAACCACATTACATGATCCAAGCTTGCGCTCTGAAACTTCTTAGACATGAAATTGACTTCATGAGGATTTACAGCTGCTCCCAGAAGCCCCATATCGGAAACATAGAGAAGCAATGCTTGATGAATCCTTTCATCAGTTGGGAGTTTTCCGGTTGGTTTCATCCAAGTACTTCTATACGGAGGAAGTTTTTCTGCCTTTAATAAGTCAACTGGTTCAACCTGCCTTGTTTCAATCTCCCTCTCTCTTAGCCACATTGGTAAATAATCTTTAGGTATTTTTGATTGCAGGTCTTTGCGAAGCTCAAGATCACTTTTTAATTTTTCTGGTCCTTGAATTTTTGGCATTTTAATTTGATGATTCAAACCCTTTTCTCTTTTCTGGAATGAAATAGAGCAGCTAAAAATTGCTTCTCCATTTTGAATTGCATTGACTCTTCTTGTGGTGAAACTCTTACCATCTCGAATGCGGTCTACTTCAAATATAATATTTTGTTTAAAATCTCCCGGTCTAAGAAAATAAGAATGAAAAGAATGAACCATTCTTCCCTTTTCTACTGTTTGATAGCTTGCTATTAGACATTGCGCCATAATTTGACCACCAAAAATCCTTTGAAAACCAACACTTTGACCTGTCCAAGAGTATAAATCTCGATCTATTCTGGTTAGGTTGAATAAATCAAGGGTTTTTTTTAGCGCTTTGCTCATAAATAATATTGATGGATAAATAAAAATTTATCTTACATTGATTCAATTAAAACTAGAACTTTATCCTCTCAAAAGTTAGCATAGTCATCCAATTAATAAAAAAGCATCTCTAATGATAGATTCTGAAAGAATAAACCTACCTGAAAGACCCGATCAAACATTCAATGTAAAAAAAACCTTTGGGATTGATTCTGATCTTGAAGTCAAAGGATTTAAAGATAAAACGCAATGGGTTCCTGAAATAGATGAAACTTATATCTTTGATAAAGCTACTACCTTGGCAATCTTGGCTGGGTTTGAGCATGATCGCAGAGTTATGATTCAGGGATATCATGGAACCGGCAAATCCACACACATTGAACAAGTTGCTGCAAGGCTTAATTGGCCATGCGTAAGAATCAATCTTGACAGTCACATCAGCAGGATTGATTTGTTGGGCAAAGATGCAATTGTTTTAAAAGATGAAAAACAAATTACTGAATTTAAAGAAGGTATTCTGCCTTGGTCAATCCAAAACCCTGTTGCAATTGTTTTTGATGAGTATGATGCGGGTAGACCTGATGTTATGTTTGTTATTCAGCGGATATTAGAAGTGGATGGAAAATTAACTTTGCTCGATCAAAATCAAGTTATCACTCCGCATAATAGCTTCAGACTATTTGCTACGACAAACACTGTTGGCATGGGTGATGTAACGGGCCTTTATCATGGAACTCAACAAATCAATCAGGGTCAGATGGACCGATGGCATATACTTTCAACGCTTAATTATTTGGAACGCTCTCATGAGCTAAACGTTGTAATAGGTAAAGTTCCCCAGTTAAAAACTGCTAAAGATAAAGCGCTAATTAAAAGCATGATTCAGCTTGCAGATTTAACTAGGCAAGGTTTTATCAATGAAGATATTTCAACGCTAATGTCCCCAAGAACAGTAATAACATGGGCACAAAACCATGTTATTTTTAATGATATCAAGCACTCATTCAGGTTAACATTTCTTAATAAATGCGATGAAGCAGAGAGACCAATTGTTGCAGAATATTTTCAAAGATGTTTTGGAGAGGATCTTTCAGAAAGTCACAATCCTGAATCTTAGTTAATGAGTTGGGTTAAGAATCGGGAAGAATTTAAGCAGGCTGCTCTCTCAACTGCAAGGGCAGTATCTAAAAATCCAAATTTAGAAAGCACATCGCAGACGTCTAGTCGTCCACCATCTTCCTCACAAATTTCCCTCCATTATCCCCCACGATCATCCGAACAAATTGATGCGTGGAGGGGCGAGGGAGATTTTCAAGCATTTTGGCACAGCTTCCACCAAGAACACACTTCTTTAAAGATGCCAAAGATTGCCAGAGATTTTTTTGCTGAACTTGAGCTTTGCAGAGTAGAAATGATAGGAGGAAAAAAATTTCCAGGTGCCAAAATGAATTTAAATGCATATCTCAACACTCAAGCAAAAAAAGGAATTGATAATAAGATACCTCCTTTTAATCCATTGGCGGCAAATCTGTGGTTGAAACAACTTAATGGTGAGAGCTTACCTGAAGATAGTAAGAATGCTGTCAATGCTTTTCTCTCATCTATCTCTATTAATATTGATAATTTAGGCAAACAATTAATTCTAGCGCAGAACTCTCAGGAAGATTTTCAATCTATCGCTCTATCTCTAATGAAAGATTTGGACTTGATGCATGAACCAGAAACAAAAGGTGAAGAGGAATCCTTTGATGAAGAGACCTCATCGGAAAGTCCTCAAGACTCAAATGAGCAACAACAAGATTCTGAGGAGGATACACAAGAGCAAACAATTGAATCAAAGGCTGAAGGTGAGGCTGATGAAGAAGGTGGAATGCTCGAAGAAGCTCAAGCTCCAATTGATTCAATGTCCATAGATGAGGAGATTGACTTAACCAGAAATTTTAATGAAGACTTGGATCAAACCTCCTACGAAGATTATAAGATTTTCACGTCTCAATTTGATGAAGTTATCAATGCAATTGAATTAGCAACTCCTGAGGAATCTCAAAGATTAAGATTGCAACTCGATCAACTCATTGCCCCCCACCAAACAACAATTGGAAAATTGGCAAATAGATTGCAGAGATTACTGCAGGCTCAACAAAACCGAAGCTGGAATTACAATCTTGAAGAGGGTTTGCTAGATACCGCTCAATTGCATAGGGTCATTACTAGACCAGGAGATCCCTTAAGCTTTAAGCAAGAAAGCGAAAGCAAATTCAAAGACACTGTTGTTTCTTTATTAATAGATAGTTCAGGCTCAATGCGAGGTCGATCCATGACTTTAGCAGCAATTTGTGGAGACATTATTGGAAGCACTCTCGAGAGATGTTATGTAAAAACAGAATTATTGGGATTTACAACAAAACATTGGAAAGGTGGTGATTCAAGAAAAGCTTGGGTCAATCAGGGCAGTCCTATAAATCCTGGACGTTTAAATGATTTACGCCATATTATCTTCAAGTCAGCGGATGACAATTTTAGAAAGGCTAGAAAAAGTTTTGGGATAATGTTGCGAGAAGGATTATTAAAAGAAAATGTAGATGGAGAAGCTTTGGCTTGGGCACATCAAAGGTTAAGCAAGCGAAATGAAGAGAGGAAAATATTAATAGTAATTTCAGATGGAGCTCCAGTAGACGACAGCACCCTATCAACAAATCATAGTAATTTTTTAGACAATCATTTGCGTCAAATTATTAATACAATTGAAACTCAAAGCAGCGTAGAGCTTCTTGCAATTGGCATTGGGCATGATGTAACTAAATATTATGACAAATCAATCACGATCAATAGAGCTGAAGAACTAGCTGAAGCATTGCTTGATAAACTGACTGAACTTTTCAATGACTGAAAAAAGGAATATAATTGATAATGTTTACAGTGTAAACATATAGATATTAACGAGGGTAAAGATGAAAATTACAAAAACTGACGGGCCTCCAAAAGATATACTCCATTTTGATAATGAGCTCAATTTGACACCTGGGCAAGTTGAAGATGTTGCCGAGATATTTAATACGCCATTAACGGGAGCATATAACTGGGATTACACAGTTGCTGACAACAGGATTAAAAAACTATATGAACTTGGTAAAGAATTAAATTGGAATGGTTCAATTGATTTAAATTGGGACTATACCCATCCAGCCGATGAAAGACTTGTCCAAGCTGATGAAGAGTTACCGCATGAAACTCTAGAAGCGTATGAAAATTTAACTGAAGAAGAAAAGATTGAGTTTGATCGTCATGATGCTGCTGAATTGTTAAGTCAATTTCTTCATGGTGAGCAAGGAGCATTGCTTGTTGCATCTCAACTGACCTCATGTGCCCCTACTTACAACGCTAAATTATATGCTGCATCTCAAACATTTGATGAAGCTAGACATGTTGAAGTATTCAATAGATACCTTCAAGAAAAAATAGGCATGCACTATCCTATTAACAAAAACCTAAAGTTATTGTTGGATAAAATTCTTACTGATGAGAGATGGGATCTTAAATTTATTGGTATGCAGATTATCATAGAGGGTCTAGCTCTTGCAGCCTTTCAAATGCTAAAGGGGCTATCAAAAGATCCACTTTTAACTCAACTTCTTCATTATGTAATTCGTGATGAAGCAAGACATGTAACCTTTGGAATTAATTATCTAGAAGACTTCATAAAGACTTTAAGCCCAGAAGAAATTGAAGATAGGGCAGAATTTGCATACGAAGCATGCGTCATTTCGCGCGAAAGACTCATCAATACTAAAGCAATGCAAAAATACTTAAAAATGTCTGAAGATGAAGCTAGGGAATTTGCCTTATCAACTTCAGCTAATACGACTTTCAGAAATTTCTTGTTCTCAAGAATTATGCCCAACCTTTCAAGAATAGGTTTATTAACAGATAAGGTTAGGCCAAAATTTGAAGCATTGGGATTACTTGAGTATGAGAATGCTCCAGATGATTTTGAATGTAACTGGGATGAGCTCGAAAAACCTTTAGAAAAATTTGGTGAAATTCCTCAAGCTATCTAATCAAGCTATTGTTGGGTTACTATTTTTTAGTAGCTCCCTATACTCTGCTGTTCAGATTATCCAACCATCTGAAAATGCCTATGAGGAAATTCAAGAAGCATTTATATTGGCTGAACCAGGCGATGTCATCAGGCTCACATCAGGCATATATAATCTTCAAGACTCTCTATCACTGGATGTTGCAGGGGTTCAGGTTGAGGGGGAAGGAATGGACCAAACTATTCTCAACTTTTCAGACCAACAAAGTGGTGCTCAAGGACTAAGCGTTACTTCTGATAATGTAACCCTTCAAGATTTCTCCATACAAAATGCTAAAGGTGATGCAATCAAAGTTAAAGGCGTTACCAACATCAAATTCTTAAGGGTAAAAACTGAATGGACAAATGGGCCTAGCCCAGAAAATGGAGCGTATGGTCTCTATCCAGTGGAATCAACCAATGTATTGATTGATGGGTGCGTGGCAATAGGTGCATCGGACGCAGGAATCTATGTTGGACAATCAAAAAATATCATTGTTCGTAACAGCAGGGCTGAATTTAATGTGGCTGGCATTGAGATTGAAAATTCTTACTACGCAGACGTTTTTAATAATGTTGCGACCAATAACACCGGTGGAATATTGATTTTTGATTTACCTGGCTTACCTCAGCAGGGTGGGCATCATGTAAGAGTATTTAATAATCGGTCTGTTGGAAACAACACTGATAACTTTGCTCCTGAGGGAAATATTGTAGGCGAGGTACCAAGGGGCACGGGAATTATTATTCAAGCAAATTCAGATGTAGAAATTTTTAATAATGAAATTGGTGACAACGATACGGTTAATATTGCAGTTGTAACATACGGCAATGAAACAGATGATGAGGCATACTACCCTCACCCAAAATCTATTCAGATCCATGGCAATAAGTTTGGCCCAACTGGTTACAATCCTGATACTAGCAAAGGAGAGTTAGCAAAAATACTTTTTGAACTCTCCGAAGGCAATATGCCAGATATTTTCTGGGATGGCTTGCTCCCAATATCACAGCTTATTTTTGGGCAGCCTGAAAATGAAAAAATGGTCATTAGTAACAATGGGGATGCTACCTTCCTAGCAATCAAGCCTATTGGATTTATGGTCCCCTTTTTAGATCCTGCAATCTTGGATATAAATGAATTTGATGGAGAAATTTCACCACTTGCAAAGGTAGAGTTTGATGAAACTTTTTAAGCAGTCTTTTTTACTGGTTATTTCCTTGGTTTTTTTCGCATCCCAAGCGCATGCTGTCAATACTTCGAATCTGGTCAATTATACTAAAGCACCTATGTTTTTATCTGAATTTGGTTTTTTTAAGGACATGCAAAATCAAATTCCATCTGAGGGAGTGCACCCTTACTCTCTTGTTAATCCTTTGTTCTCTGATCAAACAGACAAGCTTCGATTTGTATATGTTCCTGAAGGGAAAAGATTGGGCTATGTAAAAGATAAGGTTTTTATTTTTCCAGTAGGATCTACTCTAATTAAAACCTTCGCTTACTTAAATATCAATGGCTCAATGGAGCAACAATTGCTTGAAACTAGACTATTGATTAATACTGACGAAGGCTGGAAGGCGATTAGTTATGTATGGAATGAAGATCAAACCGATGCAAAGAGAGCGATAGCAGGCGCAACGATCCCAACTACCTTTATAGACTCAACAGGTAATACAAAGAATGTTCGATATCGAGCTCCTAATCAAAATCAATGCAAAGAATGCCATCAAATTAATAAAGTGATGACTCCTATTGGTCCAAAAGCACGAAACATGAATAAAACCTTAAACTATCAATCAGGGGAAATGAATCAATTGATTTATTGGGCCGCATTAGGGTGGATTGATGAAAAGCTTGATTCAAAACCCATGGCTAGTTATGAAGATGTCAATGCATCTCTTGACGATCGAGCGAGATCATATCTCGATATTAATTGTGGTCACTGCCATATCCCTGGAGGCTCGGCTGATACTACTGGATTATATTTAAATTTAACTGAAAAAGATCAAGAGCAGATAGGAATTTATAAAAAACCAGTTGCCGCAGGTCGAGCAAGTGGCAATTTAAAATATTCTATTGTGCCTGGTCATTCTGATGAATCCATAATGCTGTTTAGAATGGAGTCGCTGGATCCAGGTATTATGATGCCAGAATCTGGTCGCGCTCTAGCAGATGAAGCTGGAATCAAGCTGATTAAAGAGTGGATTGATAAGCTCTAGTCTTTAAATTTGTGTATAAGCCCATAAGTAATTCATAATAACTTTTTATACTGGAGATATTACATGTCTAAACACTCTGCATTGAATACCTTTGGAAGGTCTGGGAATCCTGCCTTCACCAGAAATTTTGAAAATGCTGAAACTTTTTCTCAAACTGAGCGCATGACGCTTGATGGGGCTGTAAATAAAACAGCCATCTTGTTGGCCTTATGTTTTGGAGGAGCATTTGCAGGCTGGAATGTGCCTGCATTAATGGTTCCAGGCGCAATAATTGGGTTCGTCTTGGCGCTTGTTACAATCTTTAGAAGTCCAGCTAAAGCAGGATCTACTGCTCCATTTTATGCAGCATTTCAAGGGATGGCTCTTGGCGGCATTACGGTCTTTGCAGAAATGCAATATCCAGGCATCGGCATTCAAGCCATTGGACTCACATTTGGAATTCTTGCTTCTTTATTGTTTTGTTATAAAAGTGGAATTATTAAACCTACAGAAAATTTTAGATTGATGATTTTTTCTGCAACCATGGGAATCGCACTTTTATATTTTGTCAGCTTTATTATGTCCTTCTTTGGATCTGGAATTGGTTTCATCCACTCTAATGGATTATTTGGAATAGGTTTTTCTGTATTTGTTGTTGGTATAGCGGCGCTCAATCTTGTTCTAGATTTTGATTTTATAGAAGATGGTGCTGATAAAGGCCTCCCAAAATACATGGAATGGTATGGAGCTTTCTCGCTGATGGTTACCTTGGTTTGGCTCTATTTAGAGATATTGCGCTTACTGATGAAGCTTAGAAGCAGATAAAATGAATGCTGTATTCTTTGGCATTCTTACTATTTTGTCACTTTTTATTTTTATGAACCTCGGTAAAATCAAAGCATCGAAAAAGCAAATGGATCGAGATGATCGTATTAATTGGGGTAGCAAACGCAGGTCAAATGTTCAGCAGAATAGAGACGGATCAAAAATTATTGAAGGCAGTGCTGAAGAGGTTGATGATAGCGCTCAGAAGTAAATTTTTTTTTGTCATTGCTCTGGCAACACTGAGCAATCTTTCTTTTTCACAGATTGATCAATCCAAGGGTTCATTTGAAGATAAATTCAGGCAGCTTGATGAGGTATTCCCTTCTCCAAATTTAAATAGGCCGCCAACAGGAGAGCCAGGTCCTAGTTATTGGCAGCAGAGAGCTGACTATAAAATAAAAATTAAGCTTGATGAGCTTAACCGAAGTGTTCAAGGCTCAGAAGTTATTACGTATAAAAATAATTCTCCTCTTAAGCTAAATTATGTTTGGTTGCAGCTAGATCAAAATATTTTTGACAAGGACTCTATTAACAACCTCACCCGTCCTTGGTGGGGGGGTAATGAAAGTATAGATTTCTCAACACTGAGAAGGCAAAATTTCATGGATAATTTTGATGGAGGCTTTCAAGAGCTGTCTATTAAGATCAATGGTAAAGATGCTCAGGTAAATTTAGTTGGAACACATGTTCGCATTAATCTTGATGCGCCATTAAATTCAGGCGAATCAATCGAGCTAGAAATTGATTGGGCATATGCTTTGGTAGAAGAGAATGCCGTCAGAGCCAGAAATGGATATGAATCATTTGAGGATGGTAATGATATTTTCTTGTTAGCTCAATGGTACCCAAGAATAACTGTATTTAGCGACTACGAGGGCTGGCACAACAAAGAGTTTATAGGTAATGGTGAGTTCACTTTAGAATTTGGAGATTTTGAGGTTGATATTACTGTTCCAGCTGATCATATAGTTGCTGCAACTGGTACCCTTCAAAATCAAGACGATGTGCTAAATAGCATTCAAAAAAGAAGGATGAAAAAAGCTGAAAAATCTTCAAAACCTATTTTCATTGTTACTCCTGATGAAGCCTTTGATAATGAGCTGGAAAAAAGTACAGAGTATAAGACTTGGTCTTTTAAAGCAGAAAATGTTCGAGATTTTGCTTGGGCAAGTTCTAGAAAATTTATTTGGGATGCAGCTGGTTACAAACAAAACTCAGAAGAAAATCCTTTGGTTATGGCTATGTCATTTTATCCAAATGAGGGTGAGCCTTTGTGGTCAAAATATTCAACTGAAGCGGTAATGCACACAATGGAAGTCTATTCAAAATATTCATTTGATTACCCATACCCAACCGCTCAAAGTGTGAATGGCCCAGTTGGCGGAATGGAATATCCAATGATCACTTTTAATGGTCCTAGAACTGAATTAGAAGATGATGGATCAAGAACATATTCTAGAAGCGAAAAAGAGTTTTTAATCGGAGTGGTGATCCATGAGATTGGTCATATCTATTTTCCCATGATCGTTAATTCAGATGAAAGACAGTGGACTTGGATGGATGAGGGCCTTAATACATTTTTGCAGTATTTAGCAGAGCAAGAATGGAATATTAATTATCGCTCTGATCGAGGTGAGCCAAGATGGATCACAGACTATATGTCTAGCAGGAATCAAGTTCCTATAATGACTAATTCAGAGTCATTATTGCAATTTGGAAATAATTCCTATGCAAAGCCTGCAACAGCTCTTGTTGTGCTTCGGGAAACAATACTAGGAAGAGAATTATTTGATCAAGCTTTCAGGGAATATTCCCAGCGATGGAAATTTAAAAGGCCAACTCCCTATGACTTCTTTAGAACAATGGAAGAAGCCTCAGGAGTAGATTTAGACTGGTTCTGGAGAGGTTGGTTTTATAGCACCGATCATGTCGATATAGCTTTAGACAATATACACATCGCATCATTAGACACTCTTGATCCCCAAATTGATTTAGCAAAAGACCGAATAGATTTCCAAAAAGAGCCGGAAATTCTTCATGATAATAGAAATGAAGCGGCTGGTATTGTAACAAGAGTTAAGTCTAGGCCTGAGTTACTTGATGTTTATGATGAATATGATGAGTTCACTCCTTCAGACAGAGAAATGCGAGATTATGAAGAAATTCTTGATGATCTGTATGACAGAAACGACAGTGATCCTGAGTGGAAAAAGAAAGCCTTGGTTGAGGCTCTTGCAAAAGAAGAGGATTATTATATTTTTGAATTTACTAATAAGGGTGGATTGATTATGCCCATCCCTTTAGAGCTTACATATGAAAATGGTGAGAAAGAACTGATAAGAATTCCGGTTGAAATTTGGAGAAAAAATCCTAATAGAACATTATGGTTAAAACGTTCTAAGGTAAAAATTACTCAGGCAGTTATTGACCCCTATTGGGAAATTGGCGATACAGAAATTGAGAATAATTATTACCCTACCCGACTAATTCCTGCGCGATTGAAGCCTCGAGCATCTCGAAGCAACCCAAAGAATTTAATGCAAGACTTGCTTAACAGAAATAAAAAGATCACATCTCATAATTAAACAAAATGCTTGTCGCAATAGATTTTGGAATTTCTAATACCGATCTAGCTGTTTTAGATAAAGATAATGTTTCCTTTTATAGTGCGCCCTCTCAATCTACCGAAATTAATGATGGAACTATTAAAAATTTATTCAAAAAGCATGGTATTGATATTTCTTATGTAAAGATCATTGGTGTTACAGGAGGCAAATCATCAGATCTGGATGATTGTCTGGAAGATATAACAATTGTAAAAATTAATGAGATTGAGGCAATTGGTTTGGGTGCAAAAAAAATATATGGTATTGATGATGATTCCACACTTGTAGTTAGTGCTGGGACAGGAACAGCTTGCGTGCATGTTCAGGGTAATAATTTTAATCATTTAGGAGGCATTGCGGTTGGTGGTGGCATGCTTGAGGGTCTTGGCTCCTTGCTGTTTAACAATTCATATGGGCTTGAGATTAATGAATTTGCACAAAAGGGCTATAGAACTGAGTTAGATTTATTAATAGGTGATGTAGTGAATAAAATAGGCAATCTGTCGCCAGAGATCACTGCTGTTAATTTTGGCCAAGCAAGAAACACATCAGCGGACACCATGGAAAATACCTCAGCAGCATTGTGTAATATGATTGGAGAAGTTATTGGAACAGTGGCCTACTTGAATGCATTATTAATAGGATC
>JADHNM010000002.1 GCA_016779505.1 SAR86 cluster bacterium
AGATTCCTACGCGTTACTCACCCGTCCGCCGCTCTACTCATATCCGAAGATACTTTCTCGCACGACTTGCATGTGTTAAGCCTACCGCCAGCGTTCAATCTGAGCCATGATCAAACTCTTCAATTAAAATCATGTTGTGTTACTTTTATCAAATATTAAAAGTAACTAAAAATATATATATCTCGTATTTTGAACACCCACACGAGTAACCAAATATGTTAAAAAAACTTGCCGACTCTGGGCCGGAACGAAGAATTGTATACCCTTAGTTGTAAATATCAACTAGTTTCATCACTAATTTTTATCTTTATTTACAAGTCGTTCAGAATGAAGAAACTTCATCTTTGATCTGAGCTCTGAACCAACCTGTTCAATTGAATGAGAAGCTGTGTTTTTACGCTTTTCTTTCATGATTGGACCGCCCGATCCATCGTTGCTTTGTCGACAATCATTCAAAAATTTATCTGCAAATTCACCTGTTTGAATTCTTTTCAAGATTCCCCTCATAGCTTCTTTTGTATCATCTGTAATAATCTCAGGACCACTCACATAGTCTCCAAATTCAGCTGTGTTAGAAATAGAATAATGCATATTAGCAATCCCACCTTCATGAATTAAATCAACAATCAATTTTGTTTCATGCAGACATTCAAAATATGCCATTTCTGGACTATACCCTGCCTCAACTAAAGTCTCATAGCCAGCTTTGATCAAAGCAGTCATGCCCCCGCATAAAACTGCTTGCTCGCCAAATAAATCAGTTTCAGTTTCTTCTTTAAATGTGGTCTCAAGTACACCAGCTCTGGTTCCTCCATTAGCCTTGGCGTAGGATAGAGCAATCTCTTTTGCGCTATGATTATTTGGATTGGCCCCATCTTGATATATTGCAATTAAAGAAGGAACTCCTCCACCGTTAACATAGGTACTCCTAACGGTATGCCCGGGCCCTTTAGGAGCAATCATAATCACCGAAGTATCATCAGCAGGAATAATTTTTTTAAAATGGATATTAAACCCATGTGCAAATGCTAAAACTGCATTTGGTTTTAAATTAGATTTAATTTCTGATTCATACAAGCCTTGTTGAAACTCATCAGGTGCCAATATCATAACCAAGTCAGCATCACTGACTGCATCGGAGACTCTGGCTACTTTCAATCCAGCATTTTCAGCTTTAGCCCATGATGAAGATCCTTCACGCAAGGCAACAGTAACATCTGCTCCAGACTCATGTAGATTATTTGCATGAGCATGCCCCTGAGAGCCATACCCAACTATAGTAACTTTGAGTTTTTGAATAATTGAGATATCAGCATCATCATCATAAAAAATTTTCATTCTATCTGTCTCCTAAATTTTTAAAATCTTTTCACCTTCATGCAATCCTATGCTTCCAGATCTAGCAATCTCAAGAAGATTTGCTTTACCAATAGCTTTAATTGCAATGTCGATATCACCAGATGGGCCCCAGGCAGACATCACCATGACATCTTTATTCTTCTCATGAATTTTTCCATTTAATCCCTTAAGAATTTTTTGTATTTTTTCACTTTGGCGAAACTTAATCATGATAAATTCATATTCATGGTGATCGCCCTCTGTTAAATCAGAAACTTTAATCACATCTATAATTTTATTAATTTGTTTTGTAATTTGCTCAACATCATTCTCTGAGCCTCGAGTAGTCACTGACATTCTGGAATAAGTACCATCAAATACAGGTCCGACATTTAGAGTTTCAATGTTATAGCCACGTTGATGAAATAGGCCAACTACACGCGCAAGAGCTCCAGGCTTATTTTCAATTAATATTGATATGATTCTTTTCATGCTTTGGTATTTTTTTTAATCCACATATCCTTCATGCTGCCATTAGGAGAAACCAACATAGGGTAGACATGCTCATTCGGGTCAACATATACATCAATAAAAACCAGTCTATCTTTCATGGCAAAAGCTTTATCCAAGGTTTTCTTGAGCTGAGATTGCTGGGTAACCTTCATTCCAACATGCCCATAAGATTGCGCAAGCTTTACAAAATCTGGCAAAGAATCTGAATATGTGCTTGCTGAGTGTCTTCCTCCATAATTCATATCCTGCCACTGCCTTACCATTCCTAGCGCCTCATTATTAATATTAATAATTTTTATAGGCAGGTTGTATTGCAAACAAGTTGATAGCTCTTGAATGCACATCTGAATGCTGCCTTCGCCGGTAACGCACACAACCTCTTGCTTGGGAAATGCAAGCTTAACTCCCATGGCCGCAGGAAGACCAAAACCCATAGTGCCTAGCCCCCCAGAATTAATCCATCTTCGAGGTTTATTGAAATGATAATATTGAGCAACAAACATTTGATGTTGGCCAACATCTGATGTGACAAAAGCATTGCCTTGGGTGGCATGATATAGCTCTTGCACAACAACTTGTGGGGCAATCATTGAAGATTTTATTTTACTTAAATATAGATCATGGTCTAAGCCATGTTTTGCACGCCATTGAGAAATTTGCATATTCCAATTGTCCACAGCTTCTGAATCAATTTTAATTTTTGAACGTTTAATTTCTTTTATCAGCGCAAGAAGAGATTCCTTAACCTGTCCAACTATTGGTATGTCTGCATTAATAATTTTAGAAATTGAGGCAGGATCTACATCAATATGAACAATCTTCGCGTCTGGAGCAAACATTGATGGGGTATTTGTAATTCGATCATCAAACCTCGCACCAATTGCAATAATAACGTCTGCATTATGCATCGCCATATTTGCTTGATAAGTCCCATGCATACCAAGCATTCCCATGAAATATTTATCTTTGGCAGGGTATGCTCCAAGCCCCATCAAAGTATTAGTTACAGGCGCTTTAAGTATTTTATTAAGAGCAATGAGCTCCTTATGAGCATTTCCTAAAATAACTCCACCGCCAGCATAAATCACTGGACGCTCTGCAGACAAAATCTTCTTGCAAGCTTTTTTAATTTGGCCTGGATGAGGAAGCACTCTTGGTTGATATGAGCGTAAAAATATCTCTTTAGCTCTTTTGTATTCGTAAAGCTTGGAAGGGTCAGTTTTATCTTTTGGAATATCTATAACTACAGGACCAGGTCTGCCTGTTGTTGCTATGTAAAAAGCTTCTTGAATAATCCTGGGAATTTCTTGGGTATTTTTGACTATGAAACTATGCTTCACAATTGGTCGAGAGATTCCAATCATATCTGTTTCTTGGAATGAATCCGTGCCAATTAAATGACTTTGTACCTGACCAGAAATAACAACGAGCGGAATTGAATCCATATAAGCAGTAGCAATCCCTGTTATTGCATTGGTTGCACCAGGCCCTGAAGTAACCAAGGCTACTCCTGGCTTTCCCGTTGCCCTAGAATAACCATCTGCGGCATGAGTAGCTCCTTGTTCATGACGGACTAAAATATGCTCGCATGCGTTCTGTTTAAAAATTGAATCATAGATGTGCAAAGCTGCGCCGCCTGGGTAGCCAAAAATAAATTTAACTCCCTCATCTTTGAGAGCGCGCATTAACAGATCTCCGCCTGAAAGTTTCATGAATTCAAGATATTTACTTTAAAGTAAGGGGTTTTATACATTAATTGTGATTAAAAACAAGTTTTTTGGCTGATTTGAAAGGCTTTGTAGGTTATTCCATCTCTTTGATCAAAGATTGCATGTCTTCTGGAAGATCTGCTTCAAATTCAAAGAAACTGTCGCCTTTGATTGCAGGAAATCTGATCTTAGAGGCATGTAATGCTTGTCGAGGAAAATTTTGAATATGAGTTATTAAAGTTTCAGGAGTATTTTTCGCAATAAGATTTCTTGGGTTATACAATCCATCACCAATTATGGGAAGCTTTTGATTGCTTAAATGCACTCTAATTTGATGGGTTCTTCCAGTTTCAATCACTATAGAAATATGAGAATAACCTTCGTAGAATTTTATTAAAGAAACATGAGAAAGAGCATCTCTTCCAAGATCAGCAACTCTCATTTTTACTCTATTCCGTGGATCTCTTTCAATGGGATGCTCTATAGAAAAACTACCTATAACTTGTCCAACAACCAATGCCTCATATTGTTTGAAAACTTCCCTTTCTTGAAGCTTATTAACAAAAAAATTTCTAAATTTTTCATTTTTTGCAATTACTAACAATCCAGAGGTATCTTTATCTAACCGATGAACTATCCCACAGCGTGGCAGTTGTTTTAATGCTGGGAAATGAAATGCCAAAGCATTTGCCAGAGTGCCATCATGACATCCTGCTCCTGGATGCATAACCAATCCTGGTGACTTATTAATGATTAAAAAATCCTCCTCTTCATGAAAGATATTTATAGCTATATCTTCTCCCTCCCAAGACACCCTGTTCTCAAACACTGGGTCCAAAGAAATCTCATCGCCAGTATGCACTTTATCTTTTGCTTTAAGAATTTCACCATTCACCAATAGGTTCCCTTGCAATATCCATCTTTGAATTTGACTGCGTGAATAATCTGCAAATAAAAAAGTTGCAGCTTGGTCTAATCTAGAATTATGCTGCTCTTCATTAATATTTTTTTGGATCATATGCCTAATCTAAAAACTTTTTTACTATCTTACAATCTAAAGTAATTGAATTAACCCAAATGCTTGAATAAATGTAAAATACAGTACCGATGATACAAATAAAGAAATATTTACGAGTTAATTTAGCAATTGCAATTATTCTTCCGCTATTAATAGCAAGTTGTAATTCCGATGCACCAGTGATGGAGCGACCTGAAAAGGTTTATTACGATACCGCTCAGAGAAGAATGAAAGCAAATAATTTCTATTCTGCTATTGAGTCTCTGGAGGCCATTGAAGCCAGGTATCCCTTTGGCAGATATGCAGAGCAAGCTCAATCAGAACTAATTTATGCGTATTTCATGAATGGTGAAGATGAAGCTGCGCATGAAGCTGCTGAAAAATTTATTCGCCTTAATCCCAGACATCCAAATATTGACTATGCATACTTTATGAGAGGTATTGCCAGCTACACTAGAGACAAAGGAATGTTTGCAAGAATATTTAAGTCTGACCTTTCCAATAGAGATATCTCAGGAGCAAAACAAGCCTTTGGTGAACTATCTGAATTTTTAACTCGATTTCCTCAAAGTCAGTATGCTCCATATGCTTCGCAGAGATTGATATATTTAAGAAGTTTAATTGCAAAAAATGAATTAGTTGCTGCTGAATATTATCTGAAAAGAAAGGCATATGTGGCTGCACTTCGAAGAGCTAAGTATGTAATTGAAAATATTCCTAATTCCTCTGAAACCATGAGAGCATTAAAAATTATTAGAGAATGTTATCAAGCCCTTGGTTATTTCGAATTAATGGAAGATGTAGAAAGCGTAATTAAAGTTAATGGAGGCTCAATAATTGAAAATTCTGAACCTTCCTCATGGAATTTCTTTTCAAGAAAAGCCCCTCGACCAAATCAAAACTAATTTCATCCTAAGAGATAATTGAATACAGCTCTTGTGTCAGAAGATTGCTGGTACGGTACATTTCATTTGGGCTATGTTGCTGATTGCATGTAAATCCATACCCTATACCTTTATCGGGATCACCAAATGCAACTGCGCCTCCAACACCAGCATGACCAAACATTTTGTTATTAAAAGTTGGAGCAATATTTCCCATCACAGCTATTCCTTGAGCCAGCTCATAACCAAGTCCAAATTTTATTGGAGCTCCAAATAGCACAGAATCAGGACCGCTGGAATGAGGAGTGATAGCTTGGTGAAGCGAAGCCTCACTCATAATAGAGATTTCATCCCTGGTGCAACCATTACTCAAAATACCATATAGCCTTGCCAAACTTTCAGCAGTCCCATGTCCGTTTGCTGAAGGAATTTCTGCCTTTCGCCAATCAAGAGAATTCACATAATTAGCATCATCTTCCTCTCTTTCTTGAAAGGCCTCTTGAAAATCTCCACTTATTAAAGCTTCTTTAAAATTTTGGAGTTTTGCTGGCAAGAAAAAGTTTGGGACATATCTCAAAAACTGTCCTGGAAGTTTTATGCTATCTCTCTCCATCATTAGCATATCTGCGCATCTCGCAAATTCTTTTTCATCAAGACCGATGTGAAAGTCTATCTCAAGTGGAGCTGCTATTTCTTCATGAAAGTATTGCCCAACAGAACGACCATCTACTCTCCTAATCAATTCGCCAACCAACCAACCAAATGTTAATGCGTGGTATCCCTGAGAGATGCCCGGCTTTCTATAGGGAGCTTGTGATTGTAAGTGTTGAACAAACTTATCCCAATCTTGAAATGAACCTTGGGGAATGCCTCCTTGAAATCCAAACATTGCAGCTCTGTGACATAACAAATCACTCACTTTCGTATCTTCTTTGCCATTGCAGCTATATTCAGGCCAGTAATATCCAACTTTCTCAGCTGGATCGAGTTTACCTTGGTCAATTAATCTAGATATGCATGTTGCTGTAATGCCTTTAGTGACTGAGAAGACATTTACAAGAGTATCTTCCGTCCATTCTTTGGTCTTATTAAAATCTTGATGCCCACCCCACAAATTTATAATTATTTTACCTTGATGCTCAATCGCCAATCCTGCTCCTGTTTCAAACCCACTCTCTATGGAATTGTAAAAAGCATCATAAACATTTTGAAATTTAGGATCACAATAACCTTTAATCATGACTCGACCTGTAATTTTGTATCTCCCCACTGTGCAATCTTTTTTGATAATTAACAAGTTCGCTTTTAATCACAGGAGCCAAGACATAAAGACCAAAAATATTTGGAATGGCTGTAATAAAAATTAAAGCATCAGAAAAATCTAGCACTGCACTCAAATTAATCATGCAGCCTAGGGCTATAAAAAAACAAAAAGATATTTTAAAGAAATTTTCTGCCCAAATTGATTCTCCAATGATATATGTCCAGCCTTTTAAGCCGTAATAAGACCATGAAAGAATTGTTGAAAATGCAAACAATATCGCGATAAATGAAAGAGGTAAAACTGACCAGCTTAAAGTGCTGCTAAAAGCTTGAGAAGTCAAAGCGATGCCCTGAATTCCCTCATTTGCCATTGCAGGCTCATAGACTGTCGTTAAAATTACTAAAGCTGTAAGAGTGCAGATCACGACAGTATCAATAAAAGGCTCCATCAGACCAACGAAACCCTCAGTAACCGGTTCTTTTGTTTTAACAGTGGCATGGGCTATTGCAGCAGAACCAATGCCTGCCTCGTTTGAAAATGCTGCTCTTTGAAAGCCTAGGATCATGATGCCTAACATTCCTCCGCTCATGGCGCTTGGATTAAATGCTTCTGTTAAAATCGCTGAGATAGCCCATGGAACTTTATGAGCATTCAAAATGACAACAAGTAAAGCGCCTATGACATAAGTGAGCGTCATGAATGGCACTAACTTAGAAGTAACTCGGGCAATCCCTTTAATTCCGCCAATGATCACTAACGCAACTATTCCAGCTAAGATGAAGCCAAAAAGCCAGCCCTTATCAACAAAAAAGCTAGCATCTCCACCTGTGATAAAAACGAATTGCTGAAAAGCTTGATTAGATTGAAACATGTTTCCTATGCCCAAGCACCCGACTACTATGGCCATCGCATAAAATAACCCCATTGGCTTAGCAAGCCAAGATAAGTTTCTCTGACGCAAGCCAGTTTCTAGATAATACATAGGACCACCAGAAATACTTCCATCTGGGTTAACTTTTCTATACATGACACCTGCTACACATTCTGCAAATTTTGTAGACATGCCCAAAAAGCCAGCAACAATTAACCAAAATGTAGCCCCTGGACCACCAATGGATATAACGATTGCTACTCCAGCAATATTTCCTATTCCCACAGTTCCAGAAACAGCTGTTGATAATGCCTGAAAATGGGTCAACTCTCCTTCATTATCAGGTTTAGAGTAATCTCCTCGCAATATTTGAAAGGCATGTTTAAATCCTCGAAGATTTAAAAAATTAAAGTAAATGGTAAAAAAAATAGCTGCGCCAATTAACCATAAAACTATCAACGGCAAAGAAGCTTCAAAAATTTTAACCTCATAAAAAATAAAGCCGGATAAAAAATCTGTTAATGGCTGGATAGCATTATTAATTGAAGCATCAATTCCGGTTGCTGATACAGGTATTGAAATTATTGCTGCAAGGCAAAAAATAAGTCTATTGCTTTTCATGAATTGAATATACTACATTAGGAAAAATAATATTTATGAAAATAGGAATCCTTAACTCAGATACAGTTCAAATTGATGGAGCCATGGAATTTGGTCAATATCCTGAGATGTTTTCAAAAGTGTTTTGGGATGTGGACCCTAATATTCAGTTCAAAACATACGAAGTTCAATTTGATAACTATCCCTCTGACATCAATGAATGCGATGCTTATTTAATCACTGGGAGTAAATCCAGCTCTTATGATGATATTGAATGGATACACAATCTTAAAAAATTTATTCAAGCCCTTCATGAAAATAAAAAGAAGTTGATAGGGGTTTGTTTTGGTCATCAGATAATTGCAGAAGCACTGGGGGGCTCTGTAAGAAAATCTCCTGATGGATGGCACGCAGGTGTTGATTCGATATCCTTAAATAGCAATGCTCTTATATATGGAGACGAGGGTAAAAATTATAATTTAGTTTTTAGCCATCAAGACGAAGTTGAAAAACTTCCAGAAAATGCAACTTTAATCGCGGGATCAGCAAATTGTCCTATTGGTATGTTTGTAATTGACAATCATATTATATGCACCCAAGGCCATATTGAGTTAGATAAAAAATTTGCAAGGATGATATATGATTTCAGAAAAGAGCAAATTGGAAATACTACATATCAAAATGCTTGTCACACCTTGGCTATAAAAACCGATGAACTTGAGGTGACAAAAAATCTATTGAAATTTCTAAGAAGTTAACCTAATAAGGTTTATCGCCATCAATTGCTACTCTTTGAAGTAGTCTGTGAGAGGGAAAGTAATCATTGATTGGTTTATGTTGAGTGCTTCGATTATCCCAAATAGCAATTGAATTTGGCTCCCATTTAAAACGGCATGTATATTCCGCTGTAATTACATGATCATACAAAAACTGTAATATTGCAGAGCTTTCTTTTGTAGGCAGTCCAATAATTTTTGTGGTAAATAATGCATTCACAAAAATCACTTTTTGATTGCTTTCTGGATGAATCCTAATAACTGGATGTTGGACAGGGGGATTGTCTTCTACGGCTTTTGCTAAACGCTCTTTTCCACCTGGCTCAGCCAAACTTTCTTTGAAGCCATAACTGAAATCATGCTCTGCTTCTAAGTTAGAAAGAAATTTCTGCATATCTTTTGATAAGCCATTATATGCAGCGGTCATGCTTGCCCACATGGTATCACCGCCTTTTGGTGGGCAAATTTTTGATCTTAAAACAGAGCCCAGGGGTGGGTGTTTTCGAAAAGTCATGTCTGAATGCCACACCTCTATTTTAGAGGGTTTTTCAGGCGTACTTTCTAAGATAGTAATTTCTGGAAATCCATCAACTGTTTCATATGCAGGATGAGTTTGAACTGGTCCGAAAGACTCAGCAAGTGCTTTGTGTTGAGCTGGGGATATATCTTGGTCTCTAAAAAAAATAACCTGATATTCTACGAGCAATCTTCTAATTTCGGCATAAACCTCTTCAGATAGATCTTGGCATAGATCTACTCCATTCAATTCTGCCCCTAGGGCTGCTGCGATTGGCTTTACTTCAAACATAGATAATTAAAAATTTACGTCTTTTCAGTTTAATCCTTTAACTCACTATCAATCAAGACTGCTATTAGTAATGCCGGCTCATCCCCATGATTAACCCAAGCGTGATTAGTGCCTCTTTGCACAACAGTATCAAATGGCTCAAGCCTTACTTCTTCCTCATCAAGCAACAGGCTAACATCGCCTTTTAATAAGATAATGTAATCTATCGTATCTGTTTTATGCATTGCAGGATGTTTTGAAGTGTCAATCCTGTGATGAGCTGCGCCTATTCGATCAAAGGCCTGAGCTGCGAGATCTTGCAACACATCCCAAGGAACACCTTCAGGAGTTGGATTAATCTGAAAATATCTAAATTTAGTTCCATTGGCAGGAGGCGATAAAATTATTTCTGAGTCCGCCCTATCTTGATTATCGGTAGTATCAATTGGCATGCCATCAGTATTCCAAATTTCAAATAGGCCTCCAACATCCTCACCTATTGAGCGTGCAGGCGGACCATCAATTGTAATAACAGATTTACCAGATTCATTATGACCAGTAACTATTCTTCTCATATTAATTCCTTTTTATAAATTGCTATCAATTTATAGCTTTTTTGAAATCGCGTAGCAAGCTGGAATATAAAACAAAGCAATGATTGCAGACCCGATGACGCCTCCAGCCATTGCCCAAGCCAAAGGCTGAAAGAATATACTAGTTATTAATAATGGTAAGAATCCACCAATGGTTGTTGCTGATGTGGTAATAACATGACGAGTTGATCTAATAATTACTTCAACAAGATCTTCTTTAGTAATTGGTGAATTAGCATTTGCCTCTTTAATATGAGACAAAACAACAATAGAATCATTGATAGAAAGGCCCGCTAATCCAATCGCACCTACCAAACCAATAAACCCAAAATTGGCTTGACCTAATGTTAGGCCTAAAAATGCTAACCCTGTGCACCAAATGGCAACGCTTAAAATTAATCCAGCCTGCCTAAATGAATTTAATGCCGCAACCAATGCGATGATTATTAAGATAAAGAATAAAATAGCTGATGAGAAAATATTAGACTGAGATTGCCCTCTTGCCTCAGCTTCTCCCCCTACCTCAAAAATATATCCAGGCGGAAGCTCAGCTTTAAAGGTTTCAAGCTTATCTGCCAAATATTTTTCAGTTTGGGACGGAAGTAAACCAGGCCAAATCCAACCTGAAACTTGATTTTGTCTCTTGCCAGCATCACGAGAAACAAAATTAGCCTGGTTGGTTACATTAAAATCTCCATAATTTGAAGAATAATCAAAACCTTCTTCAGAAGGTACAGATAAAAATTGAGTTGATTGTATAGAATCATTTGACGATCCTCGTATTTTAATTGATAGTTCTTTATTTCCATCAAGCATGGTGCCAACAACTACGCCTTCACTTGCAATTGCTAGCTCGTTTATAAAGAAATCTCCAGAAATTGAGCCTAGTGCAAGATCGGATTCATTAAAGGTAAACTCCAAGTTTGTTGCTCCACCAGCAAGCTCACTTTTGGTTAAGAAAACTCCTGGAGCATCTCTTATAATTAGCTCTAATTTTTTTCCTAAAGCTCTTAAGATTGATAAATCAGGCCCATCAATGCTGAACTCCACTGCTGCATCTACAGGGGGACCTGAATCAAATTTATCTACAATAATCTTTAGATCAGGATTTTCGTTTACGAGTCGTTTTGCAAGCTTCGGTAGAACCGTGGTCATTTCTTTATATGAGGTACTTATATAAACGCCTTGCGCTAAATTATTGCTGCCCAAGGCTGAATCACCACCAACAACATTGTAGAGAATTCTTGGCAATCTTCTACCAATAAACCAAAAATCATCTTCCACAATACCACTTTTAGCAATTGAATCTCGTAACTTCAATACTGCTTTTTCAGAACTTTCTACATTTGAATTTTGTGGAAGTTCCACCAGTACTTTAAACATATTCCTATCAAGCTCAGGAAAGAAGTCTGCTTTTAAAAATGGGAAAGAGACAAAGCCTACTGCAGGTAAAATCATTGCAATCATTATTCCTCTTTTAGGAACATCAAATGACCAAGTCAGAACAGCCCTATATCTTCGAAGAAGTTTTTCATTTGAATAGCCATTGCCGCCAAAAATTTCTTTTTCAAAAAATTTTATTTGATCTAAATAGTTTAAGAGGACTGGTACAACATAAAGCGCGAGGAAAAGCGAGGAAGTAATTGAAAGAATTACTGTTTTTGCCATGCCTCCTACAAACTCTGCGCTGGGGCCTTGGCCTGCGGCAATAGGGAAAAAAGATAATGCTGTTGTTGCAGTTGCTGCTGCAAGAGGTATCCATAAATGTTGGAATGTTTCAAATGAAGCTTGCTCTCTAGAATGGCCTAATTTACGTCTATATTTAAAATCCTCAACTACAATAATGGCATTGTCGATTAGCAACCCAAGAGCAATAATAATTCCAGTCATTGAAGTTTGGTGCAATGGCAATCCAAGCAATGTGCAGCCAAATAACACTAAAAAAATAGTTAAAGGGATAACCGAACCAACAATGAGGGCTGATTTAAAACCTAGAAGAAAATAACTAATCCCAATAACAATCAAGATCGCAAATAAAATACTTGTATATAAGGTGTTGAATTTTTCATTAAAATAATGGGATTCGTCATAAATTTTTTCAAGAGAAATTTCTGCTGGCAATTGATTTCTGAATTCATCAACTATTTTTTCGATATCTTCTACATAAAGGTCTACTCTTTGTGAGAAAGCGCCACTAATATTTACCAACACAGATCTTTTGCCATTGAAAAGAGATAGCTCTTCAGGTGGATCTCTTGGATTTTTTGACAATGTGGCAATATCACCTAAACGAATAATCTCATAGTCATTAAAAACTTTGATTGGTAAGTTAGCTACTTGTGAAACGTTGGTTAAATTATCTTTTGATTTCACAAGAAGTTCTTTGCCATTCTGTGAAATTTGCCCAATTGGTTTTTTTGTATCAAGCCCAGATAATACCCTTACGACTTCTTGAAAAGATAAGCCAAGAGCAGACAATTTAGCATTATCTATCTCAACCAAAACCTCTTCATCAGCAGCTCCATAAGTATGACTTCTATCTGACCCACCTATATATGCTAGGGTCTGCCGAAGATCCTCTGCTATACGTGACAATAAAATTAATGGAGTGTCCCCATCTCCTTTCCAGGTTAAAGAATAAAGAAGAGTGATTGGAGGACCGCTACTTCTAATTAATTGGGGTTTAACATCAGGCGGTAATGAAAATGATGCCTGATCCATTTTATCTTGGACTTCAGACCATACTTGCTCTATTTGAGAAGGTGGAACTTCATCTTTAATTTCTAATACAGTGGTTGAAAATCCCTGAGAGGCAAATGAGATAATTTCATCAAGCTCATATACCTCTCTTAGCTTGGTCTCTAGGGGCTCTAAAATTTGTGTTTCGATCCGTGTTGGCGATGCTCCAGGATATATGCTTTGCACTGATGACCATCGTTGGGCAAGCTCTGGATTTTCTTGTCTTGGAAGAGTGCTTAGCGAAAAAAGGCCCGCTAAAAAAATAAAAGTTAGGAGTAAACTGAAAACTCTCGGTCGATCAAAGAAAATTTTTAACAAGAGCATGGTTTAGTTGGCTTTTAATATTTCATTTTCAATCACCTTCTCAGCTCCGCCTGCTACGACCATATCTCCAGTTGAAATTGTTCCTGAGATATAAGCGTTATCTCCTTCAACATAAATTAATTCAACAATTTCTTTAGCGACTTTAAATTGATCATTGTTATCTTTCGAAACTGTATATAAATTCCAAAGACCCTGTGTACCCTGAGAGAGTGATTTCAATGGAACCCAGGCTCCTGTTGCTGATTTTTGTTGATTGAGCTGAAGATAGGAAATAGATCCGGGGCTAATAAAAGTACTAAATTCAAATATACATAATCTATTATCTGAACCTTGATTACTCATTTTTGTAAATCGTTTTAATTTTGCAGAAAAAATTTTCCCATCAATTAAAAAATTATAAAATTCACCCTCTTTCAAGCCCTCAATAACAGTGCTTGGTACTGAAACATGCGCCTCCACAACTGAGGAATCAATAATTTCTAAAATTGGTGCTCCAGGACTAATTACTGTTCCAGAATCAAGAAATCTATTTTGAATATATCCATCAAATGGAGCGCGGATAAAAGTCTGCTCTAATTTAACTGAGTATAAATCTACCTGTGCTTTTGCAATGAGAAATTCTGAGTTAGCTCGATCTAATTCTTGATTAGAGATAAAGCCCTTAGATTTCAAGTCTTTAAACCTTTTTAAGGCTTGTTCTGCAAGATCAAATCTTGCTTGAGCTTGATTTAAATTAGCTTGCATTTCTGCAGGATCTAGAGCGGCTAATATTTCGTTTTTTTTCACAGCATCACCGATATCAATTTTTACATCTGCAATCTTTCCGGGAACTTCAAAAGCTAGCTTAGAATAATTTAATGGAAGTATTTTTCCAGGAAAACGCTGAATAGTATTGTATGAATCTTGGATCTCGATGGTCGTAATTTCTAATGACGTATTGGATGACAAATCAACGGCTAATAGGAAGAAAAATGAAAAGTGCAAAAATTTATTCATAAAAATTTATATGATATGCTAATAATGTTAACAGCGTAAACATAGTATATATTTAATGTATTCACTGTCAACATTGGAAAAACAATGAAATATCATCATGGCAATTTAAAAGAGGAGCTAATCTCTAGCGCTTGCATCATATGTGAGGCTAATGGTCATGATCATATGAGCTTAAGATCTATTGCTAAAGAAGCAAATGTATCCCAAACGGCTCCCTATAGGCACTTTGAAACCAAAGAAAGTCTACTTGCAGAAGTCTCAAAAAGAGGCTTTGAGGAGTTAACAGATAGAATGAAATTGGCAATTAGTAAAGGCAATATTAAATCTGCAAATGATAAGTTCCTTGAAATGGGGCTTGCCTATCTCGAATTTGGATTGGAAAAAAGAAAGACCTATGATCTTATGCATAGCCCCATCATTGATAAAGTCCAATTTCCCGAACTGCTCAATGCTGCTCAAGGAGCATTTGATGAGCTGGTACAAATTTTAAAAGAATTATATCCAGGAATATCTGAAGATGCCCTTGGTAAAAAATGTATAAAATTCTGGGCAATGATGCATGGCTTGGTTGGTTTGTTAGATATGAAAATTGATCCAGATGTAGGGTCAAATGCGGGTGATGCTATGTCAATTGTGAAAGAAGATTTTAGATCTTTTCTTGTTGAATCCCTAGAATTCTAATCTACTTGGACAGTTATTCGCTTTGAAAAGATTGGAGGGTTGTGCGGAATGTGACGAAAGTCACCCAACAGCAATTGAAGTGTATGAGTACCTTTAGTTAATTCGATCTCTACCTCAGTCTGACCTTTACCAAAATGTACATAATTCTTATCAGCTGGTATTGGTAGACTGAGTGATGGCAAATCAGCATCGATGATTAAATGATGATGTCCGGTATTCATCATTTGTATTCCAGCTGGAGCAACACCAAAATTTTCTAACCCAAATCGAACGGTAACTGTTCTTGAGACAGATTCTCCATCATGTGGGGAAATAAAATACACAGAAGCATTAGCATCACCAGGTGATAGCTCTATGGCGTCAATTGAAAATGAAAGAAAAATAATAAATAAATATCTCATCTAATCTAGGTATCCTCCGTCTGCATACATTAGGGTGTTAAAAGTCTCTGCACTCTGTGAGTGTATAACACTTCCAATAACAATTTTATGAGTATGATAGGAAACAGTTTCATCAACTTTACAAAATATATTTGCTTGCGAGTCTTTAATGAATGGAATATCGCTCGTGTCCCAAAAATTGTTTTGAAATCTTGTTGATTCTAGTTCTTTTGAGCTGCAGATATTGGAAATTTCTTGCTGAGTTTTTTGAAGAATATTAATGCATAAATTCTCTCCCTTCATGAGGACATCATGAATGGTGGCACTATTGTTAACACAAACTAGAATAGAGGGCGGATCCATTGTTAAAGAGGTAACTGAAGATGCCGTCATTGCAAATAGATTGCCAGATGAGTCTTTTGCCGATATTACACTCACGGACGAAGCCAAAAATCTCATAGCAATTAAAAATTGTTCTTTAGGCATAGGCGTTATAATTTATACTCTGTAAAAATTTTAAAAATTGAACACGTCAAGCATAAGAATAATTGGAGGTAGAAACAAGAGCTATCGAATAGTTTTTAAAGCTACCCCCGCTCTCAGACCAACCACTGATCGAGCTAAAGAAACATTATTTAGTTGGTTACAATTTGAATTAAAAGATATGTCTTGTCTTGATTTATTTGCAGGCACTGGCGGTCTAGGTTTAGAGGCATTATCAAGAGGCGCTCAACATGTCACGTTTGTTGAAAAAAATAAAAGTTTGTACAAAAATATTTTAAAAAATGTTAGTCATCTAGGGTATGAAAATAATGTCCAAGCTATGTGCAGTGATTCTTTTAAATGGCTAAAAACAAATAAAAGAAAATTTGATTACATCTTTTTAGATCCTCCATTTAATCAGTTTGACTATAAAAGCTTGCTTAGAGCAGTCCATAGAAGCAATATTATCAATGAGGGGGGCAAGATTTTTCTTGAAACCAGCAAACATGCTGAGCTTGAATTAAGTCATGCTCAAGATATCCTGAAAGATAAAATAATAGGAGATGTGAGGCTTATAATTTTGCAATGAAAATTAGAATAGCAACCAGACTGTCACCACTTGCAATGCTGCAAACAAATGAGGTGATAGAAAAAATTAAATTTTTTGATCCTCATTGTATTTGTGAAATTATCAAGATGGAATCAGAAGGCGATCTAACAGACACGCCTTTGCATATGATTGGTGGGAAAGGATTATTTGTCTCTAAGCTAGAAATGGCTTTGGAGAGCGGAATTGCTGATATAGCAGTGCACAGTCTAAAGGATGTGCCAGCATCAATAAATTCTAAATTCAGTATCGCAGCAACTTTGCCAAGGGAGGCAGCAGTCGATGCAATTCTTTTAAAAGAGGGATTAACCATTGATGACTTATCAAAAAATCTTAAAATTGCTACATCTGGACCCAGAAGAAGATCTCAATTACTTTCTATTAATCCCAAATTAAACATCGTCCCTATTAGGGGGAATATTCAAACTAGAATCAATAAAATCCAAGCTGATGATTTAGATGGTTTGATTGTCGCTAAGGCAGCACTAAATCGATTGAAAATCTTGCATCCTAATATTCATGTATTTTCAGAAAAGCAAATGTTGCCAGCAGCTGCTCAAGGAGCAATTGGTGTAGAAGTTAATACACAAGAGGTTTCATCTCATATAAGCAACTTACTTCATTTGATCAATGATCAATTAACTTATGAAGCAACACAAATTGAAAGATTGGTTGTAGCATCCTTGGAAGGTAACTGTTTGTCTCCAATTTCAGCCCTATGCAAAATTGATGGCCAAGATGCTGAGCTAAAAGTAAGAGTATCTAATCAAGATGGAACTGATGTATACAATGAGGTGACAAGATTTAAACTAAAAAATAAAATTGATGCGGTAAATAATTTTATAGAAATATTAATTCGCAAAGGCGCCAAAGAAATTATTCAACGATAAATGATTGTAAACACAAGACCTATTGATCTTGGTCAAAAAACTAATTTTTTACTCAAAAAATCTGAATGTAATTTTATTCACCTGCCATTAACTAAAATTATAAAAATAGAGCCCTCTGCGCAAGCTATACAAAACATAAATAATCTCAGTGATTATGATCTGTTAATATTTACCAGCCAATCTGCCGTGACATATGGAGCTGAATATTGCCAAAAGATTTTCAAAAATAATGCAGTGATTCCTATCCTTGCAATCGGTCTCGCCACTCAAGAATCATTGAAGAAATTTAACCTCTCTTCAATAACTCCATCAACATTTGATTCTGCTGGTTTAGCAGAAGTGATCAAAGAAAGGAGTTGTAAAAAATGCTTGATTTTTTGTGGCGAAAAAAAACCTCGCCTACTCTCTTTAACCGATATTGAGATAGATACATTTCCTTGCTATGCCTCTCATGATGAGGCAAAAATTGACCTGTCAAAAATTCAAGATGAAAATAAATTAGTAGTTTTAATCTATACCCAGCAAAGTTTAGAAGTGCTAATGCGGGAGTTGCCAGTGAATACAATCCAGAATATTACGTTAATTGTTGCCTCAAAGAGGGTAAAAGAATTATCTATAAAATTTGGTTTTAGAAATTGCGTCTTGGCAGATTCTCCTCACGATGAGGAAATGATTAAAGCAGCGCTAGCAGTAAATTAAATTAATTATTTTTTCTTTCCATTTCCGTTGCCACTTTTCATGGCGCTAAAGAACTCATCATTTGTTTTGGATGATTTTAACCTCTCAATTAAGAATTCAATTGCTTGAGAGTCTTCCATGTCATCGAGAATCTTTCTAAGGATAAACATTCTCTGTAACTCTTCAGGGCTGGTAAGAAGGTCCTCTCTTCTGGTACCTGAGCGCCTAATGTTGATAGCAGGATATATCCTTTTTTCAGCAATTTTTCTTTCTAAATGAATCTCCATGTTGCCTGTTCCCTTGAACTCTTCATAGATCACTTCATCCATCTTAGAACCAGTTTCAACTAGAGCAGTAGCAATAATAGTTAGACTACCGCCTTCTTCTAAGTTCCTTGCAGCACCAAAAAATCTTTTTGGTCTTTCAAGTGCATTTGAGTCCACGCCGCCAGAGAGAATTTTTCCTGAAGCCGGTTGAACTGAATTATAAGCTCTACCCAATCTAGTAATAGAATCTAGCAAGATAACAACATCTTTCTTATGTTCAACAAGCCTTTTCGCTTTTTCGATCACCATGTCTGCTACCTGAACATGCCTGGTCGGGGGTTCATCAAATGTGCTCGCAACCACTTCCCCTCTTACTGTTCTAGACATATCAGTAACCTCTTCTGGTCTCTCATCAATCAGCAATACTATTAATTCTACTTCAGGATTATTTTTCGTAATTGAATGGGCTATGCTTTGAAGCATGAGTGTTTTACCTGCTTTGGGAGGAGAAACAATTAATCCACGCTGCCCCTTGCCAATTGGAGATGCAAGATCAATAATTCTAGAAGAAAGATCTTCGGCGGACCCACTTCCCTGCTCGAGAGTAAGACGTGAAGTTGGAAAGAGTGGTGTTAAGTTTTCAAAAAGAATTTTCTTTTTTGTTTTTTCTGGAGCTTCTTTGTTGATTGTGTCAACGTAAACTAAAGCAAAATATCTTTCGCTATCTTTTGGAGGTCTAATTTTTCCATGAATTTCATCTCCTTTTCTGAGACTGAATTTTCTAACTTGGCTTGGAGATACATAAATATCATCTGGACCCGAGCAATAGGATCCTTCTGGGGATCTTAAAAAACCAAATCCATCATTTAAAATCTCTAAAACTCCGCCGCCATATATATCTACGCCTTCCTTGGCTTGTTGTTTAAAAATACGAAAAATGATTTCTTGCTTTTTGAGCCGCCCAACATCTTCGATTCCAAGACTTTCGGCAATATCCACCAACTCATTGATTGGCTTGACTTTCATTTCAGTTAAATTCATAGATTGATCTCTGGTTGTTTGGGAGTAAAAATTTTGATTTGATAGGTAGCTATAAAGCTAAGATAAGGAAAATGATAATTCCTTTTCCCAAAAGATGCAAAGTTTTTAAACTTCTGCCGCTATAAAATCCTCCAATTGTTGCTTACTGATAGCGCCTATTTGCGTTGAGGCGACTTCACCATTTTTAAATATTAAAAGAGTTGGGATTGATCTAACCCCATATTGAACTGCCAAGTCCTGATTAGAATCTACATCAAGTTTACAAACCTTAATTGAACCAACCATTGCATCAGCGACTTCTTCAACCGTGGGAGCAAGTTGTTTACAAGGGCCGCACCATTCTGCCCAAAAATCAATTAACACTGGTAAATCTGATTCTAAAACTTCCTGATTAAAGTTTACAGATGTAATTTCTTTGACGTTGTCACTCATGAATTTATCTCCGATGCTATTTGCTTTGCTGCGTAGGTTAAGATGGCATCAGCGCCAGCTCTTTTACAGCATAACAAAGATTCTAACATAACATTTTTATCAAGCCACCCCTTCTCAATACTTAACTTTAGCATTGAGTATTCTCCGCTCACCTGATATACAAAAGTCGGGATCTGAAACTCAGATTTAATTGCATGAACCACATCAAGATACGCTGTGCCAGGCTTAACCATAACAATATCTGCACCCTCTTCTATATCCATGGCTGTTTCATGGAGAGCTTCGTTAAGGTTTGCAAAATTCATCTGATATGTTTTCTTTGAAGCCTTGCCTAGATTTGCAGACGATCCTACCGCTTCTCTAAATGGACCATAAAAACTTGAAGCATATTTGGCTGCGTAAGACAGTATTACTGTGTCTACGAATGCATGTGACTCCAATATATCCCTAATCGCCCTCACCCTTCCGTCCATCATGTCCGAAGGGGCAAGTATATCTGCACCAGATTGAGCTAAAAGCAAGGCTTGATCTTGAAGCAACTCTAATGTCTGATCATTATCCACATGCCCATCTAATAATACCCCGTCATGCCCGTGATCTGTGTAGGGATCAAGTGCGACATCAGCAATCTTAATGACCTCTGGAAATCTATCTGCCAAGCCTTTTAATGCTGAACACACTATGTTCTTATCATCAAAAGCATGTGAGCCTTTTTGATCTTTTTTATTAGCATCAATTGCAGGAAAAATTGCAACTGATTTTATCCCTTTATTAATCAATGCCTCAGTTTCGGCATAAAGAGAGTCCAAATTATGCCTAAATATACCTGGCATAGAGGGTATTTCAATTTGCTTATCTGATTGATCAGCAATGAAAATTGGCTGTATTAGATCATTGGTGCTTAAATTATTCTCAGCAACAAGATCCCTCAAATAACCTTTTGAACGAGTTCGTCGAAGTCTTGTATGAGGATATGTTCTTTTAATCATAAAAATTAATCTGTGATAGCGCCTTTTGATGCTGACTGAACTGTTTTCTTGTATTTTGCAAGCACTCCACTTTTTGGGGACGAATTTGGATTTTTCCAGTGTTCTGATCTTTTTTTCATTTCATCATCAGAAATATTAAGAGTTAAAATGTCTGCATTTGCATCAATTATTATCTCATCGCCATCTTGAATAAGCGCAATAGGGCCCCCCATCTCTGCCTCAGGACTAATGTGTCCAACAACAAAACCATGAGTTCCACCAGAGAATCTCCCATCAGTGATAAAGGCAACTTTGTTTCCTAATCCTTGACCCATAATCGCAGAGGTAGGTTTTAGCATTTCTCTCATTCCAGGTCCGCCCTGAGGACCTTCGAATCTAATAACAACGACATCACCCTCAACAATTTTTTTCTCAAGAATTGCTACCATGCCTTCTTCTTCAGAATTAAAAACCTTTGCATTTCCCTTAAAGAGAGTTCCTTCTTTGCCGGTAATTTTTGCTACTGCTCCCTCTGGAGCTAAGTTCCCATAAAGTATTCTCAAGTGGCTGGAATCCTTAACCGGTTTAGATAATGGCAGAATGATTTTTTGATTTTCAGGATATGGTGAAACCTCTTGAAGGTTTTCTGCCAAGGTTTTACCGGTAACTGTTAAGCAATCTCCATGCAGTAGACCTTGTTCAAGCATCATCTTCATCATTGGAGCGATGCCACCAATAGCATTAAGCTCAGACATGAAGTGGGCACCAAAAGGTTTTATGTCAGCCAAAACAGGAGTGACTTTTCCGATGCGTGTAAAATCATCTAGATCAAGATCAACGCCAATAGAATGAGCCATTGCAAGAAGATGCAAGACAGCATTGGTTGACCCACCCAATGCAATCACGACTGCTATCGAGTTCTCAAAGGCTTTCTTTGTCATAATATCACTAGGCTTTATATCAAGGTCTAATAAATTTTTAATCGCAGCACCTGCATTCTGACAATCTTGTTTTTTATCGCTAGAAACTGCATCTTGGCTGCTACTTCCAGGCAAGCTCATTCCGAGAGCCTCTATACTAGATGCCATAGTATTAGCCGTATACATGCCTCCACAGGATCCAGGCCCTTTAACAGAAATTTTCTCAACTGCTATTAAATCCTCTTCGCTAATGCTTCCCTTTGCATATTCACCAACTTTCTCACATACAGTGACATAATCAGTATTGATGGGGCTTGGTCGTATAGAACCGCCATAAATAAATATTGAAGGTCTGTTTAATCTTGCCAATCCTATTAGAGCGCCTGGCATATTTTTGTCACACCCACCAATTGCCACCACTCCATCGTAGCCCAAACATCCCACAACAGTTTCAATAGAGTCAGCAATAACTTCTCTTGATACTAATGAATATTTCATTCCCTGAGTTCCCATCGATATGCCATCTGATACGGTGATGGTATTGAAAAGAACTCCCTTGCAGTCAGAGGCGTCAATGGATTTCTCCACAAGATCTGCCAATTCATTTATGTGCATATTGCATGGAGTTACTTTTGACCAAGTTGATGCTATGCCAACCAAAGGCTTTGAAAAATCAGCTGTTTCAAAGCCAACGCCTCTAAGCATAGAGCGCGAAGCAGCCTGATGGGGCCCATCTACTAAATTCTTTGAAAATTTTCTATTAGGCATAATTAAACAGTTGAATAACGCAATGCAGCATTAAGAAGTTTATCAGTATAGTCTTCTTCTGGATTTGAGAAAACTTGTTTGGCGGGCCCTGACTCTACAATAACTCCATTTTGCATTACAAATATATAATCTGACATCGACCTCACCACTTTTAAATCATGGCTGATAAATAAATAAGTTAATTCATACTGTTTCTGGATGTTTTTTAATAACTCAATAACTTGAATTTGAATTGATCTATCTAATGCGGATGTAGGCTCATCCAAAATCATAAATGAAGGATTTAAAATAAGCGACCTTGCAATCGCAACTCGCTGCCTTTGACCTCCAGAAAATTCATGCGGATATTTAAATCTATCATCTGGATTAATTTCTACTGCCCTAAGACTATCAGCAATGCGTTCATCTTTTTGTTTTTGACTAAGGCTAAAATGCACATCTAAACCTTCTCCAACTATCTCCCCAACAGTCATCCGCGGTGAAAGAGAGCCATATGGATCCTGAAAAACAATCTGAATATCTTTCTTAATTGATTTTGATTCCTTTGAGTTTAATTGACCAATATCCACGCCGTCATAAAGAATTGAGCCCTGATAATTAATTAGTCCAGCCAAAGCTTTGCCGAGAGTAGATTTACCGGAACCAGACTCCCCAACTAATCCTATTGTTGATTTTTGGGGAATAGAAAAATTTACATCTTTAACTGCGTGAAAAAAATCTTTTTTAAAAAATGTTTTTTTTGGCAAGGGATAAAAGATATTTAAGTCCTTAACAATAATTAAGGGAGGCTCTCCGATTAAAGTTTCTTGCTTAATTGATGGTTCAGAATTTATCAGCTTTTTTGTGTAAACATGCTGAGGATTGGAGAAAACTGCTTTTGTATTTCCTTGCTCAACAACCATCCCCTCTTGCATAACAGTGATAGTGTCTGAAAATTTTTCAATTAATCCTAAATCATGAGTGATAAACAATATAGACATTCCCACCTCATCCTTTAGCTTTGTCATCAAATCAAGTATTTGAGCTTGTATGGTCACATCAAGTGCAGTTGTGGGTTCATCGGCAATTAGCAATTTAGGCTTATTAGCGAGAGCCATTGCGATCATAATTCTTTGACGTTGACCCCCCGAAAGCTCATGAGGGTATGAATTAAATCGTCTATCAACCTCAGTAATTTCAACAAGATTCATGAGATTTTTTGCCTCGGCTATAGCCTCAGATTTTGCTTGTGCTTTATGCAAAAGTATAGATTCAACTATTTGATCTCCAACTCTATGGTAGGGATTTAACGAAGTCATGGGTTCTTGAAAAATCATTGAAATTTTATTTCCCCGAATTTTTCTTAAAGAAGATTTATCAGCATTAAGTATTTCCACTCCATCAAACATGATTGATGATTCATCACCAAATGAGGCTTTGGGTTCTGGAAGCAAACGCATTATAGACATTGCTGTAACAGATTTGCCTGATCCTGACTCGCCTACTAGACCAACAATCTGATTTTCGTTAATTGATAAGTTTAAATTCTTTACGGCCAAAAACTCATTTTTTCTAACTTGAAAACTGATGGATAAATTAGAGATTTGGAGTAATGGTTTCATTGTTTTAAAAATTGTTTATATGTCTTCAACCAGTCCCTTGTAGCCTCTTTAGCTGCTTTTAATGCGGTCATATTAACAAAACCATGAATAAGATGGGGATAATGAATTTGCTGGACTTCATTATCACTATCATTAAGCAACCTTGCATAGGCCTCTCCCTCATCGCTTAAGGGATCAAAGCCAGCTGTAATTATTAGGGTCTTAGGAAGACGAGCTTTAGGATTGATGGTTAGATTAAACACTGGATCATCAAGATTGACTTGTGAGTCGATGAATTGCTCCCAGAACCAAATCATTGCTTTTTGACTTAAAAAGAATCCTTCAGCAAAATCAATTTGAGATCTTGAGTTACAAGCTGGGTCTGTCATTGGATAGATTAGACACTGGGATAAAGGGAGCAATAAATTATTTACAGCTCTATATGTCGATAGCGATGCAGCCAAGTGGGCTCCAGCACTATCACCACAGAGGCTGATCTCCTTTATGGGTAAGCCCAATTTATCTCCCAGCCATTCCAGAGCTAAATTAGAATCTTGAACTGAAGAAGGAAACTTATTTTCAGGCGCTAACCTATACTCAAGTGAAAAAATTTTTGCTCCAATCTCAGCTGAAAAAAATTTTAACCATGGATCATGAGTATTAATGCTTCCAAGGACATAACCACCGCCATGAAAATATAAAATTGGAGACTCTATCAAAACCCTCTCAGGACAGTATTCTCTGATCTTCAGCTCACCAAATTCAGCAGGAATTAAATGATCTATTGTTTGAGTGGATGACCTTGGCTTTGCGTTTAGCGGCAAGCCATCTCTCCCACTTTCTAACTCCTGCCTTAATTCTTGAGCTGAATTAAATCTATTTAGATCATCAAAAACATTTGATTGCAATGATTGAAGTGCTAAAAAAACCTGTGTTTGAAAATCTAGAATTTGGTTATTAATGATAATGCTTTTTTGAAAAGTCAGGCATCTTAACAACCAAACTGGAAGTGAAAAGAAAATTTTTAAAAATAATTTTATTGCCATGCTTTCTTTTATAATTCATCAATGAATTCTAGAATTTTATTATACTCGTTTGTTTTTCTATCCGGATTTATATTTAGTAAAGCTCAGTTTGAAGAGAAGCAGATATTAAATGTTGATGAGGCATTTGTTTTGAATACATCCTTTTTAGAAAATAAAATCTTTATATCTTGGAATATTAAACCAGGATACTACCTATATAAAAAATCAATTTTAATTAAATCGGGTGATGACACCATCAAACACAGATACATATTAAAAGATGAATCACAGATATCTGATGAGTTTTTTGGTGAATCAACTATCTTCAAAGGAGCGCTAGAGGTTGAAGCTGAGCTAATAGATGTTAATCTATTCAAGCTTCAAGGCATTCAGGTAATTTACCAAGGTTGTGCTGAAGGAAAGTACTGTTATCCAAAAAGAATTAAAAGTTTATAAAATCGTTTAACTTCTTAGAAAAACACTATAAAATCTATAAAAATGAAAATATTAGTAGTACATGGCCCGAATTTAAACCTTCTCGGCGTAAGAGAACCTGAGGTTTATGGCTCAGTAACAATGGAAGAAATTAATCAAGGCTTGAAAGAAAGAGCAAGCTCTCAAAATATTGAGATTGAAGCTTTTCAAAGTAATGCTGAGCACGAGATTGTTACCAAACTTCAAGACTCAATGCATGAAATAGATTTCGTAATTATTAATCCAGGAGCGCTAACTCATACCAGTATTGCGATTCGAGATTCTCTGCTGGGGATAGGAGTTCCATTTTATGAGGTCCATATTTCTAATATCTTTGCACGAGAAGAGTTTAGGCATAAATCCTATTTTTCTGATATTGCAAATGGTGTTATATGTGGGCTTGGTACTCAAGGCTATGACCTGGCGCTTAGACATATTATTGATAATTTTAAGGATAAAAAATAATGGATATTAGAAAGATAAAAAAATTAATAGAAATGCTACAAGAATCAGATTTAACTGAGATTGAAGTTCAGGAAGGTGAAGAGTCAGTAAGAATTGCGCGTGGAAATAATCAATCGCTTGAAACCAAATCAACTGTTATTGCTCCTAGTGTCGTCAGCGCTCCAATAGAAAACAAGGAAATTTTAGCGGTTGAATCAGGCTCAATCATTAGGTCACCTATTGTTGGAACTTTTTATAGAAAACCAGCGCCAGACAGACCACCTTTTATTGAAATTGGTAGTCATGTTAATGCAGGTGACGTTGTTTGCATTGTTGAGGCAATGAAGATGATGAATGAAATTAAATCAGAATTTACTGGTAAAGTTTCTGCTATAAATATTGAAGATGGTGAACCGGTTGAATTTGATCAATCTCTAATCGTTATAGATTAATGTCAAAAAAAATTCTAATTGCCAATCGAGGGGAAATTGCTCTGCGAGCTCTTCGAGCATGCAAAGAGCTAGACCTTAAAACGGTTGCAATATACTCATCTGGAGACAAGGAGCTCAAACATTTAAGATTAGCAGATGAAACTGTTTGCGTTGGACCTGCAAGTCCATTGGAAAGCTATCTAAATATTCCTTCAATCCTCTCAGCTGCTGAGCTAACAAGATCAGATGCGATATATCCTGGGTATGGTTTTCTTGCAGAAGATGCGGATTTTGCTGAAAGGTGTGAAGCTAGTGGGTTTATATTTATTGGCCCCTCTTCAAATGTGATCCGACAAATGGGAGATAAAATAACTGCGAAGGGTCTCGCTGAAGATTCAAATATCCCCATCGTGCCTGGATATAAGGGGGAAATCCCTGAAACTGATGAAGCAATTAAAAAAATAGCTGCTGGAGTTGGTTACCCCATAATGATTAAAGCATCAGCTGGAGGCGGCGGAAGAGGAATGAGGGTTGTTCAACAAGAATCTGAATTAATTTCATCATTGCAACTGACCAAACAAGAAGCAATGAATGCTTTTGGAAATGCCACGGTATATTTTGAAAAGTTTATTCAAAACCCACGCCACATAGAGGTTCAAATTGTTGCTGATGGCAAAGGAAATGCTATTCATCTTGGTACCAGAGATTGCAGCATGCAAAGAAGACACCAAAAAATTATAGAAGAGGCCCCAGCTCTAGATGTCAATCAAGATTCATTAGAAAAAACATTAAAAGCATGCTTAACACTTTGTCAAAATATTCATTATTCTGGTGTAGGCACTCTCGAGTTTCTTTATGAGGATGGGAAATTTTATTTCATTGAGATGAATACCAGAATCCAGGTTGAGCATCCTGTGTCCGAGATGATTACTGGGTTTGACATTGTCAAAGCACAGTTAAAAATTGCATTGGGAATGGAATTAACACTTGATCAAAATGAAATTATATTCCGAGGACATGCAATGGAATGCAGGATCAATGCTGAAGATCCTGAGACGTTTGTTCCATCACCTGGAATTATTAATAAAATGCATCCCCCGGGTGGTTTTGGAGTTAGGTTTGATTCTCATATCTATTCAGGATATGTGGTGCCTCCCCACTACGACTCTCTACTTGCAAAAATTATTACAACTGCAAATACAAGAGAGTCATGCATAAAACGAATGTTAAGTGCTCTAGATGAATTTTTTGTAGATGGCATAAGCACAAATCATTCTTTGCATCAAAAACTCTTGCAAGATAAAACATTTTGTGAGAACAAGCATAATATTAACTATCTTGAAGGATCTTTTTTAGAAAAATGAGTGTTAAAGAATACAATCCAGATGAAGTAGAGAGTCTTATTCAGGAATCATGGAAGCAGAATAATTCATACAAAGCTTCGCCCACTCAAACAAAAGAAAAGTTCTACTGCCTTTCAATGTTTCCATACCCTTCTGGAAAATTGCATATGGGTCATGTTCGTAATTATACGATTGGGGATGTAATTTCTAGATTTAAAAGAATGCAGGGCTTCAATGTTTTCCAACCAATGGGATGGGATGCATTTGGTCTGCCTGCCGAGAATGCAGCAATAAAAAACAAAGTTGATCCTCAAAGCTGGACTGAACAAAATATTGAAAATATGAAATCACAACTTGAGAGACTGGGCTTTAGTTATGATTGGTCAAAAGAGCTTAAAACCTGTGATCCTAATTATTTTAAATGGGAGCAAGAAATTTTTACCATGCTCCAAAAGAGAGGTCTTGTATATAGGAAAAAATCCTTAGTAAATTGGGATCCTGTTGATGAAACGGTTCTAGCAAATGAGCAAGTGATTGATGGCAAAGGATGGAGATCTGGAGCAACTGTTGAGTTAAAAGAAATTGATCAATGGTTTTTAAAGATCACTGATTATGCTGATGAATTACTTTCATCAGTTGAAAATTTAGATTGGCCAGAAAATGTAAAAGCTATGCAGAAAAACTGGATTGGCAAATCATTTGGTTCAGAAATAAAGTTTTCCCTCCTTAATAAGGAGATCTTGACTGCTTTTACTACAAGAATTGATACTGTTTATGGCGTAACTTATATTGCTATTTCTCCAAATCATCCATTAGCTCAAAATCTTGCTAAAGAAAGTTTAGAAATCAATGACTTTGTTAAACAATGTAACGAAACTAAAATGGCAGAAGCTGATATGGCTAAGGCAGATAAATTGGGCCTCAAAACAAATTTAAAGGTTAAGCACCCTTTTTTAGATATAAATCTTGATGTATGGATTGCGAATTATGTTCTTATGGACTATGGAACTGGAGTGGTAATGGGTGTTCCAGCGCATGATGAGAGAGATTATGAGTTTGCTCAAAAATATAATATTGAAATTAAAAAAGTAATTGAAAGTGATGAGCTGCCATCTCCTAAAAAAGGAAAACTTATCGACTCTGACTGTTTTACTGGTCAGGAATCAGATGAAGCGATTCGTAATATTAATGCTCACTTGGAAAAGAATGGAATTGGAAAAAGCATCGAGAACTTTAGACTCAGAGACTGGGGAGTAAGCAGACAAAGATTTTGGGGTTGTCCTATACCTGTGATCTATGAAGATGGTGAGCCTATTTTTTTAGAGAATAAAGATCTTCCTGTTAAGTTACCGAAAATTGAAGATGGGCAATCCCCAAAACCATTAAGTCAAAACAAGGATTTTTTTGATTTAGGTCCTGGGAAGTCTCGTGAAGTTGATACTTTTGATACGTTTGTAGATTCATCATGGTATTACGCAAGATTTACGGCAGCTGATAACAATGAAAAAGCATTAGATGAAAATTCAAAGTATTGGCTTCCTGTAGATCTTTATGTTGGCGGGATTGAACATGCAATCTTACATCTTCTTTATTCGAGATTCTTTCATAAGGCAATGAGAGATATTGGTCTAGTTGAGGGTGATGAGCCATTTAAGAAACTTCTTACACAAGGCATGGTGCTTAAAGATGGTTATAAAATGTCAAAGTCCAAAGGCAACACTGTAGACCCGCAAAAGTTTATTGATCAATATGGGGCTGACACAATTAGGCTTTACATGATGTTTACTTCTCCACCTGAACAATCACTAGAATGGTCAGATACGGCAATTGAAGGCTCGTATAGATTCTTGAAGAGAGTTTGGAGTCTTGTATCAGAAAGAAAGCAATTTTCTGCACAGCAACCAAATGAATTTACAAAACTTGAACTCGAGCTTCGTCAAAAAAGCCATAAAACTCTAAAAAAAGTCACTCATGATTATGCTGAGCGCAATTCATTTAATACTGCAATAGCATCAATAATGGAGTTATTGAATGCAGTCCCGGAGTCATTTAAGGCCGATAACGCAACCACAGGACAAAAATTCTGTTTGGATGAGGTAATTCAATTTACATTAAAAATGTTATCGCCAATTGCTCCCCATATATGTCTTTATTTATGGCAAGAATATTCAGAATCTGAGGGTAGCGATTTCGAGAATTCTTGGCCAAAATTCAATGATGAGTTTCTTCAATTAGAAGAGTTTCAGCTTATTATTCAAGTAAATGGAAAAGTTAGAGGAAAAGAAAATATTTCTGTGGACACAGAACAAGTTGAGTTAGAAATACTCGCAAAGGAAAATGAAAATGTTAAAAAAATTCTAGCTAACCAACCCATAAAAAAGGTAATCTACATAAAAGAAAAATTAATAAACTTCGTAATCTAAATGAACTACATCACACCTTTCGACGACTATCCAATTCATCAAGCAATAGAGCCAATTACCATACCTGGTCCCACTGATAGAAATTTTTATGACAGATATTTTTTCAATGGAATGGATCCTGTAAATGAGTACATTTTTGAAATAGGCATAGGACTCTATCCAAATAGACATGTAATTGATGCTCACTTCAGCATTTCTTACAAAGGTAAGCAATATTCATTTCATGCCAGTCAACGCTTAAATCAAAGCAGAGTTCCAATAAACATCGGCCCTATGTGCTTATCAATTGATGAGCCAATGAACGAATTAACGTTTTCTTTAAAAGATCCCGACAACAAGCTCAACTGTAATCTTAAATTTTCAGCTAATTCTGTTGCGCATCAGGAGCCTCGATCGCTGATGATGGAAGGTACTAGAACCATTATGAATACAATTAGATTCACTCAACTCGGTAAATGGACAGGGGAAATATCAACTGAAGCAGGAACACTGAATCCTCAAGCAATATATGGCATTAGAGATAGGTCATGGGGTGTAAGACCGGTAGGAGAACCTGAAGGTGGAGCCCCTGGAATGCTAAATCAAGAGCCTGGAGTTTATTGGTGCTGGGCTCCGGTTCATTTCGATGGCTTCTGTACACAATTTGGAACATTTGAAGATAGAAATGGTAATACAACACAAATTTCTGGTCATAAATTACCTCTGTATAAAGATATGTCCTCAGTTCCACCTGATATCGAAGTTGAAACTATTCACTCTCTTCATCACTCGGTTGATTGGCAGAAAGGCTCTCGCTGGGCTACTGGAGCAAAAATATCAGGCATGCTAAAAAATAAAGAAAAATTTAATCTAGAACTAGAAACCATGGGTCCCATATTTTTTTGCAAAGGCATTGGCTATCAGCATGATGAGTGGAAACATGGTATTTGGAAAGGTGAAAGCGAAACAGGTTACGAAGTCTGGAACTTGTCTGAGATCGACCCAGGAGACTATACATTTTTTCATACTCACCAAATTGCCAGGGCAACATTAGGCTCAGAAAAGGGCATTGGTATGCTGGAGAACTTAGTGGTTGGAAGACATGACCCATCTGGCTTTGAAGATTTCTTCGATGGAGCAAAATAAATTTAATAAGTATTTCTTAATACTTATATCTTCTTTTCTACTTTCTGGCTGTCAGCTCAACTGGATTGAGGAGCGCCAAATATATTTAAATAAAATTGAGTTTGGATTAAGCATCAAGCATTCATTTAAACAAAAATCAAAAAAATATTTCTCTCAAGACCCATCTAAAAATACCGGTCTAAAAATATCAAGTCTTCAATTTAAGAAAAAAAATTTTTATGGAGGCACTACTGCAAGAGCAAAACAAATAGAAATTATTGGTAAACTTGAATATAACTTCTCAAACATATCATCGACCGAAAGCGGCTCTCTTGAAGTGTCAGGTTGGATTCCAGTTAATGAAAATAATCCGCAGGCAGAAATGAATGCGCAGAGAAAGATTGTTGAAGAGTTAGAATTTTTATTGCTGGAAGATCTTGTTCAGGAGTATTGGTTAATTGAAAGTTAATTTTCTAAATTTTTCTGACCCCAAAGATCATAAATTCTTTTTGATCACAGGTGGAGAAATGATCTTAAAACAAGAAGTTATTGAGAATATCCTAGGCAAGTTAAAAAATACCGGTTTCAATGAGAAGGTATCAATATCTCAAGATGAATTAGAAAGAATACAAGAAATAGTCTCGAGAAATATGGGAGGCTCCTTGTTTCAAGAAAATCTTATTCTTCACATCAAACACACTTCAGGAAAATTTCCAGAAAAAATAAAGTCTCTTCTTGAAAATGAAGAGATTTTTAAATCTCCTAACATTGCATTAATAGTTGAGTCTAGCATTGAAAAAACTCCCGTAAGTGGAGCATGGATTAAAAATTTTGATACTAGCGGCCTCATTATTAATTGCAACAAACTGAAGACAATGGAGGAAAAAATATGGCTCAAAAGACAATTGAACTTCTTACCAAAAGATTTACTGCCAATATTTGGAGGTTCAATTTTTCAAAACAATGAAGCTAATCTTTTGGGTCAAAAAAATGAAGTTTCTTTGCTGAAGCTCTTATTTTTAAATAAAGATAATAGCCCTGAAGCTAAAACAGATCATATAATCTTTGGATCTGGAATAAGTGCATTTGAGCTTGAAGATTTATTACTCAATAGAGATTTTAAAAAAGCACTTAAGACAATCAATTTCATGAAGGAGCATGATCGCCAAAACTCTGCTCCAATTATCTGGATAATTGCTAAGGTTATTAACTCTTGCTTGGAGTCACTTCAGTCTTCAAATAAGAAATCCGCATTAATCAATAGCGGGGTATGGTCATCAAAAATTAATCTTTACTTAGATTTAATGAAGCAAGCAACGGCAAAAGAATTTTTAAGCTTAAATGAAGAGATTCTAAAAGTTGATCTCATAAACAAAGGCTTGATGAAGGCTGAAACTTGGGAGCAAATTGAAAGAGTTATTCTAAAACTTCAAGATGCAACTTCATTGCAGAATTAAACAGTTCTACAACGTCCAGATACCCTTTATAATTTTCTTCTAATTTATAGTCAGTTCCAATCAAGTTCTTGAGTGGAAGCATCCCTTTTGTTGAGCTGGTCAACCAAATACAGGGGGCATCATGAAAATCTGAAATAGCACAGCTGCCTTCTTTTACAGAATATAAAGTATTCTCAAGCGCTTTGATTAGAATTTGTCTTGTAATACCTGGAAGAATATTTTCAGATAAAGATGAAGTTCTGACTGATCCACTAGAATCAAAATAAAAAACATTGCTGGCTCCTGCCTCAGTCATAAAGCCATCTCTATGCATAACTACTTCTTGGCAACCTTGAGACTTTGCCTTATTCATAGCTAAAACATTGCCTAATAAAGAAGTGGATTTAATATTACATTTTCCCCACCTATCATCCTCACATAACATAGCGCTTATGGCGGAAGATGGAAAGCGAGCAGGCATTCCATAACCGAATCTTTCTATTTCAAGATCGTCTTGATATAAATGTGATCTAATCAAATCGACGCCTCTGGATATTTGGTAATAAACATACCCATCTTGATTACTCAAAGTAGCAGCAAGTTTTTGAATATCACTAACCGCACTCTCGAAATTGACATTCAAACTCATGAGATGAGCGCTTTGCATCATTCGATCAAGGTGCTCTTCATAACACAAAGGTTTTCCTGAAAAATATGGAATGACTTCATAGATACTATCTGAAAAAGTATAGGCTCGAGATAATGGTGATACCTTGATTTGATCAAGTGAATTTAATTCGCCTTGATATATAGCAGTGATATCAGTCATTTTGGCCAATGGAGAATAAGCTCATGATCCAAAAGACTATACGAGCCCAAATTCTTCCAAAGAAACCTTTTGCCTCAACAGACTCAATGGCTATAAGTGGGGCTGAAAGAACTACACGATCATTAGACATAAATTCAACATCACCTATTACATCGCCCTTAGATATTGGTGCTTGAATATTATTCGTAAATTTATAATTTGCTTTTATATTTTTAAAATCTGAACGAGGCAAAGTTAGCAAAATATCTTCATTGGTGCCAAGGGCAACTTCATCAGTTTTACCGCCCCAAACTTTAGCAACAGTGATCTCTGAATTCTTTGAGATTAGTTTTTGAGTAGCAAAGAACCTAAACCCATACTCCAAAAGCCTTTGTGATGAAGTGAGTCTTTCGTTTTCAGAAGGGCTGCCTGCCACCACTGCTATTAATCTCATATCATTACGCTTAGCCGAAGAGATTAAACAATACCCAGCAGATTCGGTGTGACCAGTCTTGACTCCATCGACAGTATCATCTCTCCACAAAAGTCCATTTCGGTTTAACTGTCGGATGCCACTAAATGTAAATTCTTTTTCTTTATATGTTGCATAGTGATCAGGAAAATTATTAATAAGCGCCTGCGTTAAATGAGCCAAATCTTTGGCTGATGAAAAGTGATTGGGATCCGTCCATCCAACAGCATTTTGAAATAAAGTGTTGCTTAATCCTAATTCAGATGCGTAAGCATTCATGAAATCTACAAACCCCTCTTCAGATCCAGCAACATACTCAGCCAATGCAACAGTTGCGTCATTTCCAGATTGAATGACAATGCCAGATAGCAAGTCTCGCACAGAAATTCTTTTTCCGGCTTCAATAAACATTTTTGAGCCACCAGTTTTCCATGCTTTTTCGCTTATTAGCACTTTATCATCTAGGCTTATTGCCCCAGAAGCTATCTGATCTGCTACAACATATCCGCTCATAACTTTGGTCATGCTTGCGGGAGAAATTTGATTATCAGAATTAAATTCAGCTATTACGGTGTTGGTGCTAGCTTCAATCAATATGTAACTATCTAAGTTTAATTTGGGTGCCTTTGGCACCATGGATTGAGCAAGTCCATCTATACAAAGAGGAGCAAGCAGGAAAAAACAAATTATTCTTTTCATAAAACTATTACTTAAATTCTAAGGATAAATCATACACGGCTTTAGCATAAAAATGACTACGGTTATATTTAGTAATCGCAATAAAGTTATCATCGCCGATAAAATATAAATCCTTCGGCTTGCTAAGCAGAATGGTTTGTCCACTTTTAATGAGATTTTTATTTTTAATATTATTAAGAGTCATCAGCTGCTGTAATTCAAGATTATGACTCACTGCAATTGATAATAAGCTATCTCCCTTTTTGATAATATATTCTTCTTCAAGACCTTCAGTAAATTGAAGAGGAATAAATTTCTTTAAATTAGTTTGATGCTGATAAGTTTGATTAACTTTGTTGAATTCAACCTTTGTAACTATAGCGCCATCTCTTTTCCACCCGTGCTTTTGAAGATAATTGGCAATGCTAGCTACAGCATCAGGCACTGAATTAAATAAATCTGCATATCCGTCGCCATCATAATCTATTGCATAAGCCCGATAGCTAGACGAAATAAACTGGCCATATCCCATAGCGCCCGCATATGATCCTTGAACTGAATTAATATCTAAGTTATTTTCTCTTGTAAGAATGAAGAACTGAATAAGCTCACTTTTAAAGAATTTTGATCTTCTTGGAAAATCAAAACCAAGCGTTGCCAAGCTATCGAGAACCCTATAGCCACCTAAAATCTTTCCATACCTCGTTTCTACGCCTAAAATTGAGGTAATAATTTCCCTGGGCACCCCAAACTCACGCTCAACTTGCATAAATAAAGAAGAATTTTCCTTTATAAATTTTTTACCATTAGAGATACGCTGTTCTTCTAAAAAAAGTTTTTTGTATCTATCCCAAGTCCAAGTAAATTCAGCTGGAGATGACATTGATTCCAAGATTCGCTCTTGTTTCTTTGCGGTTTGAAGAATCTTAATAACATAGCTTTTGTCAAAGTTATGTTCCCTAACAAGGGTTTCAATAACATCCTGCGCTTCTGGATGCTCAGAGTAATCAGCAAGCATTGAGTTTGAAAATAACAGAAGGAATGAAATAAGAAACTTCATTGCGGTAAGAATTTTTTATGCGTACCCATAGATACAATTATGCCAAAAGCAAGAAATAATGACATTAAAGATGATCCTCCCTTGCTTATGAATGGTAAAGGCATACCAACAACTGGAAGCAAGCCTACCACCATGCATAAATTTATAATTAGATTTGCTGCAAAAGTAAGACTCAGGCCTCCAATAACTAATCTGCAAAACCTATCTCTTGCACTTAATGCTAAGTAAAAACACCTTAATAATATGAATAAGTAGATGCTTATCAACAATAACACTCCAATAAATCCAAATTCCTCTCCAATAACAGAAAAAATAAAATCAGTTTCTGTTTCTGGTAGAAAATTTAATTGCGTCTGTGACCCCTCCCCAAAACCCTTACCGAGCAAACCTCCAGAACCAATTGCAACCTTTGATTGAATAATATTCCAGCTTGCCCCAAATGGATCAGACTCTGGATTGAAAAATGTTGCAATTCTCTGGCGTTGAAAAGGCTGCAAAAGAATATTCCAAATAAATGGTGAGCTTATTAACAAGAGAACAAATGATCCACCCATAAAGGTCCAACTTAAACCAGAAAGAAATAGCACAAACAGTCCAGAGCAAGCAATAATTAATGCAGTCCCAAGATCCGGTTGTCTAAAAACGAAGAAAAAACAGCAACAAATGATTAGCAAACTAATAATTATTTCTTTTCTTTGAATCGGTAGCTTTTTATCAAATAAAAAATTAGCTAGGAAGATTGGTACTGCAAGTTTTAGCAATTCTGAGGATTGAAAAGAAAAAGGGCCTGCCCTTACCCATCTTTGGGCTCCGTTAATTTCAGGACCAACTAAATATGTAATTCCTAATAATAACAATGAGAAAATTAGAAATAGCCCTGAAGACCTTCTAAAAACGTCAGGATCTGGTTGGCTAACCACAATCATAATAATGAAACCTACAACAATATAAGCAAATTGTTTTGACACAATGCTTATGTCTGAATTTGAAGCAGAAAATAAAAAAAATAGCCCAAGGGTAGACAAGAAGAAAAGGCTAAAAAATAAATATGGGTCAAAGTATATTTTTTGCAATGATTTATTCATTGATTAAACTCTTTAAAACCTCAATTGCTACTGGCCCAGCAACTGCTCCCCCGCTTTCTCCATTCTCAATTACCACTGAAACTGCGTACCTGGGATTGGGCATTGGACCGAAAGCGATGATAATTGAGTGATCCCTCAATAATTCTGAGCTTCTTAATTCTTGATAGGCCTCCTTGCTATCCAGACTTACAAGCTCAGCTGTGCCTGATTTCCCAGCCACTTGAAAATCTTTGAGATCCCGTATGCTTCTAGCGGTACCGTTATCACTCTCAATAACACCAAGTAGAGCTTGATGCATTTTTGTCCAATCAGAATTATTAAACCTTTCATCTTGCCAAGTTCTTAGTAACTTTTTTTGATTGCCTAAAGCAACAAGAGAGGGTTCGGAATATTGTCCTTTGGTAGCCAGAAGAGCGGCATAGTTTGCCAACTGCATGGGAGTTACTACTAAATATCCTTGTCCAATACCTAAATTAACTGTATCACCCTTGACCCATCCTGTATTCATGATGCTATATTTCCATTCAGGTGTTGGAACAAATGCTGGGTCTTCTTCAAAACAATCTAAACAAACTTTTTGCCCAAAACCTAGACTGGATAAATGATTAGATAATTCCACTATATCTGCTTGGTATGCAAGTGAGAAAAAGTAAGTGTTTGAACTAACTAAAAATGCTTTGTGCATGTTTACCAAACCATGGCCACCCTTGCGCCACCCCCTAAACACTCTTCCAGTTTCCGGTAAAGTAAAAAATCCCGGATCTTTCATCTCAAAATCCCAGTTCACAATATTATTTGACAATCCATACATACCAATTGCAGGTTTGATTGTTGATGCTGGTGGATACCTTCCTTGTAACGCTCTATTAAAAAAAGGTTTATCGGCATCATTTAAAAGAGTTTGAAAGCTATTTTCACTCATGCCGTTTGATAGCTCATTTATTGAGTATGAAGGCGAGCTGTATAAAACATTAATCCCGCCAGATTCTAGGTCTATAGCTACAACTGCACCTTTTCTATTTCCAAGAAATTTTGCTGCACTTTTTTGCGCATCAATATCTAAATTGGTATATAAATCTAATCCTTTTGCAGGCTGAGTAAATGATAATGGCTTCACAAATTGGCCTTTTGCATTCATCTCATACACTCTTTGACCATGTCGTCCACTTAAATGATCATCATATACCTGCTCTAACCCTGTATGGCCTTGAATCAGACCATGCGCATAAACCAATTCTGCATCTTTCCAATGGCTTCGAGGTATTTCAGGCATGGATTTAAAGTCATTTTCAATTCTAGAGGTATACCCCAAAACATGAGAAAAGATCTCTGGATGATCACTAATTCTTCTATAGCGTTTGGCTATAAATGCATTCTGAAAATTAAAACTTCTCACATTGAATCTAGCAATTTCTTCAGCAGAAAGGTCTGTTTTTAAAACTAGTTCCTTGTTAACAAATGCTTTTTCTTTTTGAAGTTTTTTGTACTTTGATATCTCATTTTCAGAAAGAAAAATTACAGGCTGAATCTTTTCTAAAAAGGAATCTATATCAAGAATGAGATTGGGGCGGGTAATTAAATCAAAGGTTGGTTGATTTCTAATGAGAGCTTTTCCATTTCTGTCAAAAATCTCGCCTCGAAGTGACTGCACGGGTACTGCATAATTTTTATTATTTAAAGCAGCAAGCTGATAATCTGAATAACCAGAAGTTTGCAAAGAAAAAACTTGCAGAAGCACGGCCATTAGCCCTAAGATCATTAAGCCAAAAAGTAAGACTGCCCTTATAGAAAAATTATTCTTTTCGACCTGTCTTTCTTCAAAAATCATTATTTATGATATGGGTGATTTCGATAAATTGTGCTCGCTCTATAAATTTGCTCCATTAGAAATATTTTAAAAAGCCTGTGAGGAAAAGTTAACTCTGAAGCAGATAAGATTAGGTCAGAGGCTTTAAAAAGCTTGTCTGATGATCCATGCGCACCGCCTATAATAAAATTAATATTTTTTCCATGATCTGTCTGATCCTGCAAGAGTTTTGCAAAACTGAGGCTGCTAATCTTTTGCCCTTTTCGATCCCATAAAATAGTATGCGCATCTTGATCGAGATGTTTGATTATTTCTATTCCTTCAGCATCTAATATAGATGTCATATTCATAGAGTTGGAGGAAAAAGGCTTCACCTCAACATATGAAATCTGAAAGTGGTTAGGCAATTGTTTTGAATAAAATTGCAGTGCTTGCTTCTCCCAATCAGATGGCTTGTGGCTAATGCTAATAATTTTGCATTTCATTATGCAGAAACAAGAGTCTTTTCACCCCATAAACTCTCTAAATCATAAAATTCACGAGTTTCCTGTTGCATAATATTTACAACTACATCTCCACAATCTACCAAGATCCACTCTGAATCATCTTGGCCCTCGATCCCAACTAAATTCTTCTGATGAGATTTGATTGATTCAATTAATTTGTTAGAAATTGCTTTTGCATTTCTTGAGGAAGAAGCGGTAGCTATGATAAACCAATCAGCAAAACCTGAGATATCTCTAATATCTAAAACGAGAATGTTTTGAGCCTTTAGATCATCCAGCGCTTCACAACAGATAGTTTTTAAATCAGGAGTTTTCATAGCATTGCTTCACCTTATGATGCATATTGAGATTGATTGAATTAATTTTAATTTTACGTCCAAGCTTAGTAAGCAGAATATCTAACTTAAATGAATAAATCTATTAAATATTTCTAATTTATATATTCTTTCGATCAATCTTTTGATTAAGATACATAAATGAATTGTATAAACTCTATTATCCTTTGGCTCTCTGATCATCCAGGAGTGCTTATAGGCTTGGGAGCATCTTCCATTCTTATTTTTATAATAAGTATTTTAGGCATTGGTTGGTTTGTGGCTCAAATACCTGAGGATTATTTTCTTTCATCGAAAAGAAAGCCTTCAGTATGGCAAGAGCATAAACCAATTCTAAGATTTGCAGTGTTATTTGGAAAAAATATAATCGGGTACTCTCTTATTATGGGGGGCTTATTAATGCTAGTTTTACCTGGTCAAGGGCTGCTTACAATCGTGACAGGGTTATTATTAATTAACTACCCAGGAAAATATAAGCTAGAACAAAAACTTGTAGCAATGCCTTCTGTCTATAGGGCTTTGAATTGGATAAGAGCGAAAGCAAATAAACCGCTGCTTAAAAGAAATCCTGCGCATCAATAAAATTACATGATTTAATTTTATTACTTGACTTGCAGCATGCTCTAAGTTGTATAGTTCTTAGTATATGTAATATAGGCTTTTCTCAGCCTACATCTAAAAAATTAATTCAGGGGATAATATGGGGATTGAAAATAAAAAATGGATTTTAAAAGAAAGACCAAGCGGATTGGTCAAAGACTCAGATTTTGAGCTTGTTACAGAGACTCTTCCTGAAATTCAAGAAGGCGAGATTCTGCTTGAAAATATGTACCTTTCATTTGATCCAACTCAAAGAGGCTGGTTGAATGATGTGCCTGGATACCTTCCACCTGTTCAGATAGGTGAAGTTGTTCGATCAGGTGGCATGGGTAGAGTGCTGGAATCTAATAATGCAGATTACAAAGTTGGAGATTTAACATTTGGTTTTGTAGGGTGGCAAACTCATTGCATAACCAAACCTGAGGCTGATGACAGGTTTAGAGTAGTTCCCGATCTTCTTCCTATACCAACGATGCTGAATGTTATGGGCACAACGGGTATCACTGCTTACTATGGATTAATAGAGCTAGGTGATCCTCAGCCAGGTGAAACTGTTTTGGTTTCAGGAGCCGCAGGTGCGACAGGATCAGTTGTCGTTCAGATAGCAAAACTTAAAGGATGTCATGTCATAGGGATAGCGGGTGGCAAGGAAAAATGTGATTGGCTCAAAGAAGTTGGTGTGGATGATGTGATTGACTACAAAAACTCTAATGTTCATGAAGAATTACCCAAGGTTGCTAAAAATGGAATTGATATCTATTTTGATAATGTTGGTGGAGAGATATTAGAAACTGTTCTTTACTTAATCAATATCAATGCTCGAGTTCTCTTGTGTGGGGGAATTTCATCTGGATATGATGCAACCAGGCCACCGGATGGACCTAATAATTTATTTTCTTTAATTATTAAGCGAGCAACAATGCAAGGATTTCTAGTACTGGATTATTTGCCGCGCTCACAACAAGCCTTAGAAGATATTGCAACCTGGGTCATGGAAGGGAAACTTCAACATAGAGAAGACATCCAAGAAGGAATTGAGAAGTGTCCCCAAACTCTGAATAGACTCTTTACTGGAGAAAATAAAGGCAAGCAATTGCTAAAAATTTAAGCTGAGTTTTCTGAAATTTTATTGACTAACTTTGCAAGAATATTCATTCGCTGAGTTGCATCAAATGCCTCAAGCAAAGCCTGTTTCTGTATTGGGGTGAGAGGAATTAATCCCGCCAACTGATAGCTCACAGATTCAGCAGATAAAAGATCTATTTCCAGAGGCAAAGATTTTACTTGTGGGTGTTCTTTCAGTTGACTAAGTACATTTATTAACTCAGGAAATTGCGCCAAGACTGCTTGATCATCGACAGCGGGCTCAGCAATGGGAGCGATAGATGCGTAATGGAGGCCTGACTCCAATTGCTCAACAGATTTAATAGATACTTTTTGTGAACCTCGAACAGTAATGCCCAACAACCCATTGGGTAATTGGTTGAAATCAATAATTTCAACAAAAGTTCCTTGCGACATGAAGTTTTCACCAGATTGATTGTTTTTGCTTAAAGTGATCACAAAGCCAGTATCAGTACTCATACAATTTTTTACCATTGAGAGGTATCTAGGTTCAAAGATTTGAAGTGTTTGTATGGTGCCAGGCAAAACAACCAACCCCAAGGGGAAAACTGGCAGTTTATTTATTTTTGATGAGGTCAATTATTGGCTCCGATATTTTTTTACTATCTTTATTGCTCATGATTAGAATAACATCAAAGTTATCTATGTCTTTTTCTAAATCTGTTAAAAGTAACTTGATAGAATCATACTCAAATTCCTTATTTTTTTGACTAGATAAATTCAACCAGTAGGCTTTTCCAAGCGCTGAAGCACTCTCATATAGATCTTCGCCATGATGTCCCTGAGACATTGTGTTAGAAGCTAATTCAATGATGCCCAGTATTCTTTTAGAGGGAAAATAATTCGTGGCTGCTTGAACAGTATTTGATATTGCAGTCGGATGATGAGCAAAATCATCGATAACTATCTTATGACCATTTTGGAATACTGTTTCAAATCTCCTTTTTACACCTTTTGAATTTTTGAGGGCTAAGAATGAATCCTTTGGGCTAATGCCATGAAGAGAAGCTGCATACATGGCTATCACAGCATTACTTAAATTGTGCTTTCCATGCATAGGGAGATCGCTGATATTAAATTTCTGATTCTCAAAATCAATTACGCCTTCTTCAATTAAAAGTTGAATATTTTCTTTTCTTCCCAGTTGATGTGTTTTGGACCAGCATCCCATCTTTATTAGATCAGTAATATTTTTTTCTCCATCATGAAAAATAATATTGCCATTTGCTGGCACTGTTCTCACGGCATGATGAAATTGCTTCAAGATATCTGATAAATCATTAAATATATCCGCATGATCAAATTCAATATTATTTATGATGAAAGTTTTTGGATGATAATGAATAAATTTTGAGCGCTTATCAAAGAAAGCAGAATCATATTCATCTGCTTCAATTACAAAGTATTGTGATGAGCCTAGGCGTGCAGAATTATTAAATGAATCACTTACGCCACCAACCAAAAACCCAATATCAATTCCCTGAGATTGAAATATTTCACATATCAAAAAAGATGTTGAAGTTTTTCCGTGAGTTCCTGATACAGCAATTACTGTTCGATCACGGATCATCTCACCTAGCATTCTAGGACCAGAGGTGTACTCGAGCCTTTGATTTAAAATATATTCGACAGAAGGATTGCCTCTGCTCAGAGCGTTGCCTATTACGTATAAATCAGCGCACGGCAAATCAGATTCTTCATAACCTTCTATCATTTGGACGCCAAGAGATTTAAGTTGGTCAGACATTGGAGGATAAAATTGCTTATCACTTCCGGAAACTATGTGACCTTTTTCAACAAGAATTTGTGCAAGGCCGCCCATAAAGGTGCCACAAATGCCTAATATATGAATTTTCATTTTTAAATATTTGCCGGTAACATTTGTTACCATAGACCAAATTAATTAATTTTTAAACCAATGAAAAAAAATGCTTTTTATGCCCAGTCTGGTGGTGTGACCTCTGTAATCAATGCCTCTGCAAGTGCAGTAATATTAGAAGCAAGGAAATCTGCAAAGATAGGTAAAATTTATGCAGGTAAAAACGGTATCTTGGGGGCTTTGAGAGAAGAGCTGATAGATACATCCAAAGAGTCAAGAAAATTTATAGAAAGCTTGCAATATAGACCTGGAGGAGTATTTGGTTCATGCCGATATAAGCTGAAAAGCATCGAGGACAATCTCATCGAATATGAAAGATTGATTGAAGTTTTTAAGGCTCATAACATTGGCTATTTTTTTTATAACGGCGGAAATGATTCTGCAGACACGGCTTTGAAAATTTCTCAGATCAGCAATAAGCTCAACTATCCTCTCCAATGTATTGCGATACCAAAAACAGTGGACAATGATCTTGCGGTGACAGACTGCTGTCCAGGATTTGGATCAGTTGCTAAGTATGTGGTCACATCTACCATTGAAGCGGCGCTGGATGTTGAGTCAATGTATGAAAGTTCCACCAAAGTTTTCATTCTTGAAGTTATGGGCAGGCATGCAGGCTGGATAGCAGGATCAAGCTGCTTAGCCCAAGATAGCCACCCAGGAGCACCTCATATAATCTTGCTGCCTGAAGTAACATTTAATCAAAATAAGTTCTTGGCTAAAGTTAAGGAAGAAGTGAAAAAGCATGGTTTTTGCGTAATTGTTGCTTCAGAAGGAATCAAGGATTCCAAAGGAAAATTCTTAGCTGAATCAGATTCAAAAGATGCATTTGGTCATAGCCAGCTTGGCGGTGTTGCCCCTAGATTAGCAGAACTGATTGATAAGAAATTAAAATTAAAAAATCATTGGGCTGTTGCTGACTATCTCCAAAGAAGCGCAAGTCATCTATCATCGGGAGTAGATAGAGCTCATGCCTTTGAGGTAGGTAAAAAGGCAGTGCAGTATGCTTTAAATGGATTAAATGGAGTCATGCCAATTATTAAACGTAAAAGCTCGGCGCCCTATCGATGGGAGGTTGTTCCTGCACCATTAACAAAAATTGCAAATGTTGAAAAAAAACTGCCAGCTGGATTTATTTCAAGAGATGGGATGGGAATGACGAAAAGAGCTCGAAGCTATTTTCAGCCTCTGATTGAGGGAAAGGTTGAAAATATTCAAACAACTTACTATCAAGCAGGAAAAATGGAGATGGTTCCCAAAAAATTAAAGGCCTGGAGATAACGCATTCAACTGATTAATAATTCTTTTTAATTCATTTTTGAGAATAAGCTTATCCTCTTCATTCAAGAACGAGCCAAAGTAAAACCTTTTTCCTTTAGATTGAAAGCAAAATTGATTGGAATTGTGCTGATCAGCCTTCACTTCTAGGACAACAAAGCTTCTAAACTCCTCCCAGCTCCTTTCTTTAATTAACCTTCCCTGCTCTAATTTAATTTTCTCATTTGAGATATAAATTATCTCTTTTTGCTGACTCCAGCGGAAACTAATATAAAAACAAATGAAAACAATGATGACTTCTAAACCCGCAAACGGAAGAATTAATCCAGCACCCATGATAAGAAAAAAAACTCCGATAGCTAAGCAAACAAAAGCTAGGCTACCTAAGAAAATTACTCGACTCCATCCTCTTAATGAATAATTAGGAGAAATCTCTATTAAAAAATTATTTTCTGTAGTTTCTTGAATCCTAATCATATTACAATGGTTTACATGGTCACTAGAAAAGATTTTAACCGATATATGATGCCGACATACAAACCGGCAGAATTTGTTCCTTCAAAGGCAAAGGGGTCTTGGGTCTGGGATAATAAAAATAAAAAATACATAGATTTTGCATCCGGAATTGCGGTTTCTAGCTTGGGGCATTGTCATCCAATTTTAAATAAAGCGTTAGCAAATCAATCCAAGAAAATTTGGCACCTATCGAATTTACTAACCAATGAGCCGGCACTAAGGCTGGCTAAAATTTTCTGTAAACATACATTTGCTGAAAAAGTATTTTTTTCTAATTCTGGAGCTGAGGCTGTCGAAGGCGCAATAAAAACAGCTCGAAAATATGCATACACAAATATAAGCAAAAAGAAAAATGAAATAGTTTCATTTTCTGACGCTTTCCATGGGCGAACAATGATGACTATCGCTCTCAATGGATCTGATAGATTCATTGAAGGGTTTGGACCTATGCCTGAGGGAATTAAACATCATCCATTTAATGAAGTAAAAAATCTAGAGAAGGTAATCACAAAAAAAACTGCAGCTGTAATCGTCGAACTTGTTCAGGGAGAAGCGGGAATTATTAAAGCGAAGAGAGATTTTATTCAAAAAATTAAAAAGCTCTCTAAACAAAATAATGCGCTAATTATTATTGATGAGGTTCAATCAGGAGCAGGAAGAACTGGAACCTTGTTTGCCTACGAGCAATTTGGTATCAAGCCAGACATTATGTGCTGTGCCAAAGGCATCGGTGGGGGAATTCCGATAGGCGCAATACTTACATCTACAAAAATCGCAGAATGTATGCAGCTTGGCTCTCATGGATCTACCTTTGGAGGAAACCCGTTGGCTTGCGCTGTTGCCGAGCAAGTGATGACCATGCTGTCTAAAAAATCATTGCTCAATGGGGTCAAGAAAAAAGAAAAATTATTTTTAAAAGAACTCAAAAATATTAATAAAGAATTTAAATGCTTTAGTGCGATAAGAAGCTCGGGCCTATGGATAGGGTGCAAATTAAATGTAACTGACAACTTTAATTTAGATACTATGATGAAAGCATGCTATGCAAAAGGGTTGATGATTTTAAAGGCTAATAATAATACTATTCGAATTGCACCAAGCCTGATCATTGAAGATGAAGTAATATTGAAAGGTCTAAAAATATTAAGAAGCGCTATTCAGGAGCAGCTTCACTAGATTTTGGTATCTCTTCAAGCATAATCATTCCATTATACCCAGTAGGCAATACTCTCCCACGCTTGGCTCTTGAAGAAATATACTCTTCTAGATCTTTTAGGGTCCATGTTTTTCCGCCAGTTTTACCTTCATGATGAATATGAAGCTTGCTATCTTCTGCAAGACAGCAAACATCCATCATGAACTCAGATTTTTCTTTAAAGGCTTTGGTGGAAATACTAATTAGTTTATTTCCCTTGCCCTTGGGAAGAACTGGTAATTCTTCTATAGGAAAAATTAACATTTTATTGCTTACCTTGCCTTTGTTATCCTGCGAGGAAAAAGTTGCAGCAACAAATTTATGATTTTCATTGATTGCAACTGGAGAAATGACGCTGGCTCCATCGGGAGTCTTCATAAACTGTTTTCCTTTTTTTTGGTTTGAAATTGCATTAGACAAATTGCTAATAAAACCAAAGCCTGCCGAATTGGAAATTAAGATCTTAGATTCCTCGATTCCAACAGCAACACCCTCAAATGTAACGCCTGACTCAGCAACAACTCGTCCTGTTAATGGCTCGCCCATTCCTCTTGCAGACGGTAATGAATGAGCAGGCAATGAAAATGCCTTGCCGCCAGAATCAAAAAAAACAGCAGTCTGGTTATTTCTCCCTTTGGCAAAATGCTGCAACTTATCATCCCCTCTATAGGTAAGACTATTTGGATCAATATCATGACCTTTGGCTGATCTGATCCAACCCGCTTTAGATAAAATGACAGTAACTGCTTCTGATGTAACCACCTCTTCTTCAGAAAATGCCCTGGCATCTGAAGCCGACTCAATTGGAGAATTTCTGTCGTCTCCAAAATTTTCTTTAATTTCTATCAGTTCGTTTTTAATGTAAGTTTTTAACCTAGCTTTTGATTTAATAATTTTTTCAAGCTCAGATCGTTCGGTTTCTAACGAGCCTTTTTCTTCTTCAAGCTTAATTTGCTCCAACTTAGCTAACTGCCTCAAACGAATTTCTAAAATTGCATTTGTCTGTATCTCTGAAATCTTAAAAACTTTCATTAATTCGTTTTTGGGGTCATCGCTATTTCTTATAATGTGAATAACTTTGTCTAGGTCTAAATAAACTATTAATAAACCTTCTAAAATATGAATTCTATCGTGCACCTGATCCAATCTATGCTCAAGTTTCCTCATTACAGTTTGTTGCCTGAACTTAAGCCATTCAGCTATCAAATCCTTTAGAGCAAATACTCTAGGAGATCCTTGCAAGCTAATTAAATTCATGTTTGCTCGATAATTCTTTTGTAAATCTGTAGTTGCAAAAAGATGGTTCATTACTTCTGTAGCATCTACGCGATTAGACTTTAAAGAAATTACCAGTCTGACTGGCTCTTTATGATCTCCCTCATCCCTTAAATCGACCACCATGGGAAGTTTTTTCTTTTGCATTTGATCAGCAATTTGTTCAAGAATTTTTGAACCAGAGGCTTGATGAGGTAAAGCTCTTACAACAATATCATTGCCCTCAGTATCCCAGTGAGCCCTGATCTTAAATCCACCTCTGCCAGTTTCATACATCTCAACAAGCTCTTCAGTAGAAACGATGATTGGCGCTGCATTGCTAAAATCTGGGCCTTGAATAAATTTTAATAGATCTTTTGTTGTGGCCTTTGGATTATCCAAAACATGTATACATGCATCTAAAATTTCATTTATGTTATGAGATGGGATATCGGTTGCCATGCCAACAGCAATGCCCGTGGTGCCATTTAAAAGAATGCTTGGTATCTTCGCAGGCAGAATTGTAGGCTCGAGCAATGAACCATCAAAATTAGGCTGCCAATCAACTGTTCCAAGCTTTAATTCAGAAAGAAGTAAATCAGCAAAACCTGTAAGTTTCGATTCTGTGTATCGCATTGCAGCAAATGATTTAGGATCATCTTGAGTGCCCCAGTTTCCCTGCCCATCCACCAGCGGATATCTAAATG
>JADHNM010000037.1 GCA_016779505.1 SAR86 cluster bacterium
ATGAGATTGATCATTTAGAGGGAAAGCTAATGGTTGATTATCTCTCTCCTTTAAAAAGGGATAGAATAAGGAAGAAAGCCTCTAAATAGCCGAAATTTTGAGAATTTAAGCGAACTTATAAATAAATATGAAAGTTTTATTTGCTGGATCCCCTGAATCATCAGCGAGGATATTAAATTCACTATCCTGTGGAAGATTTAATCTTGTAGGAGTTATAAGCCAACCTGACAAGAGGTCTAAACGGGGAAAGGGGGAAGAAGCTTCTCCGGTTGCCAAAGAGGCACTAAGGCTGGGAATTCCTACTTTTAAACCTACCTTGTTAGATGAAACCTTTGAAAAAGAAATTAAATCTCTAAGTTTTGATTTTTTAGTGGTGTCTGCTTACGGAAAAATACTACCAGATTGGTTATTAAACCGACCAAAAATTGCGCCAGTGAATATCCATTTCTCTCTTCTGCCTAAATATAGAGGAGCCTCTCCTATACATACAGCAATATTAAACAGCGATAAAAAAACAGGCATCTCCATTATGAAAATGACCAAGGGAATGGATGAGGGTCCTATTTATTGCTCTCATGAGATAGATATTTTGAATTCAGAAAATAAAAAAGGTCTTGAAAAAAAACTTACCTCTTTATGCATTAAAAATCTTTCTGCTGATCTACAAAATATTTTTAACAACGAGCTGATTGCTGATGAGCAAAACCATGCAGAAGCTTGTTATTGTAAAAAGATAGATAAATTGTCAGGCAAAGTAGATTTCGACATAGAAAATACCTCAGACATAATTCAAAAACATAAAGCCTTCATTGGTTGGCCTGGTCTGTATTTTGAAAAAAATAATATGCCAATTAAAATTCACGGATTGCAAGAATATGAAGGCAGCTTAGATGACCTTGGGGGAAATAGATTTAAATTTATAAAAAACGGATTAGCTGTAAAAACAATAGATTCTATAATAGTTATTACTCACTTACAGTTTCCTGGCAAACGTATTATCCCTGCTACAGACGCAGCAAATTCATATGCAAAATTTTTTGAAAAATAATTTAGTTTCGGCAATTCTTTCAATTCATTAAAAAGAGGTTTAATTTATAACAATGAAAATTTTAATACTTGGCGCTGGAAGGGTGGGAAGCAGCCTTGCCTCGACATTATCAAAACAAGAATATGAAGTTAGTATTGTTGACTTAAATAAAGATAAACTTTTAAAGCTCCAAGAAGACTATGATCTTGCAACAGAAATTGGTCATGCCTCTCATCCAATCACGCTCGAAAGAGCCGGAGCAGATGAAAATACAATTTTGATAGCTGTCACTAACAGCGATGAGTGCAATATTACTTCCTGCCAGATCGCAAAATCTAAATTTAACGTCAAAAAAACAATCTGCAGACTTTCGGATTCTTCATATCTCGAATCTTTAGAAGCATTTGGCAAAAATAATATTGATATTGCTATAGGCCCAGAAAACGAAGTTACAGAACATCTTGTTGATTTGATTAAACACCCCGGCGCAGAGCAAATTGAGTCATTTGCAAATGGGTTAATCAAGGTTGTGTCAGTAAAAGCAAAAAAAGATGGAATGTTAGTTAATAGAGAGCTTAAAAGCATTAAAAGTGACATTCCAGATACAGATACTTATGTTCCTGCTATATATAGAAAAGGAAAGCCATTAATACCTGATGGAAAAACAATTATCAAAGAAAATGATGAAATATACTTTTTGGCAGCAGAAAACGATATTGATGGCGTAGTTCAAGAGATGAGGCTACAGGACACTTCATTATCTAGAATAATGATCATAGGTGGGGGAAAAATAGGCTTCTCACTAGCAAAATCCTTAGAAGACGACTATAAAATCAAGATCATTGATCCAGATGGCGATAGGTGTGAGGCCCTTTCAAGACAATTAAATAGAACAATTGTTCTAAAAGGTGAAGGATCAGACGAAGAGCTCTTAAGAAGTGAAAATATAGAAAATATAGATATTTTTTGTGCTTTAACAAACGATGACGAAACCAATATCATGGCTGCGTTTCTTGCAAAGAAACTTGGGGCCAAAAAAACTATTATTATTGTAAATAATTACACTTACATAAACATACTTCCCAAAAATTTTGTTGACATAGCCCTCTCACCTCAACGGCTAACTGTCTCTATGGTTCTGCAGCATCTTGCAAAAGGTGATGTGCCTCAAGAGGTAATATTCAAAATGCAAAGTGGCGCTGAAGCAATAGAGGGAATAATCCATAAAAATAAATTTACTGAAGGGTTTTTTGATAAGCCTATTTCTGAGCTTCCTCTTCCAGAAAGCTGTGTTATTGCGTCGGTAATAAGGGGGGAAGAAGTTTTTATGCATTCAAAAGATTTGCTCCTTAAACCTAACGATAGAATCATAGTTTTTATTCTTGGAAAAACAGATAAAGAAAAAATAGAAAATCTTTTTATAGAAGGCTGATGAATTACAAATCAATCCTTAACTTGTTGAGTATTCTCCTTGGAATATTTAGCCTTTCATTTATACCGCCTTTGATTCTTTCTTATGTGTATAACGAATCTGGCAATGATGTATTTTTATACTCCTTTTTATTTTTCTTTATTTTGGGTGGAGTTATATGGGCTGCAACTCGACAAGAAAATCTACCTCTTAATATTTCTGATGGATTTATTATCACAACTTTGTTTTGGGTTGTTCTGGCTTGTGCTGGCTCAGTTCCATTTTATTTTTTTGGATTGAATGTCAGTGATGCTATCTTTGAATCAGTTTCAGGAATAACAACAACTGGTGCCACTACAATTGTAGGTTTGGACAATCTTCCAAAATCGATTCTCTTGTATCGACAACTTCTCCAGTGGATAGGTGGGATGGGATTAATAGTTTTGGCAGTAGCAGTAATGCCAGCTTTAGGAATCGGGGGTGGCCAGTTATATAAAATGGAGCTTCCAGGCAGTCACGGCAATCAAAAGCTTACTCCAAAAATAACAGATAGTGCGAAAGCTTTGTGGAAAATATATGTTGGTCTTACTGTAGCTTGTGCAACTTTATATCTGCTCTCGGGAATGAGTTTGTTTGACTCTATTGCTCATAGTTTGAGCACTGTTGCTGGAGGCGGATTTTCAACACATGATGGAAGTATTGGATTTTTTGATAGCGCGTTAATAGAGACCGTTTGTATTATTTTTATGTTGCTTTCTGCTGCGTCATTTGCAGTGCATTACGCTGCGATATTTGGTGGAAAGCCTCTTAAATATTTTTATGATTCGGAATTTAAATTTTTCTTATCTGTTGTGTTTTTGATTATTGCTGTGTCATTGATTGTTCATATTGTAAGTAACTCATATGCGGATATTTTTTCTGCTTTTGGCTCAACGGTTTTTCATGTTGTTTCTACGGTCACAACATCAGGTTTTACCACAGAGAACTTCTCACTTTGGCCTGGTTTTTTACCATACCTATTGCTTGTTGGTGCTTTTATGGGAGCTTGTTCTCAGTCTGTTGGTGGAGGCATTAAAGCTTGGAGAGTGTTAATAATGATTAACCAAGCTTACAAAGAAATATTAAAAACAATTCATCCAAATGCAGTCCTTACTTCAAAGATTGGCTCCAAGGTTATTGATGCAAAAATTGCTGAAAAGGTCTGGGGGTTTTTTTCTATTTACGTTTTTATATTTATGTTTTTGCTTATGGCAATGCTTGGAACAGGGTTAAGTTTTGAGACAGCGTTTTCTGCTGTCGGTGCTTGCTTAAATAATTTGGGTCCGGGCTTGGGTGATGTCGCGAGCAACTATGCGAATGTGAGTGAGTTAGGAAAATTCATTTTGTGTTTTGCTATGATTTTAGGAAGACTTGAAATTTTTACTCTCCTTGTACTATTCACACCAGCTTTTTGGCGTCGTTAAGTTTTATAAATATCTTTAGGTTCCTGTGAGAGCCTTCTAAATTTTTTGTATTCCCACGAGTACTCTGCAGGAGATTTTTTAATCTCATGTTCCATTTCTAAATTCATAACATCAACGCCATTATCAGAATAAATCTCCTGGCTAGGTTTCTTAAAATTAATAATGTGGCCAATATCTTTTTCGTAGGAAAGATATGACAAAAGAATTTGTTTGTTAGATTTCTTTGCAAGCTTTGGAGCAAGTGCAAATGAATAACACTCATGGCCAAAAAACTTGGAGTAGACTCCAAGTCCGCGAGCTGGAACTTGATCAGATGCCATGCAGGTCATTTGATTATTTTCTAAAGAAGCAAGAATAGATTTTACGCCCCCTATTCCAGTTTCAACCATTTTACAGCTTCCTTCTTCTCTAAATTTTTTTACAAAACTATTAAGTGGTTTTGATTTAATCTTTTTATAAAGAGATGTGTGAGATCTTTGAGAGCTTATCCATCTCAACATAAAATCTATGCTTCTGTTATGAAGCCCACAAATTATCAAACCTTCTTCTTGATCAGGGTTGTTAAATAAAAATCTGTTATTAATTCGTTTGGTTTGATAAATTATTTTTTGATGGGAGCGAGACCAAGTGTATAGAGTTTCATAAATGCTTTTTAATGTTTCTTTGTAGCTTTCTTTGGCAAGCAAATCTAGAGCCTGATCATCTAGATCTGCAAATGCAATAGATAGATTTTTTCTAGTTACCCTGAATGGAGATAAAGGCTTTAAAGCTCTTACTGGCATGACTTTAAATGCAATATCTAACACTAGAAATGCAAATCTCAATGGATAAACAGTAAAAATATAAAAAATTATTTTCATTTGAGGTTCTTATGTAAATTATCGCCCTTTAATTGATAATTTTATAGGTTTATCTTTCGAGAGTTACACAAAAGCTCTATAGATATAATTAAAATAACTGCATAATGGTAGTCTTCTAAGATATGAAATACAAAGGATTATTTTGACAGCAAAAACAATGGAGGAACTAGTAGCTCTCTGCAAAAGAAGGGGATTTATATTTCAGTCTAATGAAATTTATGGTGGCTTGCAGGGTCTTTATGATTATGGTCCGTTAGGTGTTGAACTCAAAAATAACCTGAAACAGTCTTGGTGGAGGGAGATGGTTTTTGATAGGGATGATGTTGAAGGCCTGGATGCTTCAATATTAACAAAGCCCAGTGTCTTAAAATTCTCGGGTCATGAAGATACTTTTACTGATCCGCTAGTAGACTGTAGAGACTGCAAGTCAAGGTGGCGCGCCGATCAACTAACATCAGAAAACTGTCCGTCTTGTGGTTCAAGTAATCTAACGGATCCAAGACCGTTTAATTTGATGTTTAAGACTGCAGTAGGTCCTGTTGAGGATAATGAATCTTTTGCATACTTAAGGCCTGAAACAGCTCAACATATTTTTACAAACTTTAAGAATGTTGTAGATTCAACATCTAAACAACTTCCATTTGGAATTGCCCAAATCGGTAAAGCCTTCAGAAATGAGATTACACCAAGAAATTTTGTATTTAGAGTAAGAGAGTTTGAGCAAATGGAGCTTGAGTTTTTTGTCGCCCCTGGAACGGATGAACAGTGGCATGAGTCTTGGGTTGAGGCAAGAATAAATTGGTGGGATAAACAGGGTGTAAGCAGAAATAATTTGGAGCTCTATCATGTCCCCGAGGATGAGCTTGCCCATTATTCAAAAGCTACAGTTGATATTATGTACAAGTTTCCGCATGGTCTTGAAGAGTTAGAAGGTATCGCCAACCGAACAGATTTTGATTTAGGTTCACACAGTAAAAATCAATCTGAACTAGATATACAGTCTTCTGTGTTAGAAAACAACGAATCAAATGCAAGACTTGCAGTACAAGATCAAGAAACTAAGAAATGGACAGTACCATATGTAATTGAGCCTTCGGCTGGAGTTGATAGGGGTGTTCTTGCTGTTTTAAATGAGGCTTATAAGATTGAAGAGCTTGAAGATGGGAAAACAAGAACTGTTTTAAATTTAAAACCACATCTTTCTCCGATAAAAGCCGCTGTTATTCCGTTGAAGAAAAATCATGAGGGTTTAGTAGAGATTGCTTCACAAATAAAAAAAGATCTTCAAAGGTTAAGATTCGGACGAGTTTTACTTGAAAACTCAGGGAATATTGGGAAAAGTTATCGGCGGCATGATGAAATTGGAACGCCTTTATGTATAACTGTGGATTTTGATAGCCTTGATGACGGCACCGTAACGGTTCGCGATAGAGATACAATGCAGCAAAAAAGAATAGAGATATCTAAACTCTCAAAATATTTGGAGGACTTAATATTAAAGTAGACAAATGTCTATATTTAATAGGTATTAATAATTAATATAATTATATTTTATTTGATCTTTTTGTTAAGTCTTGTTTGTGTTTCCCTGGTTATTATTTGCGCATCAATTTTTTTCTCCGTTCAAACCGTTCAATATATCGGAAGAGTCTGGATTTTATTTACATTAAAAGCTTTAAAAGTTATCTGCGGGATAGGTTGGAATATAAAGGGGGTAGAAAATATACCAGATACACCGTTCATTATGGTTTCAAACCATCAAAGCCCATGGGAGTCTTTCTTTCTTCAAACATTGTTCTTACCAACAAGCAGCATCATGAAGAGGGAGATTCTTATTATCCCCTTTTTTGGATGGGCAATATCTAGACTAAAACCAATTTCAATAAATCGGAAATTAAAAGTTGAAAGCCTAAGAAAAGTTATTGAAATAGGTGGACAAAGAATTAGAGAGGGCTTCGCTGTATTAATTTTTCCAGAAGGCACAAGAGAAAAGCCAGAGGATGGGATTGGAAGGTTTGCAAATAGCTGTGGGGTTTTGGCGTCTAATGAAAAAGTACCAATTATTCCAATCTGTCATAACTCGGGTAAGTATTGGTTAAATAAATCGTTTAACAAAAAAAGCGGTGATATAGATGTGAGGATTGGAATGCCTATCTTCGGCTCTGATCCAAAGCAGTTGACGGAAGAGGCCCACGCGTGGATCGTAAAAACTTATACCAAAATTAACTAGATATCTAAATTTGACACTGATAATGCGTTTTTTTCAATAAACTCTCTTCTAGGTTCAACATCATCACCCATTAGAGTTTCAAACATATCTGTAGCTTCTTGGGCATCTGCAATATCAACTCTCATCATTCTTCTGTTCTCAGGATCCATGGTAGTGTCCCAAAGCTGGTCTGGATTCATTTCGCCTAACCCTTTGTATCTCTGAACATCGATCCCTTTAGAGCCTGATTTAGAAAGCTCTTTAATGGCTTTGTCTTTTTCATCCTCATCTGAAGCATAAACAAATGATTTTCCTTTGGTTATTTTGTATAAAGGCGGCATGGCAATATATACGTGCCCTCTTTCTAAAATATCAAAGTATTGCTGATAAAAGAATGTTAAAAGCAAGGTTCGTATGTGAGATCCGTCAACATCAGCATCTGTCATAATTATGATTCTATGATATCTGAGCTTTTCAATATTAAAATCTTCTGTTCCTATTCCGCAACCCATTGCCTTAACAAGAGTTCCTATTTCAGCTGAAGAAAGCACTTTATCAATTCTAGCTTTTTGTACGTTTAGAATTTTTCCTTTAAGAGGTAATATTGCTTGATACTTTCTATTGCGACCTTGTTTAGCTGATCCTCCAGCAGAATCACCCTCTACTAAATAAATTTCAGAAAGGGCAGGATCTTTTTCTTGGCAGTCTGCCAGCTTTCCAGGCAAACCAGCTAATTCTAAAACCCCTTTTCTTCGTGTCATTTCCCTGGCTTTCCTGGCAGCCTCCCTAGCAAGGGCGGCTTCTGAAACTTTAGACAATATTGCAATTGCTTCTTTGGGGTTTTCTAATAAAAATTCATTGAGGCCTTTGCTTAAAATTGTGCTTACTATTCCCTCAACTTCTGAAGATACAAGTTTCTCTTTGGTTTGTGATGAAAATTTGGGGTCTGGTACCTTAACTGAAATAACAGCTATTAATCCCTCCCTCACGTCTTCTCCTAACAATTCTATTGGCGAATTTTTATTAAGCTCCTCTTTTTTAACAAACGCTTTTAAAACACGGGTAAGGCTGGATCTGAAGCCTGATAGGTGGGTTCCCCCATCTTTTTGGGGAATGTTGTTTGTATAACATAAAACGCTTTCGTTATATGAGTCATTCCACTGCATTGCAACCTCAACCGTTACGCCATCTTGTCCGCCTTCGCACTCAATTGTTTGAGATAAAGCTGGTTTTCTTCCTCTAAGGAAATCAACATAGCTTGATACACCGCCATCATTCTTAAATTTTTTGGATTTACCGGTTCTGGCATCAGTAACCTCGATGCTTACTCCCGCATTAAGAAAGGAAAGCTCTTGAACCCTTTTATTGACCCTGTCTGCTTCAAAGTTTATAGAAGTAAAAATTTTCTCAGATGCGCTAAATGTTATCTCAGTGCCTGTATCTTTCGATGCTTTGATTTTCTTTAGTTTTGTTTTGGCTAGGCCTTCACTGTATTTTTGTTGGTACATGCCGCCATCTCTGCATATGGTTAAAGTTAACTCCTTTGAGAGTGCATTCACCACGGAAACGCCTACGCCATGAAGTCCTCCTGATACCTTGTAGGAATTATCATCAAACTTTCCGCCTGAGTGAAGGGTAGTCATTATTAGCTCAGCTGCGGGCACTCCCTCGCCTTTGTGGGTATCAACAGGTATGCCCCTTCCATTATCTTTAACAGTTATTGACTCGTCTTTGTTAATTATGATGTCAATCTTAGAGCAATGGCCTGCCATTGCCTCATCTATACAATTATCAACTACCTCAAAGATCATGTGATGAAGGCCAGATCCATCATCTGTATCTCCAATGTACATTCCAGGTCTTTTTTTAACGGCCTCAAGGCCTTTTAAAACTTGAATATTAGATGAATCGTATTTTTTATCTTCGGATTTCTTTTTTGGCATTTTTTTAATTTAATTGTTCCACGTGGAACTTTTTATATGATTGTTTTTCATTTATTATTTTACTACCAAATAGGTCAACAATGTTTGAAAAAACAAAACGATTTTCAATATATTTTAGGGTAGGTAAAAAGCACTCTAACATCTCCCCATCTAGTTCTGAAGATAGATCATCAAGAAGAAGAATGGGGCTCAGGTTAAATGATCGTCCTAAATAAATATTTTGTGAAAGCGACCAAAGAATTGAAAGTAGTTTCTGCTCACCACGCGAAAAAATATCCTTTATAAGTAAGCCCTTACTTTCAAATAAAACATCTGCTTTATGGGGACCAAGTGTTGTAATTTTTCTTTTCAAGTCAACAACATTTGAATTATTTAGACATTCTAGCAACCCTGCTTTGTTATCAAAGCCAGATTTAAGATAGATTTCTAAATCAGAAAAAATATGAGCCCTTGTATTTTCCTGGGCTAATTTGATGACAAGGTCATCATAAATTTTTTTAACCTCTGTAATTAAATTTTCTCTTAAGGTATTTAGCCTTTCTCCATGGTCAACCAAAAGTTGGTCATAAGCTTTTGCTTGAGCCATGTCGCCAAATTTTAGCGCGGAATTTCTTTGCTTTAAAGATCGGAAATATCCAAACCAATCTTTTGCATAATCAGGAGAAGCAATAAAAAGGCCCCTATCCAGCTGCTTTCTTCTATAATCTGGAGCATTATCATTGTAAAAAAATGTTTTACTATCAATAGAAAAAGAGGGAAAAGCCCTAACTAACTCGCTAATTGTTACTTTTGAGTTATTTATTTTAATATTAATAGGTTTATTTCTAGCCTTTTTAACCTCTAAAATTGAACCAGTTTTATCGTCGTAAGCCCTTATATTAAAGGCTTCTTCGTCTTTTTTTATGAGTGATTCAAGATTAGAGGTTCTAAATGATCTGCCTGAGCTAGCCACATAGATAGATTCAAGTATTGAGGTCTTCCCAGACCCATTTTTGCCATAAAATAGGGTTGAATTAGAAGAAAGGTCGATGGATAGAGAGTCAAAGCACCTAAAGTTTCTGAGATCTATCTTTGAAAAAGCCACAAACCTATATAAGGAGCGGCATTACAACATATTTTGGGCTATCGCTCCCTGGGGGGGTAAGTAAGCAGCTTTTATCAGATCCAAAGAAGTTAATGTGACATGTATCTGTTTGCATATGTGACATTATTTCTTGAAGGTAGGTAACATTAAAGGCTATATCTAGCTCCTCTCCATTATAGGTTGCCGGAAAAAATTCTTCAGCCTCTTCTTGCTCTGGATTGTTTGCTGAAATTTTTACACCATCATTAGAAGTAATTAATCTAATGCCTTTATATTTTTCGCTTGATAAAACAGAAACTCTACTCAAAGTTTCTGAAAAATCTTTAACATTAATTTCAAGAACCGAGCTCTCGCCTGAGGGAATTACTTGTTGATAGTCTGGAAATTTACCATCAATTAATTTGCTTTTAAATATTAAATTGCCCACCGATAATTCCAAAGAAGCATCGTTAATTTTTAACTCAGCATCCCCATCCTCATCAGATAAAAATTTAGACATTTCATTGATTGATTTTCTTGGGATGATTCCTGAGAAAGAGTTATCAGATTGAGTAGAAAGATTTGCAACCGCTAGTCTATGAGCGTCTGTTGTAACTGCTGTTATTTCTCCATCACTAATTGATAAATATAGACCATTCAAATAATGCCTCCAATCCTGATTGCCCATAGCAAAAGATGTATTTCTGATTAGCTCTTTTAGGTCTTTTGCTGGAATAACAAGGGGAGAATCTCCAGAGTCAATATCAAAAATAGGGAAGTCACTGCTGGGGAGTGTTGATAGTGAGTACTTACCATTAGTTGTTTTAATGTTTAGTTTTTCTCCACTTAAAGATAAATTTATTTCTTCTCCATCTGGGATTAAGCGACAAAGCTCATTCAATTTTTTGGCTGAGGTTGTTGTTTTACCAGCGGATTCTATGCTTGATAACGGACCGCTTGTAGTTACTTCAGATTCTAAATCAGTGGCTGTTAATTTAAATACATTATCCTCAACCTCAAATAAAACATTAGCAAGTATTGGGAGTGTTTGTCTTTTTTCT
>JADHNM010000038.1 GCA_016779505.1 SAR86 cluster bacterium
GAGCAGTTGACTGTTAATCAATTGGTCCGTGGTTCGATCCCACGTCAGGGAGCCATTCTTCTGATCAATCGATAATTTTAATCTATTTACACTCGACGTGCATGACTGACACAAACTCATTAATATAAGAAAATAAGGGGCTATTTAAAGCCCCTTATTTAAGCCGAACTTTAGGGTAGTATTAACCAGCTTTGGGGATAGCATGATTTATTTAGTTCGGTTGATTCATATTAAATACTCTCCATGAGTCAATTAAATTACAGATCTGTGAATAAAAGTTAAATTTTTGAAAACTAGATTTTTCTTTTAAGAATGTTTCAGTGATAATCATTAGTAAATGAAAAGATTACAAGATAAAGTCGCAGTGATAACGGGTGCTGGAAGTGGCATTGGTAAAGAAACTGCATTATTGTTTTTAGAACATGGCGCTAAGGTTGTGTTGGCAGATATTAATAAAGAGTCTCTCGAAGAGACTTTTGAAATTATTAAGCAAAAAAAATTAGATTCAGATGCATGCATATCCATCACCGATGTTTCGTCAGAAAATGACATAGAAAATATGATCAAACTTGCAGTTGATCATTTTGGTGCTTTGCATATCCTTTTTAATAATGCAGGCATTGGAGGTGCAGTTGGTCCCATTACTCACATCAATGCAGACGAGTGGGATAAGTCATTCCAAATACTTCTAAAGTCTGTTTTTCTGGGCTCAAAATATGCAGCAAGGATTATGAAAAAAAATCTTTCTGGTGGATCAATAATTAATACAGCTTCCATTGCGGGGATGGGGGGCGGATCTGGTCCGCTCGCTTATTCTGCTGCGAAAGCAGGAGTAATAAATTTTTGTAAAAATGCTGCAATTGAATTAGGTGAATATAAAATAAGAGTAAATGCTATTTCACCTGGAACAATTAATACTCCTCTTTTAGCCACAGCAATTGAAGACAGCAAGCTAGATCAGCCAATCAAAGATTTTGGAATGCCAATTGATATTGCTTACACGGCATTATTTCTTGCTTCTGACGAATCTAGATTTATTACAGGAATTAATGTGTGCGTGGACGGTGGGTTAACGCTAGATCAATCAGGTTTGATGAAAGATGCTGCGGAGCATTATGCAAAAATGGGTATTGAGAGAGTTGTTGGGATGAATATGGGCTCAACTGGCATAGAATCTGTAATTAATGACCTTGAGGAAGACGATTAAGATTTCTTCCAAGTAGTGCCATCGCTAGAATCATCTAATAAGATGCCTTGAGCTGATAATTCATCTCTTATTTGATCAGCCTTTTGGAAATCCTTAGCATCCCTTGCTTGATTTCTTTCCTCTATTTTCTTGCTAATCTCTTCATCAGTTAAATTTGCTCCATATTGAAAAAAAGCTTCAGGACTTTCGTTAAGCAGTCCTAAAACTTTGCCCAATTCTCTCATAGTCGATGCATACATACTCTTATCTTGTGTATCTTGACTGCTATTAATTAATTTTGCCAACCCAAAGAGAGTGCTTAATGCCTCTGGGGTATTTAAATCATCATTCATTGAGTTTATAAATTCCTTAACACTATCATCATGTAAATCTGATTCCTGCAATGATACAAGTGATGCAGCCTGATAAAGTCTTGTTAAAGCTGATCGCGCTTGATCAAGGGATTCGTTGTCAAAATTTAGAGAGCTTCTATAGTGGCTAGAGATTAAATAATATCGAATGACTTCTGGGTGATAGGAAGCAAATAAGTCTTTTAGCATTGCAAAATTACCTAAAGACTTTGACATCTTTTCCCCATTAATTTTTAGCAATCCTGAATGAATCCAATAGTTTGCAAATTTATGATCAGAAGCACATTCAGACTGAGCTATCTCATTCTCATGATGGGGGAACAGTAGGTCTGGACCTCCACCATGGATATCGAAATGTTTACCTAAATTTTCAAGAGACATAACTGAGCATTCGATATGCCAGCCCGGTCTCCCTAAGCCCCAAGGAGAATCCCATGATGGCTCATTCTGCTTAGCACTTTTCCAAAGAACAAAATCTAATGGGTCTTTTTTAGATCCATCTTCTTCAACTCTAGAGCCTGGATTCAAATCATCAATATTTTTATTCGATAATTTTCCGTATTCTGGAAATGTTCGCACTGCGAAGAAAACATCTCCACCCCGAGAATGATAGGCATGCCCTTTTTCAATAAGTTTACTAATCATATTAATCATGCCTTCAATATACTCAGTTGCACGAGGCTCATTTGTAGGAAGCTCTAGGCCAAGCTTTAAAAAATCTTCATGCATACTAGCAATCGTTCTATCTGTTAGGGCGTCTATTGTTTCCTTGTTTTCATTGGCTCTATCAATAATCTTGTCGTCTATATCGGTGATGTTACGAGTAAAATTTAACTTATAGCCTTGATATCGAAGGTAACGCGCAAGAATATCAAAAGCCATCATCGCCCTTGCATGCCCCAAGTGACAGTTATCATAGACCGTCATCCCGCAAACATACATCCCAACCTCGCCTTCGCGTATGGGCACGAAATCTTCCTTTTGGTTTGTTAAGGAGTTATAAAACTTAATTGTCATCTGTTATTTGATATATGAATCACTTATTATAGAGAACTTAACTGGAATGTAGGTTTTATTAATGTCAAAAATACAAATTACTATTTTAATAATTATTGTAACCGCTGTTGCTTTAATCTTCTTCCTATCACCCATTGATCAAAAAGATCAGACTGAATATTATCCAGAGGAGGATCAGATGTCACTTGTTACTATTTCCACTTCAGCCGGAGAAATCCACTTAGAGCTTGATGCTGATAACGCGCCTATAACCGTGGCGAACTTTTTAAAATTAGCCGAGGATGGTTATTATTCAGGCACAATTTTTCATAGAATTATTGAAGGATTTATGGTGCAAGGCGGTGGTCTAGATGAAGATATGACTCCCAAACCAACAAACACAGATCCAATTCAAAATGAGGCTAATAATGGCTTAAAGAATGATCGCGGCACTATTGCAATGGCCCGAACCATGGATCCTCATTCTGCTACTGGTCAATTTTTTATTAATCATAAAGACAATGAATTTTTAAACCATACAGCTGAAACTTCTCAAGGCTGGGGTTATGCGGTCTTTGGCTCAGTTATTGATGGAATGGATGTTGTAGATCAAATCGCGCTGAGCACAACCTCTACTGTTGGCGGTTATGCTGATGCTCCTCTTGAACCAACAATTATTCATTCAGTGACAGTGAGTGAATGAAGTTAGGCTTTATATCTGATCTTCATTTATCTAAAAATACGCCCTCTGTAACGGAGGGCTTTTTTAAATTTCTACAAACTGCTGCGCAAGAATTATCTCATCTATATATATTAGGTGATCTTTTTGAAGCATGGGTTGGAGATGATGATAACTCCGAGCTTGCAACTAGCGTAATACAAAAAATAAATCATGCTACTCGCAATGGACTAGAAATATTTTTTATTCATGGCAATAGAGATTTCTTATGTGGAGAAAGCTTTGCAGAGCAATCTAATCTTACCCTGCTTCCAGATCCGTTCTTTCTGAATTTCTTTGATTTAAAAATTGCTCTCTCACATGGAGATAATTTTTGCACTGAAGACCTTGAATACATTGAATTTAAAAAAGAAGTTAGATCGTCAAAATGGCAAGAGGAATTCCTACAAAAGCCTCTAAATGAACGTCTAAGTATTGCATCAAACATGCGCGATGCCAGCCAAAAAAATAATAGCAGCAAGGAAGTGTCTATTATGGATGTTACTCAAGCTGCCATTGAGGATTTTTTTGAAGAGCATCACATAGATCTGCTAATTCATGGCCATACTCATAGACCAAAAACTCATAAAACCAATACCGGCACACGGATTGTTTTAGGGGACTGGCATGAAACTGGTTGGTGCCTAATGCTTGATGAGCAGCAGCAAGAATTAAAAGAATTTATCCTTTAAAACTATTGTTTGTTGCCAAATAATACTGTATAAATATACAGTATTTTAAATCCCATGACTATTAATTACCTCGGTTCAATATCGGCAAATGATCTGCCTGCCACTTTTACAAAATTTTTTGTAGAGCCAGTATCCGTAGGCTTTCCAAGCCCTGCAAATGATTATCTGGAAAGCCCCATTGATCTAAATCAGTACCTTATTAAGAATGGAGCGGCTACTTTCTTGGTAAGAGTATCCGGAGATTCAATGCTAGATGCAAATATTGCAGATCAAGCCATCTTAATAGTTGATCGAAGCCTTAAACCAAAGCACGGTAGCATTGTAGTTGCCTCTCTGGACGGTGATTTCGTATGCAAACGATTGCAACTTAAACCTCGACTGTGCTTACTGCCAGAGAATTCAAAATACAAACCAATCTATATTCAGCATGGCCAAGATCTAGATATTATGGGCACAGTCACTGCGGCCATTAATAAATTTGAATGAGACTTTTAGCATTAGTGGATTGTGATAATTTCTATGCCTCATGCGAAAGGGTATTTCGACCAGATTTAAAACAGGTGCCTATCGTGGTGCTGTCTAACAATGATGGCTGTGTTATTGCCAGAAGCAAAGAAGCCAAAGCTATGGGTATAAAAATGGGTATTCCTTGGTTCAAAGTAAAAAAATCATATTTAGCGCAAGGAGGTAAAGTATTTTCATCTAACTTTGCTCTGTATGGCGATCTATCCAAAAGAGTTATGAGTATTCTTGAAGGAATGGTCAAAAAGATTGAGGTTTATAGCATTGATGAAGCATTTTTAGATCTACAGCATGTACAGAATATAAATCACGCACATGAGTTCGGTATTTACTGTCGCAACACTATACGACAATGGGTTGGGATTCCTGTGCGAATTGGAATTGCGCCAACAAAAACTCTTACCAAGGTTGCAAGCCATGTTGCAAAAAATACAAGTGGCGGTATGGGGGTCTGCTGCCTAAGTGATCAAAAAGATATAGCCCGTATTCTTAAAACCTTGCCTATTAAAGAGATTTGGGGCATTGGTCACAACCTCTCCAGACAGCTCAATCAATTGGGCATATATTCAGCCTATGAATTAATGCAAATGGATATTAGGCTTATTAGAAAAAAATTTAGCGTTGTTTTAGAGCGTACAGTTAGAGAATTAAGGGGAGAATCATGTATTCAAATAGAAGATCATTGTGATCCAAAAAAACAAATTGTTGTCAGTCGAAGTTTTAGAGGCAGAATTGAAAACTTAAGCGCGCTTAAACCGCTAATTAGCAATTTTGCAGTGCGGGCAGGAGAGAAGCTGAGACAGGAAAAACAAAAATGCTCTCAAGTGTCAGTATTTATTTCAACCAGTAGATTTAATCAGCAACTGCAATATCGTGGATTTGATAGCTTTCAGCTTCCTTGCCCGGTAGATGATACAAGAAGCATTCTAATGGGCGCAAATAAAATACTGAATACAATCTTTAGGAAAGGTTATCCATATGCAAAAGCAGGAATATTGCTAAGTCATTTTTCACATTCAACCTTTCTTCAGAAATCTCTATTTGAAGCAAAAGATCAGCGGCACTTAAAACAAGATACAAACTTAATGCAAACTATAGATGCACTCAATGATACCCAAACACAGGTCTACTATGCATCACAGTATCCTGCAAGGTTATCACCCATACAAAAGGATATGGTATCACCCAAATACACAACAAACTGGTGGGAATTACCAACGACTAAGTAAAAAAGTACCTGTCATAATGAGCCTCAGAAAGCTCCAAAAACTCTGAGTAAATTTGCTCTTTAAGCTGAGCAAGATCCGCATCTACATGACAAGCAATTCCAAACTGATGCAAATCTAATTCTTGTGAGCCAGCAGCTCGAAGAAGATCAAAGATCCAAGTCATTGGATCCATCGCATCATTAAAGTTTATCCCTTGATCATTTAGCCGAGTTGCTAATAGCTCAGCATTTGTAACAGAAAAACGATCTTTTAAAACAGTTAACTTAAAACTTTCAAGCCTTGAATTAACCAGCTCTTTTTCTGGAACAGTAAACTTGTTCCAATTAATAACTTCATGAACAAAACGCTTGCAACCCTTGCAAACATTATCACCATAAGTTGTAGAGCATATTCCAAGACATGGTGTAGAAGCTTTGTTTTTCTTCATAGACTGGATAATACATTATTTAATCTTAAGAAATACAATGAAATAAAGAATAGGCTTGGGGATTTAGGGATACCACAGTAAAATGACGACCCAGGGAGAAAATTATGCTTCAAGATTACAAAAAACATTGTGAAGAAAGGAAAGAACAAGGGATACCACCTCTGCCTCTTTCGGCTCAACAAACATCAGATTTAGTTGAATTACTTAAATCAGAACATGAAGAGTCAGAATTGTTGCTGGAACTTTTAAAAGAAAGAATACCCGCAGGAGTAGATCAAGCAGCTTATGTAAAAGCCGGGTTCTTAGCAGACATCACAACAGGTGAAACAAGCAGTCCTTACATCTCTAAAAAAGAGGCAGTGATGATTTTGGGAACAATGCTTGGTGGATACAACATTCAACCTCTAATAAAATGCTTAGGAGATGATGATCTGGGTGAAGCAGCTGCTGCTTCATTAAGCACGACTTTGTTAATCTTTGATGCTTTTAATGAAGTTCTAGCTCTTTCTGAAACTAATAAAAATGCAAAAACTGTCATAGATGCATGGGCTGAAGGAACTTGGTTTAAAGAGAAACAAGAAATTGCAAAACAGATAAAATTAACTGTTTACAAAGTACCCGGTGAAATAAATACAGATGACTTATCTCCTGCAACTGATGCATGGTCTAGACCAGATATTCCTTTGCATGCATTGGCAATGTTTAAAATGCCGAGAGAAGGCTTAGAAAAACCTCTTGAAACAATAGAAGAGTTAAAGAAAAAAGGTAATCCATTGGTTTTTGTTGGTGATGTAGTGGGAACTGGCTCATCAAGAAAATCAGCAACAAACTCGGTGCTTTGGCATATGGGTGATGAAATTCCATGCATTCCTAATAAAAAAGAAGGTGGTTTTTGTTTTGGCGGAAAGATTGCACCTATCTTCTTCAACACATTAGAAGATTCGGGAGCATTCCCTGTGGAGTGTGATGTCTCCAAATTAAACATGGGACAAGAAATTATCTTTGAACCATTTGATGGAAAAATTTTAGATGCAGCTAGCGGAGAAGTTTTGTCTAGGTTTGAACTCAAAACACCCGTCCTTCTGGATGAGGTTCGAGCAAACGGCCGGATTCCATTAATTATAGGAAGGCAATTAACAGACAAAACAAGAGAAGCACTTGGTCTAGAGCCAACTGATATCTTTACTAGGCCTGATGCTGAAGCTTCTACAGATAAAGGCTTCACATTGGCTCAAAAGATGGTTGGTAAGGCGTGTGGAGTAAAAGGAATTAGACCTGGGACATATTGCGAACCAAGAATGACAACAGTGGGATCGCAAGATACCACTGGGCCAATGACCAGAGATGAACTAAAAGAATTAGCTTGTTTAGGATTTTCAGCCGATCTTGTTATGCAATCATTTTGTCATACTGCTGCATACCCCAAACCAGTAGACATCGATACACAGCATACATTACCAGACTTTATTATGAATCGAGGAGGAGTATCGCTAAAGCCAGGAGATGGAATTATTCATTCTTGGTTAAATAGAATGCTGCTTCCAGATGGAGTAGGAACTGGTGGAGACAGCCATACTCGCTTTCCGTTAGGTATTAGTTTTCCAGCTGGATCAGGGTTAGTAGCTTTTGCTGCTGCATTAGGAGTGATGCCGCTAGATATGCCGGAATCCGTACTTGTAAGATTTAAAGGAGAAATGCAGCCTGGAATAACTCTCAGAGATTTAGTGAATGCTATCCCTTATGCCGCAATTCAAAAAGGTCTTTTAACTGTAGCCAAGGAAGGTAAGAAGAATATATTTTCTGGTCGCTGCCTTGAAATCGAAGGCTTGCCAGACCTAAAAGTAGAGCAAGCATTTGAGCTATCTGATGCATCTGCTGAGAGATCTGCCTCAGGGTGCACGGTTCGATTAAATAAAGAACCAATCATAGAATACCTAAAATCAAATATTGTAATGCTTAGATGGATGATTGGAAGTGGTTATGGTGATGCTAAAACTTTAGAGAGAAGAGCTCAGGCAATGGAAGAATGGATTGCAAACCCCGAATTACTTGAACCTGATGAGAATGCTGAATATGCCGAGATCATTGAAATTGACCTCAATGAAATTAAAGAGCCTCTTCTTGCATGCCCAAATGATCCTGATGACATTAAACCTTTGTCAGCAGTCGCAGAAACTAATATTGACGAGGTTTTTATTGGATCATGCATGACAAACATTGGTCACTTCAGAGCGGCAGGCCATTTACTTAAAAAATATAATGGGACAAAAGCTAGATTATGGGTAGTTCCACCCACCAAGATGGATGAAAAACAATTAATGGAAGAAGGAATTTATAATGTGTTTGGGACATCTGGCGCAAGAACAGAAATACCAGGATGCTCCCTTTGTATGGGCAATCAAGCTAGAGTACTAGCAAACTCTACAGTGGTTTCAACTTCTACTCGAAACTTTCCAAATAGACTGGGTGATGGAGCTGATGTATTTTTAGCTTCGGCAGAGCTCGCTGCAATTGCCTCTGTATTAGGTAAGCTTCCTTCACCAGAAGAATACTTAAAATACATGGAAGAAATTAATCCGTTTGCTGACGAGATCTATCGATATTTAAATTTCAATGAGATAGATCAATATGTTGATAGTGCAAACTCAGCTAATATTCCCGCAGTAAACATTGTAAGTGCTTAATTGGATTGTTCTCTAGCAACTTTCTGGTCATCTTTTCGAGATGACTCAAGGTCTTCTAGGTAATCTGAGCTTATTGAGGTTGGATAATTTCCATCAAAAATTGATATTTCAAAATTTTTAATCACTGGATTGCCTTCTTGTGCAGAAGCAATTAAATCATCTAGATCTTGATAAATAAGCCAATCTGCTCCAATTTCTTTTGCAACCTCTTCATCGGTCCTTCCCGATGCAATTAACTCATTCGTTGCTGCCATATCAATCCCATAAAGATTTTGGAATTTTACTGGTGGAGCCGCAGATGAGAAATATACTTTATTAGCACCTGCTTCTTTAGCCATTTCAATAATTCTCTTACTGGTTGTTCCTCTGACTATTGAATCATCAACTAACAACACGTTTTTTCCTTTAAACTCAAGATCTAATATATTTAACTTTCTTCGAACAGATTTTTTTCTTTCCTCTTGGTTAGGCATAATAAAAGTTCTACCAATATATCGGTTTTTAACGAAGCCTTGTCTATAAGGAAGTTTTAATGCTGCTGCAAGCTGCAATGCTGATGTTGTAGAGCTATCAGGTATAGGAATTACCACATCAATGTCATGATTGGGGTTAAGTTTAAGAATTTTTTTAGCTAGCTTTTGCCCCATTCTCATTCTAGCTTTGTAAACAGAAATTTCATCAAGAGTAGAATCAGGTCTAGCCAAATAAACATATTCAAATATGCAAGGGGTTGACTCTGCATTGTCAAAGCACTGATCGCTGTGTAAATTTCCATCAACATCTATGAAAACAGCCTCTCCAGGATATACATCCCTTAATGTTTGAAAGCCCAAAGCAGAAAAAGAGGCATTTTCAGAGGCAACAATATATTCTTTTTTAGTTGGGCCATCTTTAACGCCAATAACTAATGGGCGAATGCCCCGCGGATCTCTAAATGCAAGCAATCCAAAACCTGTAATCAAAGCAACAACTGCATATGCTCCTTGACACCTGATATGAGTTTTTCTTACAGCTTTAAAAAAATGCTTTGTCGAGGGAAGAATAGCTCTTTGCTTTCCAAGCTCATGGGCAAAAATATTAAGCAATACTTCTGAATCTGAGTCGGTATTAAGATGACGCATTTCAGCGTGGAATAATTCACGAGCCAAAACTTTGGAATTCGTTAAATTTCCATTATGCGCAAGACTAATACCATATGGAGAATTGACATACATAGGCTGGGCAAACTCTTTGCCGGCACCACCAGCAGTTGGATATCGGACGTGACCAATCCCGTAATTGCCAAGCAATTTATTCATGTGTCGCTGTTGAAAGACATCGCGCACATACCCCATAGATTTACGACTATTCAATCTTCCCGTTTCGTCACAAACAACCATTCCAGCTGCATCTTGGCCTCTATGTTGAAGCATTAACAAGGAATCGTAAATTGCGCTAGCTACATGAGTTTCAGAATATATGCCAACTATTCCACACATTATGTTGTCTCGTAAATTGTGCTGATATCAGCCTTAAGCATAACTGAATTTTTATCTGAGATCATACTTTTAAAAAATTTCTCAGCCATCGGAGCATATTTTTTTAAATAAGGAGAGCTTTGAGAATTGATTATGAAGCTTGATTGCTTAACATCATTAGGAAGTACAAGGTAAATGACCACAATGAGAAGCATGCCTCTTATAAATCCAAACAATACACCCAAAAGTCTATCTAAGCCTCCCATGCCAGACCAGTGAACTAAGCCGCGAAGCAATTTGATTAACAGCCCTCCTAAAAAGATAATTCCCACAAAGACAGTAATGATTGTAAGGATTCTTCTAACCTCAGGGTTATCTATGTAATCCATAAAATAAGGGTCTAGGTAAGCGTTTAGAAGCATTGCTGCTGCAAACGCTGTGATCCACAACAAGAGCGATAAAATTTCTTGAATAAAACCTCGAAAAAATGCCATCAAACCAGACAGTATAATTATCCCAATTACAAGATAATCAAAATAAGATAAGGCTATGGATTCCAAGCCATAACCTCGCCGACTTCTATACCGGCAATTTGATTAAGAATTTTTTTGTTTTCCTCAATATCTTTTTTACTAGCAAAGGGTCCAACCAAAACATTGGTAAG
>JADHNM010000039.1 GCA_016779505.1 SAR86 cluster bacterium
AGATAGGGCAGAGACCATTCAATTACCGCTGCAATAATAATGACATTTAATATTGTTCCAACTCCAGCTTGCTGCTTTAGTGGAATCCACAACAAAAGCACTCCGAGACTTATTATAAAAGTTAGAGCGCCAATACTTAGACCAGTTGTCATTGAAAGTCCTTCAGCCAAAACTGTCCATGGGCTCATTCCGGCTGATGCAGTAATAATAAGAGATTCACCCAATCCAAATAAGATTAAACCCAAACAGAGAATGATTACTGTCAGAGGTTTTGGTGAAAAATTTAATGGCTTTTCTGAACTCCACTCAGTGGTGGGTACAGACCTTATTGAAAATATTTTCATAACTAGGCTAAGTTAAGTTTTGATTTCGATAGTTTATGTCAAGGGATCAGAAAATGCTCATTTATACTAATAAATAAATCAGCATCTTAAGAATTCCAATATAATCTCCACAATGAATCAAAGTGATATTTCTCGAATTATAGAGATGGCCTGGGAAGATAGAACTCCCTTTGATGCCATTGAAATTCAGTTTGGGTTAAATGAGCAAGCCGTTAAGGAATTAATGAGAGCCAATCTAAAATCTACTTCCTATCAATCCTGGAGAAAAAGAGTTCATGGGAGAGCAACAAAACATTTAGCTAAAAGAAGTTTTAAGATAGGTCGGCATAAATCATATGATCAAAACAAAAATTAATTTTTACTTTATGCTTTTTAATCGCTAGTATAATTGTATTAACTTATAAGGAGCTATCAATGAAAAAAATTCTTTTATCTATCATTTTTATTTCAGCACTTTCAATTCAAGCAGGTCATCATGAGAAAGCCAATGATGCTAAATCAGTAGTGAAGCAAGCATATGCAACATTTGCTGCTGGTGATACCGAGGCCTGGGCAGCATTGCATGCAGATGATTTAATTTTTACAGTTTTTGGAGACATACCAACCAGTGGCAAGCATCTTGGTCCAAGTGCTGTGATCAAAAACGTCTTTGAACCAATTGCAACACATTGGCCAAATTTTAACATTCAACATAAAGCAATATATTCTGATGGAAACATGGTTTTTGTTCATTCTAATATGACTGCTGATGGCCTTGATACCGAGACATTGCACATGTTTAGAGTGGAGGGGGGAATTATTCAAAGTTTCACTGCATTTGATGACACCGGCTCAATGGCTGCAGCAGTAGTAAAATAGGATGCAATCTCAAATAAAAAATCTTGCAATAGTTTCAATTTTTATCTTTAGTATTAATATTTCAAGCATGCATCATGAAGAGGCAAAGGTTGCAGCCCAAGGAATGGTCTCCTCTGAGGTATTTGACCTTGCTGGTGAAATGGACTTGTATGTAGAGAGATATGATTCTTGTGGACCAGCTACCGGAGCAAAACACTTTCATCCATATGGCACTTTGGTATATGTTCTAGATGGAGAGACTTCTAGCATTGCTTCTGGTTCATATGAGCCAATCAGCAAGGATAATTATTGGTTTGAAAAGTCCAATTGGGTTCATGGAGGCGAAGATCCTAATGCTCCAGCTGTTGAGACTGATCAATGTGCAAAAATGCTCATTATACGAGTTGCCAAAAAGGGAGAGTCACCCACAGTTTTTGTTGATTGATATTTAATTTAGGCTTGCGTTAATTTTTGCCAGTTTTGCTGAGCCTGGACATAGCTCATCATCAGTAAACTGATTCAAGGGCTTATTGGTGATGTTTAATATCTCTGCATGATCTTTAACTTCAGGGTTGATATACAAAAGTCCAGTCAGCACTTTTCCATCTTTTTCAGCCTCATTTAACCTTTGCACAGCCTGGCCTTTATCTAGTGGATTATATTTTTTTGAAAGCTTCTCAAGAGTTAGCAATGCACCATCATGCAGTGGCACATCAACCTTAGTGCCTTCTCTATAGTTAGTTGTAATTTCTTGTCCAATTGGAACAAAATCAAGGCTCGAGACGGACTCATTATGCTCTCTAATATGGTCATAGCTTTTGGTTGAGCCAGCATGATTGTTGAATGTTACGCATGGTGAAATAATATCTATCAATGAAAATCCTTTGAATTTCATTGCTGCCTTCAAGAGGGGTACCAATTGATCTTTGTCTCCTGAAAAACTTCTTCCCACAAATCCCGCTCCGAGTTGAATTGCCATTGCCGCAAGATCAATAGGAGCAAATAGATTTTCTTCGCCATACTTGCTTTTGGAGCCTTGATCATTGGTTGCAGAAAATTGACCCTTAGTTAAACCATAGGTCCCATTATTCTCTACGATATAAGTAATATTTAGTTGCCTTCTCGCTGCATGCATAAATTGTCCAATCCCTATACCTGCTGTGTCGCCATCCCCTGATACACCTAGATAAAGCAAGTCTTGATTACCGAGATTGGCACCAGTTGCAACTGACGGCATTCTTCCATGAACAGAATTGAAACCATGTGCTTGATTTAGAAAATAAGATGGGGATTTAGATGAGCAACCAATGCCAGAAAGTTTCGCGATTTGATCAGAGGAGAGACTTAAATCATAACAAGCCTCTATCACTGCTGCGCTAATTGAATCATGACCGCATCCTGCACATAAAGTTGATATAGTTCCTTCGTAGTCTCGTCTAGTTAATCCGAGGTCATTTTTTTCAAGATTCGGGTGATGATTAACTGGCTTAACAATATAGGTCATTTTGAATCCTCGGCAGTTTTAGAAACATTTGTATCTGAAAGCACATCAACAATTGAATCAGAGATAAATTTTGCAGTAATTGGAGCGCCATCAAAACATAAAACTGAAATTAATTTCCCTGGATTAATATCACCCTCTGCTACGATAAGGGTTCTCATTTGAGCATCTCTATTTTGTTCTGCAATAAATATAGATTCATGTTGATCAATAAAATCCCATACATCATTATTAAATGGGAATGCTCTAATTCTCATAGCATCAATTGGAAAACCTAAAGAAGTAAGCTCATCTAAAGATTCCTGCATTACAGCTTCGGTACTTCCAAAATAAATTATTCCATTCGCACTTGCATTAGTTTCTTGCTTAAAAATTGGCTTGGGAAGGAATTTATGGGCACCTTCAAATTTCTTAAGAATCCTAGACATATTCCTTGCATTTATTACACCATCCTCTATGTATCGTGCATATTCATCATGTGAACTGCCTCGAGTAAAATAGGCTCCTTTTTCTGGATGAGTTCCTGGAAGTGTCCTAAAGGGAATTCCATCTCCATCCACATCAAGATATCTACCCCAAGATTCCATGGTATCTAGATCATTTTTGGACAGCACTTTACCCCTATCAAAGGTTCTCGTATCGTCCCATTCAAATTCTGGACATGTCCAATCATTCATGCCTATATCTAGGTCTGACAAGACAAAAACAGGAGTTTGAAGCCTATCTGCTATATCAAATGAATCAGCTGCAAACTCAAAACATTCTTTTGGATCAGCAGGTATTAGCATCACATGTTTAGTGTCTCCATGAGATGCATAAGCGCATGATAAAATATCTGATTGCTGAGTTCTGGTTGGCATTCCAGTCGAAGGCCCGCCTCGCTGAATATTAAACAGCACTACAGGTATTTCTGCAAAATAAGCTAAACCAACGAATTCAGTCATTAAAGAGATTCCTGGTCCGCTGGTTGCTGTAAAAGCTCTGGCACCATTCCAGTTTGCTCCAATTGCCATGCCAATGGATGCAAGCTCATCTTCAGCTTGCACGAAGGCAAAGTTGTTTTTTCCTGTTTCCTCATCAATCCTAAATTGATCACAATATTTTTTATAAGATTCAGCTAAAGAGGTTGAGGGTGTAATAGGGTACCAGGCGCAAACTGTTGCACCGCCATATACACATCCCAATCCAGCTGCATTATTACCGTTAGTGAGAATCATTCCATCGGTCAGATTTGCATCTTGAACTTTGATGCTACAGGCATCTTTTAAGTTTTTTTCTGCATAATTAAAACCTATTTCTAATGCTTGGATGTTTGGAGAGATGAGCTTTTCTTTCCCTTTAAATTGCTCTTCAATCAACTTGATAAAAACTTGTTTATTGATATTCATCAAGTAACTGAGCGCACCCACATATACCAGGTTCTTAAATAGAAGTCTTGTTTTGGGATTTGGAAATGTATCAACAACCAAAGATGTTAAGGGCACTTCAAGTATGTTGATATCTTCCCTATGAAACTCTCTTTTCCAAGACGAATCATACAAGAGATAACCATTGGAATTAATCTCAGCAACATCTTGCTGATAGGATTGTGGATTCATTGCTACCATAAAATCAATTCCAGCTTTACGACCAAGATATCCCTTTGCGCTAGCTCTAATTTCAAACCAAGTGGGAAGACCTTGAATATTAGAAGGAAAAATATTTTTTGGACTAACCGGGATACCAGATCGAAAAATTGCTTTTGCAAACATTTGATTCGCACTTGCTGAGCCGGATCCATTCACATTAGCAAATTTAATAACAAACTCATTGACTGAAGAAATTTTGCTCATGAATAGACCTTCGCTTCTTCATATAAAAAGGTTTGCATATCCCATGCACCAGTTGGACACCTTTCTGCGCAAAGCCCACAATGCAAGCAGACATCTTCATCCTTGATCATGGTTCTCTTGGTTGGAAGTATTTTTGAGATCAATAAATCTTGTTCAATATTTAATGCAGGAATTCTTGTGTTTTGTCTAACCTCATCCTCGGGCCCATTAAACATAAAATTTATGCAATCGGTAGGGCAAATATCAACACAAGCATCACATTCAATGCACAAACTTTCAGAAAAAACAGTTTGCACATCACAGTTCAGGCATCGTTGAGCTTCTTCCATGGCAAGCTGAGCATCGAAACCTTTTTCAACTTCTATTTTTAAGCTTTTTAAAGCAACATTTTGATCTGCTTTAGGTACTAGAAATCTTTTAGCTTGGGAAATGTCATTATCGTATGACCATTCATGTAAACCCATTTTTTGACTAACTAAATTAGTCCCAGGTTCTGGTCTATCATTGATATCTTCATTTTGGCAAAACTTATGAATAGAAATTGCTGCCTGATGACCATGTGCTGCCGCCCAAATAATATTTTCTGGCCCCCACGCAGCGTCACCACCAAAGAAAACTTTAGGGTGTGTTGATTGAAATGTTACAGCATCAACAACTGGCATATCCCATTCTCCAAATTCAAGGCCGATATCTCGCTCTATCCATTCAAAAGAATTATCTTGCCCAATTGCAACCAACACATCATCACATTCTATGATCACAGGCTCATCATTGGTTGGTACAAGAGATCGATTGCCTTCATCGTCAAACACTGCCTCAACTTTTTCAAATTCCATTCCAAACAATTTTCCTTTCTTATGAAGAAATTTCTTTGGTACATGATTCTCAAGAATTGGAATATTCTCTTCCATTGCATCCTCAATCTCCCATTCAGAGGCCTTCATTTGCGAGAAGGGACTTCTGACAACAACCTTTACATCTTCTGCCCCTAATCTTAGGGAGGATCTACAACAATCCATTGCAGTGTTTCCGCCTCCCAGCACAACAACCTTTTTCCCAATAGAATCGATATGCTCAAAGGCAATGCTTGTTAAAAAATCTATACCTATATGAATATTGGCTTCAGCATCTTTACGCCCTTCAATATTTAGATCTTTTCCTTTTGGAGCGCCAGTTCCAATAAAAACAGCATCAAAATCTTCTTTTAAAAAATTCTTAAGACTGGTGATTTCAGAATTGAATTTTGTTTTTAATCCCATATTAAGAATTTGATCAACCTCAGCATCCAAGACTTCTTCTGGGAGTCTAAAAGATGGGATATTGGTTCGCATTAAACCTCCAGCCTGAGGATCTTTTTCAAAGAGCGTGCACTCGTATCCCATTACTATAAGATCTCTTGCAACAGTTAATGATGCAGGCCCGCCCCCTATAAGCGCAATTTTTTTACCATTAGTTTCTTTAGGACCTTTGGGCAACAACTCAGTAACATCATCTTTGAAATCAGCAGCAACTCTTTTTAACCTGCATATGGCAACAGGTTTTTCATGAGTTCTTGTTCGTCTACAGGCAGGTTCACAAGGCCTATCACATGTTCGACCTAGAATTCCTGGAAAGACATTTGATTCCCAGTTAATCATGTAAGCTTCTGTATACTCACCTTGAGATATTTTTCTTATGTATTCTGGAACCGGTGTATGAGCAGGGCATGCATACTGACAATCTACAACTTTATGATAATACTGAGGGTCGGTAGTATCAGTTACTGGCATAAAAGTTTTTACAGCGCCTTTTCCATTGGAATTTTTTAAACTTGCTTTGGCTGCAAAAATTTGAGATTTAAAATCTTCGACAACGGCGTCTCTGAGCTTTTGAGCTTCGGATAATTCATGAGTGTCTAACGAGGCTCTAAGATCGAAGCCTAATTCTTTTCGAAGATCTTTCGGAACTGCAACTTTTACCCAATAGGTGTTGTGCCTTTTAAATAAGTATTTTGTATCCATATAATTTGGCTCCCCTCCAAATTAGCTATAAGGTACAGGAAAAATACTTTCCTTATAGGAATCACTCATTTCACCATAAACATATAATTAATAATATGCAACTTAATATTTCAGTGTTTTTTTTACCTTTAAGTCAGAAAATTTATATGCTATAAAAAACATACTATAAGTTTTTTTCCAACAGAATGTCATTTTTGAATATTTCCAAAATCTTTGGTTTTATTGCTTTAATTTACCTTAGCGCATGTCAAACAAAATCGTTAAGCCTATTCGAAGAAGCAAAAAATCCATATGCTCATCTTGGTGTTGAGGGGTATATGGGAGCAGCGATGACTTCTTGTTTAGGGATGACGCCTCAAGGTCCACCCATAGTGAGGAAGAAAAATGGTGCTGCAGTAGTTTCAGACGATCACTATCCAGAACAAGCTGACTATTTTGATTGTGTTGAGAAAGAAATATACAAAGTTGAAGAAAAAAACACTAGTAAGTAGTTAGATTAAGTCAGTTTTTCTAAAACTGTTTTTAATGCCGCAGTTAGATCATCAGTATTTTCAAGGCCTGCTGAAATTCTAATTAATCCCTCTGATATACCAATTTCTTTTTTTTCTTCAGGAGACAGCGCAGCATGAGACATAGTATATGGGTGTGTCACCAAGCTCTCAAAACCCCCAAGGGATTCAGCAAAAGATAAAATTTCAATATTCTTTACAAACTTTTTTACTGAGGGTAGCCCACCTTTGATACTAAAACTGAGCATTCCACCAAAGCCACTTTGTTGTTTTTTAGCAATTTTATGAGTTGGATGATCAGTTAATCCAGGGTAGTAAACAGCTTCTACATTTGAGCTATTTACTAAAATATCAACTAATGCTTTGGCATTTCTTTCATGCTTTTCCATTCTTATTCCAAGAGTTCTAAGCCCTCGAAGTATCAGATAGCTGTCAAATGGTGATCCTGTTAAACCAATATTATTTGCCCAATATTTTAATTTTTGGAGAATTTCTTCATTATTAGTTATGGCTGCTCCACCAACAATATCAGAATGACCATTAATATATTTCGTTGTTGAATGGACCACTATATCTGCCCCTAGCATCAATGGATTCTGCAAAGCTGGGGATAAGAATGTGTTGTCTACCGCTACCAAAGAATTGATACTCTTTGCTTGCAAAGCAATTTGTTCTATATCTACAACTTGTAAGAGAGGATTGGAAGGCGTCTCTAACCATATCAAATTAGGTTGGATTTCTTGTATTGCTTTTTTGATAAGAGACTCGTCACCTTGATTAACAAAATGAACCTCAAGAATCCCTTTCTTTGCCAATGAGGAAAAAAGTCTAAATGTGCCACCATAACAATCATGGGGAAGAATAACTTTACTTTTTAGCTCAAGGATATTCGTAACCAATGAAATAGCGGCCATGCCAGAGCTTGTAACCTCTCCACCTAAACCTCCTTCAAGTTTACATAACGCCTCTATTAAGTGATCTCTTGTTGGATTTCTCTCTCTAGTATATTCATAAGGTTGATTTTCTCCGACCTCTTGAAATACATAGTTTGTTGATAAATATAGTGGCGGCACTATTGCCTTGTTTTGCTCGTCTGTATCAATGCCTACTCTTGCAGCAATTGTGTCTTTTTGTAATTTTTTTTTCATACGATATGTCCTCCAGTCCAGCATAAATGAATGGGCAAAAAAAAACCCATCAGCTTTGCTAGATAGGTTTCATTTCTCTATTTAGCTGAATTTATAAAGCACCCGCAAGCTGAATTCAAATCGGTGCTAAAGGCTAGTTTAGTATAAATAATTTTTCAATCAAGTTTGTATCAAAAAGAATTATGATACAGTCTACAAATGCCGCTAGTGGATCCATTAAGCAATATTTCAGACCCTGAAGTTAAAGCGTTGGTCGATTTTTTTAATGAAACATTAGGATTTTGTCCTAACTCAGTGCTCACAATGCAAAGAAGGCCAGCTATTGCAAAAGCATTTGTTGAACTCAACATGGCAGTTATGGAAAACCATGGTGAGTTAACCTCTGAATTTAAGCGATTAATTGCTTTTGTGAGTAGCAATACTGCTGGATGTAGATATTGTCAGGCCCATACCATTAGAGCTGCTGAGCGTTATGGTTCAACGTCTCAAAGGCTTAAAAATGTTTGGGATTTTGAAAATCAATTATGTTTTAGCGAAGCAGAAAAAGCAGCCTTGAGGTTTGCTATAGAGGCCAGCATGGTTCCTGTAAATGTGGCTGAGATTACTGAAAAACAATTACATCAACACTGGTCCGATGATGACATTGTTGAAATTATGGGTGTCATAGCTTTATTCGGCTATTTAAATCGATGGAATGATGTTATGGCTACTTCCTTGGAAGATGATGCTAAGACTTCAGGCGAAGACTTGCTTCAAGGCATTTCCTGGGTTCCTGGCAAACACACCTAAGAGTCTTTGCCTTTTTTCCATCGAGTTTTGGCTTTAGATCCTTTCTTTTTATTTTGAGTCGGTTTATTTTTGAATCCAGTATCAGATTTTTTAAAATCACTTTTACCTTTTTTTGCAACTTGCCTTTTTTTAAACCCAGATTTGTTACTCCTAAAATTTTTAGGTCGCAAATTAGTTTCTGCCTTCTCGGTTGGCTTAAATCCTTCTTCAGTTTTTTGGGGAATTTTACTGTTTATTAATTCTTCAATCCCTCTCAGGAATTTATGCTCATCTATGCTTAAAAAAGATATGGCTGTTCCTTCTTTGCCTGCTCGACCGGTTCTTCCTATCCGATGAATGTAATCATTTGGATAAGTTGGCATATCAAAATTTACAACATAAGGAAGATTGCTAATATCTATACCCCTTGCAGCTACATCCGTGGCAACCAGAACTCGCACATCTTTTTCTTTAAATTCTCTGAGCGCACGAGTTCTTGCACCTTGTGTTTTGTCACCATGAATAGTCGCGGTTTGTATATCAGCATCGTTGAGTTTTTTGGCAATTTTTTCTGAACCATGTTTGGTTCTTGAAAATACTAGTGCCTGAGGCCATTGTTCGGAATGGATTAGATGGCTTAACAAATTAGATTTTTGATTTTTATCTACTTTGTAAACTATCTGTTTAATTGCGCTAACTGTACTGTTCGGAGAATCAACCGCAATCTCAACAAGATCCGTACCTAGCGACTGAGCAAGTTTTTTTATTTCTGGAGAAAAGGTGGCTGAGAAGAGTAAGTTTTGTCTGTCGGGGGGAGTAAGAGCAATAATTTTTTTAATATCATGGATAAATCCCATATCAAGCATGTGATCAGCTTC
>JADHNM010000040.1 GCA_016779505.1 SAR86 cluster bacterium
CATCATCAAATGAAGGCTTTACAGCGGAGGGAGGATCAGTTTTTTCTATATTAACCTGTTGGACTACCAGTCCTGTTCCATATAAATCAAGATAGCTTTGCAGTCTTGAGTTAACATCCTGAGCGATCAATTCTCGGCCGGTTGTGAGTGTTACATCAAGGGTATTATCTCCAACAACATGTCGCAATGAACTTTCTGTAGCTTCTCTCAGGCTGCTCTCTGGATCACGGACATTCAAAACAAAATCCTTTAAATTTTTAATTCTGTATTGAACAGAAATAGTAACATCAACTAAATTTTCGTCTTTGGTAAGCATATTGACTGTTTGCGAGTAACGTCTTGTTAATGCAACGTTTTCGACGTATCTTTCGTCAATTCCAGCAAACATAAAATTCAAGCCTTCGCCTGTTTCGGCATGATATTCACCAAATCTTAAAATAACCGCTCTTTCAGGGGAGTCAAGCTGATAAATAGACATACTTGCATAAAGGACTAGCAGTCCAAAAAAACCATACAGAAAAGCTTTTTTGGTTGGAAAATTAAATCCGTTTCCATCGGAAGATCCGTTGGAGCCTGAACCCTTTTTTCCTCCAAACATGAGAGAAAACTTTTTGATTAAATCATCAAATGAAACCTCGTCTTGATCTTTCCTGCCCCAAGGGTCTTGATTGTTTTGATTGTCCCAATTCACGTAGATACCTATTAAGTGTAAAGTTGTATTATAAATTCATTTTGGGGGTAAATCCTAAGAATTAAACAGCTGAAAGCAAATTAAGCTGCTTTTTTAATTGCTCCGTAGCTTTTTCCTGTTGGTGAAGATCAAAATAAGTTAAATTCTCCCATCCTCGCATCCAAGTGCACTGTCTTTTTGCAAATTGACGAGTGGCATATAGAGACTTTTCAAATAATTCTGATTTTTCTAACTTTCCTTCAAGCACTTGCAATCCCTGTCTGTAATTTATTGCTTTCATTGCCGGATGTTCAGTAGAGATTTTAAAAGTATTTTGAATCTGCGAAATTTCTTCAAGCAATTTATCTCCAACCAGTGTTCCTTGCCTGGATTCAATTCTTTCATGCAGCTTAAATCTATCTGAAGGAAAAATCCCAAACTCTATTAAATTATATTTTTCTTTTAATTGGCTTGTTTGCAAAGATGCAAAGTTCGCATTCAGACTCTTGCCTGTTGAAGTGATAATTTCAATGGCTCTGATAATTCGTTGAGAATCTTGAGGTTTGATATCATGCGCTGCCTTTGGATCGATTTTCTTTAATTCTTCATGCAAAGCCTCTACTCCATTTGTGAGCATTTTTTTTTCGAGCTCATCTCGAAGTTGGCTATTAGCGGAGGGAAGCATGCTTATACCTGTTTTCAGAAGATTAAAATACATCATGCTTCCACCAACCATTAATGGAATCTTTTCTCTAGCATGAATATTATCGATCAACCGCATCGCTGCATCATAAAAATCTGCAACAGAAAAAATACAATCTAAAGAGACATGGTTCACTAAATGATGAGGGTGTTTTCTTAAAGTTGCATCAGATGGCTTGGCAGATCCCACATTGCATTCTTTATAAACCATGACTGAGTCTACGCTTATAATTTCAAAAGCTTCAAATTGATTTTGCCAATCAATCGCCCAGTCAGTCTTTCCAGATGCAGTAGGGCCTAGGAGAAAGATTATGGTTTTCTTACTTAGTTTCAAGTACTTTTATATTGCGTCTTGACCAGTCTCACCTGTTCTAATTCTGATAACTTGATCAAGTGTAGAGACAAAAATTTTTCCATCTCCAATTTTTCCGGTGCTTGCGCTTGATGTAATTGCATTAATGGCTGCATCAAGCTGATCAATTGATACAGCAATTTCTACTTTGATTTTGGGTAAAAAATCGATCACATATTCAGCTCCTCGGTATAATTCAGTATGGCCTTTCTGCCTCCCAAAACCTTTCACCTCGGTAATTGTCATGCCAGTAATACCAATCAGATCAAGTGATTGACGAACTTCCTCTAATTTAAATGGCTTAATAATTGCTGTAATAAGCTTCAATTTTTTTCTCCTAATTGCTTAATTATATAAGAAGCTTGAACCTCTGTTGAACCTTTATTTCTTTCAACAACCTCCTTGGCTCTGAGCGCATATTGCTCAGCTATTTTTAAATCACCAATAAAAAAATCTATCGCAGCTAGCAATTCATCCTCGCTGGTAACTTTGATACATGCTTTATTATTAAGAAATTGCTCAACTATATCTTCAAAATTAAATGTATGAGGACCTATGATGATTGGAGACCCTAAAGCAGCAGGTTCAATTAAATTATGCCCTCCTCTAGGCACCAAACTACCCCCAACAAAAGACATAGATGAGGCTGCATAAAGGCTAGGCAATAAGCCTATGCTATCGATAATGCACACATCGTAATCTTCTGAGTTTAGATTTGAAAATAATTGTGATCTGAACCCTTTGATGGTTGCTTGCCTTGAGATCTCTGCAGCGCGCTCTGTATGCCTGGGACAAATAAATAGCTTGAAATGTTCTCTAGATTCAAGCCTATTGAATGCATTCAGCAATATTTCTTCCTCTCCTGGATGAGTGCTGGCTCCCAAGATAAAAGGAGCAGTTTTAACTGGCTTGGTGTTTGCGCTAGAAATATCAAATTTAACTGAGCCCACTACCTCAATAGAATCCTCATTAATGCCCAGTTTTAAAAAGCGATCCTTGTGTTTGCTTGTTTGCACAAAAGAAAAAGTGATCTTTTTTAAGATGTCTTTTAAAAGCCATGATGACATTGCATAAGCACGGTAAGACTTATGACTTAGTCTGCCATTCATTAAATAAAGAGGAATATTTTTTTTAGATGCTTGTGAAATCATTGATGGCCATATTTCTGTCTCAAATATTAATATGGCATCAGGCTTGTAAAAATTTAGAAGCCTGTTAACAAAGAAAACAAAGTCCCAAGGGGCATAATTTATTACTATATTCTCAGGAAAGATTTCCTTTGCCCTTCTTAAACCTGTTGGGGTTGAGGTTGTTATCACGATATCAAAATGTTTGGCAAGTTTATTAATCAGCGCTTGAGATCCTATGACCTCTCCTAAACTTACTGCATGAAACCAAATAATTTTTTTATTTGCTTGTTTGAGCTGACTGAAATTATATCCAAACCTATTAAGAAAATGCTTGGTGTAATCTGAATCAGAAAAACTCTTAACAAAGATCCGTAATACAAATACTGGGACAAGTATTAAAATTAAAAAATTATAAATTACCAACTTCATATCAAAGCTATATTTAAATTAATGTAATAATACATTCTTTAATTTTGATGTACTCATAATATTGATTAAGTTAATGATGACATTATGGCAAGGTCTTTGCCATCTCCCAACTTCATGGCATCCAGTAATGGGAAAATTTTGTGGAAAAGTCCTGTTTATTGTTGCTGGAAGCAGGAAAAAAATTGCGCAAGTAAATCTTGAGGCATGTTTCCCAAATCTATCAAAAACAGAAAGGGAAAAAATTTTAAGAGATAATTTTTTGTACCTAGGAAGATCTTTGATTGAAACAGGCATAGCTTGGTTTTGGTCAAACCAAAAAATACAAAGCCAGATTAATTATGAAATAATTAACTTAGATCTTTTGCTTCCCAATGAAAGTAATAAGGGTAACTTGATCATTTTTAAGCACTCTCAACACTTAGAGTTAGATGCTCGTCTTTTGGCTATGAATGCTCCAATGTATGGGGTGAGCAGATCACATAATTCTGCTTCAATGAATAAAATTCAAGATAAAGGTAGACTTTCAAGCCTGAAAGATACAGCTGATAAAAATAATCCAAGAAAATTTATGAAATGGCTGAAAAATGGAAAGAATGTTTTGTATGCAATAGATCAAGATTATGGATGGGATCATTCTGTTAAATTAAAATTTTTTCAAAAAGAAGCAGCTACTATCACAACAACAAAAAAGATTATTGATGCTACTGATTCAAATTTATTATTTATAAATTCATACTATGTAAATAATAAGTTAATTCTTAAGATAGAATTAATTGATCATTTAGAGCTAGACTCAACAGAACTAGCCCAAAAAATTAATGACATAATGGAAGAAAGCATTCTTCAACATCCAGCTGAATATCTTTGGATACATAGACGATTTAAATCGACGCTAGGAAAAGACTTTTATAAATAATATGGACTTTGATCAACTAAATAATATTAAAGGCTTCATGCCCAGTCATGAGGGATTGGCATTGACGAAATGGGCGGAAAAGTTTTCTCATTATGGGCCAGCTCTTGAAATTGGTACGTTTGGAGCAAAGTCTGCACTTTATATAGCTGCAGGAAGTGCAATTCATAATCAGTTGGTTTATACCGTGGATCATCATTCTGGTTCCGAGGAACACCAGCTAGGTGAAGAATATTTTGATGCGGAAATTTATGATGAAAAATTAGGCCGAGTTAATACGGTACCTTTAATGCAATCAAACCTTCAGCAATTTGAAGAAAGTAAATGGGTCGTTCCAATTCTTGCCAATGCAAATTCTATCGCATCATCATGGGGAACAGAACTAGGACTCTTATTTATTGACGGTAGTCATACTGAAGTATCGGCAATGAACGATTATGATAATTGGAGTAGTAAACTTCATTCTCATGGAGCATTGGTAATTCATGATATTTATGAGAAACCAGAGGATGGCGGACAAGCTCCATATCTAGTTTATCAAAAAGCTCAAAAGGAAGGTTTTAAACTATTCGAAAGAGTTGATACCATTGTTTGTCTAACTAAGGCTTAAATTGTTGTTTAAGAAATAAATCAGCCCCAGAGGTCAGTCTGTTATTCGCATCAGCTGCTAAAATGCATGCCGCTGAGGTCCAAGCAGGTGTTTCTTCTGGCCAGTAAATATTTTCTTTAAATTGCCAACCCATGTAGGGTATGTTCTTGTTATCAACTATAGCAATAGCATTATGAAGAAGCTCTAATGCTATTTTATCTTCTCCAATTTTTTTATATGCAATAGAGCACTCGCTGGTCTCAGCAACAGTAACCCAAGGCTCATCTGATACACATTTAATTCCAAGACCCTCAACCCAAAAAGAATCTTGAATTTTTGTTATTAAAGCAGCAATTCTTTGTTTTGAATTAATTCCGCCTAGAATCGGATAATACCAATCCATTGAAAACCTACTGCGGTCTTTCTGTAAGTCAAATATTTCAGATGGATTTTCAAGCGCTGTTATTAATTTTGAATGTGCAATTTTCCATTCTGACTCGTAATTATGACGGCCTAAAACTTGGCAAATGGCAATTGCGCACTCAAAACTTTTTGCAATGGAGCTGCAGCCAGTTAACAGATAATCCTCATCAATTGTTTCAAACTCATTTATATTCCAGGCAATGGCTCCATTACTATGTTGAAGAGAAAGAGAAAATAAAATGCCTTTTTTAACTGGTTCCCAAAAACTTTGTAGAAAATTAATATCATTATTAAGCAAATAAAAATGCCATACAGCAACAGCAATGTATGATGCGTAATTAGTTTGTTTGTTGAGTTCTAATGGCTCTTCATCCTTATATAAGTTATACCAGCTACCATCTTCGTTCTGATTGGCAGACATCCAATGCAAGCCTTTAAGGGCTTGGCTGTTATAGCCTAAAGTAGTCAAACCCATGACGGCTTCAAGATGATCCCATGGATCATGAGAGCCATCTTGATTGGAGGGAATGGCCCCAGAAAGAAATTGAGCCTCATCTAAAAATCTACCCAAATGATTTAGTCCATCAAGAGAATCAGGATTAATGTTGGAGATATTTGGAAATTTTTTCATTTCTTTTCAAAATAAAATGCAATGCTTTTACCAAAAATAGGATTAAGAATTTTTTCAAAGTTATTTAACCATGCCGGACTTTGAAGAATTTGATATTCAAGAAATTTTTTATAAATCTTCACTAGATAATTTGTCTCTTGGTTATTCCAAAAAAGACAGCGCAGCCACCAGTAGGCACTATGCAAACCATGAAATCTTTCGGAATGATTATAAGTAAACCCATGTTCTTTGATCTCATTGATTACTTGGCGTTTCTTAAAGATTCTTACATGACCGCCAGGCATATTTTGATAACCCGATGAGAGAGCCCAACAAATTTTTTCAGGCCAAAATGAAGGAACGCTAGGTAAAAATTTTCCCTTGGATTTCAGGACTCTATAAATCTCTTCAATTGCAGTATGGTAATTATCTAAATGCTCCAGAACCTCTGAACAGATAACAAGATCGAAGCTGTTATTTTCGAATGGAAGATTGTAGACAGATCCTTGCATAAAAACTGTTGAGGCAGTATCTAGTTCCTTAAAAAAATCTAAGCCTTCTTTGCATTTACTTAGAGAGGCAATATCTTGATCAATTCCAATGCAATAAACATCTGTATATGTATGCAAAGAACCAAAAATATGACGCCCTTCTCCACAACCAACATCTAAGATTCGTGCATTAGGCGGGAGATGAATTTTATTAAAATTAAAAGTTAGCATTTAAAATCCTGGATTATTTTATAAATCAAACTCTCGTAAGACTGTGAAATTTTATGCCAATCATAGTTTTCTATTATATGTTTTCTGCCCTCGTCAGCTCTATTCTGATATTTAGAGGGGTTGGATAGAATATTTCGTATTGTTCTTTCAATGCTCTTTGAATCACTCGTAGGAATTAGCTCAGCAAAGGTGCTAGTGATTTCAGGAATAGATGCGACATTGGTAGCTATTAAAGGGATACCACTTGCCATTGCCTCTCCAACAGGAAAACCAAATCCCTCATATAATGAGCTAACAATTGCGATATTGCTGTTTGCATATTCAAAAGCAATTTCTTCTTTTGTTAAGTTATTTTTGTAAACAATGTTAGCTTCAATTTTCAGTTTTTGTATCAAACGCTCTGTGTGACCGCCTGCTCTGGCAGCTCCGATAACAACCAATCTAATATAGGGGAAATCTTTTTTTAAGTCAGCCACAGCCCTTAAAGTAAAATCTAAGCCTTTCAAAGGAACATCTGCGCTTGCAGTGGTAATGATCTGCCCAGGAATTCGAGGAATATTTTTTTTAGGGGAAAATTTTTGAAAATCAATTCCGTTAGGTATTACAGAAATATTTTTGCTTGAAACATTAAAATCTTGTGCGATATCTTTTTTTGAATTAAATGATGGAGTTGCAATAGCTTTAAGTTTAGGAGCAACTTTTTTTTGCATTTTTAAGAAAGAAAACCATCGCCATTTTAAAATTTTTTGAATTATTCCTTTTGAGAATTCAAGATCATATTTGTAATCTTTTGTAATGGGGTGATGGATGATCTCCAGAACAGGAAGTTTTTTTTGAATATCAAGAATACCATAACTAATAGATTGATTATCAATTAACACATCGAAGGAGGACTCAGTCAGTATCTTATTCAGCCTATCTCCAAATGTTTTGATTTCCGGAAATCCTCCCAATAAAGCAGAAAAAAATTCATACCAATCATTTAGAGATTTATTTTTTTTATTTCTAAAAAGAGAAAGCCTCTCTTTAAATACAAAAGTGCTAAATAGATCTAATCCAGGAGATTTAATCAAGTTAATATCTGGCTCTAGATTAGGATATGGAGGACCGGAGATAATACTTACATTATGTCCAAGTGCTTGTAATGCCTTTGATAGCTCATAAATAAATATACCTTGACCGCCCCCAAATGGAGCACTGCGATAGCTAGAGATAGCAATATTTAATTTTTGATTCAAGTTAAATGTAAGTTTAGATTGCAGTAAGCCAGTCTGAGTAGCGGGTATCTTGACCGCAGACTATTTCAGAATATTTATTTTGCAGAATCTCAGTAATTGGACCAATAACGCCTGAGCCAATTGAAGATCCATCAACGGTTGTAATTGGGGTAATCTCAACAGCGGTCCCTGAATAAAAAGCTTCATCAGCATCCAATAATTCTTCAAAAGTTAGGTTCCTTTCTTCAACTGAATAATTAAGATTTTTAGCAATAGACATTACGCTTTGTCGAGTAATCCCATTTAAACAATAATCTGTTGTGGGGGTAATTAATACAGAGTTTTTTACGATAAAAAGATTTTCTCCACTACCCTCAGAAATGTAGCCATGTTTATCCAAAAGTATTGCTTCTTCAGCCCCTTTGGAAATAGCATCATTAACCGCCATAATTGAATTAACATATGTACCGATAATTTTGTTGTTTGAGTACAAGGGATTGTCATACTGCTGGAACGGAGATTTAACAACTGATATACCATTTTTCTTAGCGTCTGGATTCATATACGAAGGCCATTCCCAGCAAGCAACAGCAACATTAACAGAAAGCGAATGTTGGGACCTTAGACCCATAGACTCACTCCCAAGAAAAACAATCGGTCTAATGTAACCTTCTCTAAGGTTATTCTTAGACATTGTATCTATTTGAGCTTGGCACAATTCATCTGCAGAATAAGGAATGCTGATATTAATTTTTGATGCTGCAGAAAATAGTCTTTCAGTGTGATCAGTTAACCTAAATATGGCTCCCCCATCATTTGTTTCATATGCTCTCACGCCCTCAAAAACTCCCATTCCGTAATGCAGGGTATTGGATAAGAGATGAATATTTGTATCGTTAAATGGCTGAAAATTTCCATTTAGCCAAATAAATTTTGAGTCAGTGTTAAGAAACATGTTGTCTATGGTTTTAAGTCTCAGCTATTATGACAAAACAACTCATATAATGAAATTAAAATTGCTATGATCGATGAATCCATTTTCAGGGAATATGACATTCGCGGAATAGTGCCTGAGCAAATCAATGAATTTTCAATCAAAGCTATAGCATCTGCTATAGCAAGAAAATGTATTGATGAAAGGGTAAATGAGCTAGCTCTAGGCAGAGATGGGCGACTGTCTGGAGAAAACATATTGAAATTACTTTCAAAAGAATTGCAATCTCTTGGAATCAATGTGGTGAATGTAGGCATAGTAACAAGCCCGCTTCTTTATTTTGCTGCAAAAAAACTGAACTCCAAATCAGGCGTTATGATAACTGGAAGCCATAATCCAAAAAATTATAATGGCTTTAAAATTGTAATAAATGACATGCCAGTCTCTGGGATTGAGATACTGCATTTAATTTCAAATAAACCAAATTCTAAAGACATTGGATCTGAAATTATGAAGAACGATTTAATGGATGAATATATTGAAGAGGTAATATCTCAAGCATCCAAGAACTCAAAAAAAATCAAGGTTGTTGTTGATTGTGGCAATGGTTCGGCTGGAGAAATTGGCCCCAAATTAATGCGTGCACTTGGGCATGAAGTAGTGGAGTTATTTTGTGAAATTGATGGAAATTTTCCCAATCATCATCCTGATCCAGGCAAGGTAGAAAATCTTCAAGACCTTATAGAAATTGTAAAAGCAGAAGAAGCAGATCTCGGCATTGCTTTTGATGGGGATGGGGACAGGTTGGGGGTAGTAAGCAATCTAGGCGAAATTATTTACCCGGATCAGCTTATGATGATATTCAGCAAAACAGTGTTGCAAAATAGCAAGGGTAAAAAAATTATATTTGATGTGAAGTGCACCAATTTACTTGCCAAAATGATTACT